>NZ_JBBCVW010000002.1:0-342104 GCF_037146215.1 Microbacterium sp. MMO-56
GCCGGTCTGGACGACGGGGCGGGTGCGGTCGGTGCCGGGGATGGGTGCGGACCAGGCGTAGGTCTTGTGGGTGTGGCCGGTGAAGATGGCGTCCACGGAGGGTGCGGTGTCGGTGACGAGGGCGGCGAACGCGCCGCCGGCGGCGGTCTCCTGATCGAGGGTGGCGCCGTCGGGGGTGCCTGCTCCGGCGCCGTCGTGGTAGAGCGCGACGAGCACGTCGGCTTCGCCGTTGGCGGGGTCGCCGTCGGTGAGGTGCACGGCGACGCGGTTGACCGCCTGCACGGGGTCGCCGAAGTCGATGTCGGTGATGCCGGCGGGGGAGACGAGGGAGGGGGTCTCCTGGGTGACGGCGCCGATGATGCCGATGGTGAGGCCGTCGGCGTCGAGGAGGCGGTATTCGGGGAGGGCGGGGGTGGTGGTGCCCTTGTGGTAGACGTTGGCGCCGAGCTGGGGGTAGTCGGCGGTGTCGGTGACGCGTCCGGTGAGGTCGGCGAAGCCGCGGTCGAACTCGTGGTTGCCGACGGCGGTGGCCTGCAGGCCGAGGGTGTTGAGGACGTCGATGGTGGGCTGGTCCTTCGCGACCGACGACGCGAACAGGGACGCACCGATGTTGTCACCCGAGGACAGGAACAGGACCGGTCCGGGGGCGGCGGCGCGCTGCTCCTCGACCGTGCCCGCGACCGCGACCGTGTTCGCGTCGATCCGACCATGGAAGTCGTTGACCCCGAGCACCGTCAGCTCTGTCGTGCCGAGCTGGTCGATCGAGAAGAGGGTCGTCGTCCCCGACACCTCGTTGCCGACCGCCAGAAGCGGACGACCCGTGGGGGAGTGCTCCGCGTCGATGAACGCGAGGCCCTCGGGACCGAGGTCGCCGGCGCCCGCGAGGTTCTCATCGCCGGACTGGGAGAAGTCGCGGTTGTTGACGTAGGTCACGAACGCCGGAGCGGACGGGTCGGTGACGTCGTAGGCGGCGATTCCGCCGACGCGCTCGAAGCCGACGAAGGCGTACGTGCGCCCGCCGAGGGAGCCGACCACGACGGACTCGGGCTCGGGGCCCTTGTCGTCGCTGCGGGCCTCGAGGTCCGACGACGTGTGGTTGGCGTTGAAGTGCTCCGGCTCTGCCGCGCGGGTGATCTCCTCGAACGACGAGCCCGAGTCCCACACGAGCGCACCGTCGGTCGACCAGATCGAGAAGGATCGACCCCCGAACGCGTACAGCTCGCGGTAGCAGCCGGCGTCCGCGTCCAGACCGTCCTCGGTCGTCACATTGAGCCGGCCGAGGTCCGCGTCGTCGAGGGCGCCGGCGAGAGGGCTGTCCGCGCACACCGGCGCGAGCCCGTCCTCGCCGAGATCCTTGACGCGGGCGCCCTCCTCGTAGTCGCCCCACTCGCGGGCGTCGCCCTCGTTGGCGGTGACGAGGTAGGTCGCCCCGTCCGCCGTGTAGGAGGCGATGCCGTCGGGCATGTAGAGGCCCTTCAGCCCGTCGTAGGTGCGCAGCTCGACGACGTCGTCCTTGTCGCTCGGGTCGAGGGCGTTGCGGGCGAGACCGTGGTCCTTCGCGCCGAGCGGGTGGATCGCGGACACGGTCGCCGCAGCGAGGTCGACGGTCGCGAGGGCGTTCGCCTCCTGGAGGCTCACGTAGGCGGTGTCGCCCTGGACGGTGATGTACTCGGGCTCGAGGTTGCGGCTGACCGGCAGGTCGTCGCCGTGCGGACGCGGGCCGAACACGCGCACGCCTGCGGGACGTGCGTCGCCCTCGAACGCGTGGAAGTCGGCGGTGCGGACGTCCGACTGCGCGGGGGCGGCCACCGTCGCCGGCGCCGAGACGACGGACACGGAGCCCTCCGGGTCGGAGGAGAAGTCGTCTGCGGGCTCTCCCTCGTTCGCGACGACGACGAATCCGCCGTCCGGAGAGAAGGTGACCATGTCGGGGAGCGCCCCGACGGTCACGGTGCCCAGGACGGCGGGGCTCTGCGCGCCGGCGTCGAAGAAGACCAGGTGACCGGCATCCGTCTTCACGGGAGCCTCGAAGGCCGCGACGCCCAGCCCGTCTGCGCGGATGGCGACCGAGTTGGCGACCCCGTCGGAGGAGAGGGAGTACAGCTTCGTCATCGCCGACGGATCGGCGGCGTCGAGCACATCCACCGCGCCCGCCTGGGCGTTGACGACGAAGAGACGCCCGCCGTAGGGCTGGACGATCTCGGCCGCGGACTGATCGAAGATCCCGGTCTCGTAGCTGCCGAGCGGCGTCAGGGCGAGCGCGGCGTCGTCGGCACTGACGGTCGGCGGGGAGGGGACCACGGCGGCGGTCGCCGCCGTGGTCGGGACGACGGCGAGCGAGCCGGCGAGTGCGGCGGCGGCGAGTGTCGCGAGAGTGCGCTTTCGGACGTGCGGAGGCATGGGATTCCTTCGGATGGGCGAAACGGTGCACGATCTGGCTACCCGAGCGACCTTGCGCCGGGGTGAACGGCCTCCGGACGATGGATGACCACCGGTGCGCCCGATGAGACGCAGGGTCACTTGTGGTGATACTCCGTTTCATCTCCTAGACTGATGCTGTTCCGAAGGAGATCCCATGAGAATCGTGGTGCTGGTCAAAGAGGTCCCCGACACCTACGGTGACCGCAAGCTCGATCTCGAGACCGGTCTGGCCGATCGGGCCGCGTCGGACCGCGTGCTCGACGAGATCGGAGAGCGCGCGCTGGAAGTCGCCCTCTCCTACGCCGACGCGCACCCCGGCACCGAGGTCGCCGTCGTGTCCATGGCCGCCGAGGAAGCGGCCGCGACGGTGCGCAAGGGGCTCGCGATGGGGGCGGGATCCGCACTGCAGGTCGTCGACCCCGCGCTCTCCGGCGCCGACCTCGGGATCACCGCGGCCGTGCTCGCCGCTGCCGTCCGGCGCGTCGGATTCGACCTGGTCATCACGGGCAACGTGTCCACCGACGGATCGGGCGGGGTCATCCCCGCGATGCTGGCCGAGCATCTCGGCGTGCCGCAGGCGACCGCCCTGTCGTCCGTCGAGATCGGCGAGACGAGCGTCTCGGGCACGCGCACGACCGACGGCGGCACGGCTCGGATCTCCGCCGCCCTGCCCGCCGTGATCTCGGTCACCGAAGCCCTCCCGGACGCACGCTTCCCGAACTTCAAGGGCATCATGGCAGCGAAGAAGAAGCCCTTCGAGACGGTCTCGCTCGCAGACCTGGGCGTCGACGTCGACCCGGCCGCCGCGCCGCAGTCGATCCTCACCGCGGTGAGCGAGAAGCCCCCGCGCGGAGCGGGAGTCAAGATCGTCGACGAGGGAGACGCGGGCGAGCGGCTCGCGGCCTACCTCATCGAGAACCGGCTGGCGTGAGGGAGACGGACATGACGGATTTCGCTTCGGACTCGATCCTGGTCCTGCTGGACGTCACCCCGGAGGGCGCCCTCGCATCCTCCGCCGCCGGGCTCCTCGGCGCGGCGGCCGCGGTGGGTACCCCCGTCGCCCTCGTCGTGGCGGCGGAGGACGCGCAGGCGCCGCTGGCTGCGGCCGCCGGCGCCCTCGGCGCGACGGTCGTGCTCACCGCCGGGCTCGGCGGCGCCGACGCCGCGCTCACCGTCCCGATCGTGGACGCCCTCGCCGCGGCATCCGCCCTCGTCCGACCGGACGCCGTGCTCATCTCGCACTCCGTCGAGGGTCGCGACGTCGCCGGCCGCTTCGCCGTGCGGTCCCGTTCCGCCCTTGCGGTGGATGCCGTGGGCGTGGCGCGCGACGACGAGGGCGTCCTCGCGCAGCATTCGGTCTACGGCGGTGCATACAACGCCGTCAGCGCGCCGACGTTCGGGACTCCCCTCATCACGGTGCGCCAGGGCGCCGTGGATGCGCGGGCCGCCGCCGTCGACGCCCCGGTCGTCGTGCCCCTCACCGTGACACCGTCGGGTGCTCCCGCCGCCGAGATCGCGGGGTTCACCGCCGAGGCGACCGTCTCGTCGCGGCCCGAGCTGCGCGGCGCGGCGAAGGTCGTCTCCGGGGGGCGGGGCCTCGGCTCCGCCGACAAGTTCGTCCTCGTCGAGCAGCTCGCGGACGCCCTCGGGGCAGCCGTCGGAGCATCCCGCGCCGCGGTCGACGCGGGGTACATCGCCTCGTCGCACCAGGTCGGGCAGACCGGTGTCTCGGTCGCGCCGCAACTGTATGTCGCGCTCGGCATCTCCGGCGCGATCCAGCACAAGGCCGGCATGCAGACCGCGAAAACGATCGTCGCGATCAATAAGGACGGCGATGCGCCGATCTTCGACATCGCCGACTACGGCATCGTGGGCGACGTGTTCCAGGTCGTCCCCCAGCTGATCGCCGCGCTCGAGGCGAAGAAGGCCTGATGGCGACGCCGGGTTCGGGGTCGCCGCTGCGCCGGGGGCTTCCCCGCGTGCGGGGCGGCGAGCCGTGGCCGCCGGCCGCGGTCGCGGGTCTCGCGGGTCTCGAGGGCCTCGAGGGCGATCCTGGGCTGGCGTCTGCGTCGGGTGCGGCGGGTTCGGGGTCGGGTGTTGCGGCGGGTGTTGCGGGTTCGGGGTCGCTTCGTGCCGGTGGGGCTGCTCCGGACGCGGGTTCCCTGACTTCGGGGTCGCGTCCGGCGGGTTCGGGGTCGCTTCCTGCCGGTTCGGGGTCGGGTGCTGCGGGTTCGGGGTCGGTTGCTGCGGGTTCGGGGTCGCATGTGATCGGTGTGGACAGCCCTGAGCGACCAGAGGCGACCCCGAACGTGCGGGCCGAATCCCGCGAGGTCGGGGGAGTCCTTCGGCGAGGGCTGCCGCGAGTGGCCGGGGGAGAGCCCTGGCCGCCTGCGACCATCGCTGCCCCCCAGGGTGCGGTTCAGACCGCGGGGCTTGAGGGCGTGGCCGAGACCGTCGGGATCGAGCCCGCGGCTGGACCGACGCCGACGGCGGTCGATGTCGTCACCCGCACGGCGACGCCGGCCGGTGACGATCTTCCGGACGGGGATGCCTCGACGCCCGACTCGCGCGGCGCGGATGTCGATGCCCCGGCTCAGGGAGCCTCCGTCCCGCTGCGACGGGGGCTGCCGCGCGCCTCGGGGGCGGAGCCGTGGCCGCCGGCCGGCTCGGCGGCATCCGTTCCCGCATCCGTATCGGACGTCATCGCGCCCGCTGCCGATGCGCCGGGAATCACGTCCATGCCCCCCGCGGCATACGCCTCCGCGAACGCGGCGCCGCCCCAGGCGCCCGTGTCTCCCGGGGACCTGCCGGCTCGCGTCGACGCAGAGGTCCCCCTCGCCGAGCGGGCACCTCTGACCGTGCCGCGGAGTGTGTGGCCCGGCCGCGCGGCGAACCGGCGTCCCGTGCCAGTGGCAGAGCCCGTCCGCCTCGGACCGTTCACGAAGCTGCAGTGGGCGGGCGCGCTCGTCGTCGGAGGCCTCGCGCTCCTCATCCTCGCAGGCATGGCCGTCGCCCTGGTGAGGTTCCTGCTGAGCCTCGATGCGCTGCGCGATTTCGTCGCCACCTATCCCGGGGAGTACCACCTGCCCGAGGGGGCGCCCGTGGGCATCCCCGCATGGCTCGGCTGGCAGCACTTCTTCAACGCGTTCCTCATGGTGCTGATCATCCGCACGGGTCTCACCGTGCGCAGGGAGAAGCGCCCCGCCGTGTTCTGGACCCCGCGCCGCAACAAGAAGGGCAAGACGAGCCTCACGATCTGGTTCCACCAGGCCCTCGACCTGCTGTGGATCGTCAACGGCGCGGTCTTCGTCGTCCTCCTCTTCGTCACCGGTCAGTGGATGCGGATCGTGCCGACGAGCTGGGAGGTGTTCCCCAACGCGGTCAGCGCGGTGCTCCAGTACATCTCGCTGGACTGGCCGACCGAGAACGGATGGGTGAACTACAACTCGCTGCAACAGCTCGCCTACTTCTCGACGGTCTTCATCGCCGCACCGCTCGCGATCGCCTCGGGATTTCGCATGAGCGGCCTGTGGCCCAAGAAGAACGCGAAGCTCAGCGCCGCGTATCCGATCGAATGGGCGCGCAAGATCCACTTCCCGACGATGCTCTTCTTCGTGGTCTTCATCGCGATCCACGTGTTCCTGGTGCTGGCGACCGGCGCCCTGCGCAACCTCAACCACATGTACGCCGCGCAGGGCTCGACCGACCCCACCGCGTATGCCGACAACTGGACGGGCTTCTGGTTCTTCGTGCTCTCCCTGGCCGTGATCGCGGGAGCCTGGGTCGCCGCCCGTCCGATGGTGATCGCGCCCGTCGCGCGCCTGTTCGGCACGGTCTCCTCCCGCTGAGCGCCCCCTCGCCGGCTCCCCCTCGCCGTCGTCGCCCTTTCCCCGTTCGCCCCTTCTCGCCCTTCTCGCCCTTCTCGCCCTTCTCGCCCCTTCTCGCCGCGCGTCCCGCCGCCGAGTGTCCACGACGCGCGGTGGCGTGGGGGTCGGATGCCGCATGTCGTGGACACTCGGCGAGGATGCGGGATGCGGCGGCTCGGGACGGATGTGGGGCGGCGCCGGGGCTCGGGACGGATGCGGGGCGGCGCTGGGGCTCGGGACGGATGTGGGGCGGCGCCGGGGCTCGGGACGGATGCGGGGCGGCGCTGGGGCTCGGGACGGATGCGGGGTGCGCGAGCAAGGGTCGAGACCCTGCCCTCGCACACCTCTGCGCACGATCGGGTGGCGAGTGTCCACGACGCGCGGTGGCGTCGGGGTGGGATGCCGCGTGTTGTGGACACTCGGCGAAGTCGAGGGCGAGCCGAGCGCGGGGGCGAGACGCGCGGGGGCGAGGCGCGCGGGGGCGCGACGCGCGGGGGCGAGGCGCGCGGGGGCGGGTCAGCGCACGAAGCGGACCTCGGTGAGGGTCTCACCGAGGAAGGGCTCCGTGTGGGTCGCGCCGTCGAGCGCGAAGCCGTTGCGGGTGTAGAAGCGGTGCGCGCGCGGGTTGTCCTCGGCGACCCACAGGTACGCGGGCTCCTCCGTGTCGATCGCGGCGTCGAGCAGCTGCTGGCCGATGCCGGTGCCGTGGAAGCGGTCGAGCAGGTAGATGAAGTACAGCTCGCGGTGACGCGGGGCATCGCGGTCGCGGGCGGGGCCCGAGCCGACGAAGCCGATGATCTCGCCGCCGACGAGGGCGGCGGACATCCGGAACTCCGGCCCCTGCGCGGCCCAGTGGGTCCACAGCTCCGCGAGCCGGCGCGGCGACACGTTCTCGAGGGCCGCCTTGCTGATGAGGTGGTCGTAGGTCTGGTGCCAGCACGCCGCGTGCACGCGGCCCAGGGCCTCGGCATCCGCATCGCGGACGGGACGGACGACGGTGTCGGTCGGAGCTGCGGTGTCGGAAGAGGCTTCCATGGGGCGACTCTACGTCCGGCCCCGGCAAACACGAAATCGGCGGCGCACGGCTCCGCGGCGGGCATCCGATCGGTGCGACGCTCTCCGAGACAGGGGCGTCCGAGTTGGCGGATGCCTACAACCGATGTGCGGATCCGATCGGGGATACCGATAGCATCCCCGGGTGAATGTCTGGTGGCGAACCCTGCTGACGATCTGGCGCGCGCGGGTGCTGCTGCGTCGCCGCGGTCCTCTCCCGCCGCGCACGGTGGGACGGATCCGACTGCGCACGCTGCCGACCGACATCGACCTGCTGATGCACATGAACAACGGTCGCTACGCGTCGCTGTTCGATCTGGGTCGCTTCGACCTGCTCATCCGCACGGGGCTCTGGGATGCGATGAACGCGCACGACTGGTACGCGGTGGTCGCGAGCGAGACGGTCTCGTTCCGCAAGTCGCTGCAGCTGTGGCAGCGCTTCACGGTGGAGTCGCGCCTGTACGGGCACGACGACAAGGCGGTGTACCAGATCCACCGCGCCGTGGTGGACGGGGAGGTCTACGCCGAGGCAATCGTGCGGGCCCGCTTCCTGCGCAAGAGCGGCGGGGTCGTGAACACCGATGAGCTGTTCGCCGCGCTGGGCCGCCCCGACGACCTCCCTCCGCTGCCGGAGTGGATCGCCGATTGGGCGGCGGGCGCCGCTCTGCCCTCGACGAAGGCCCCCGCGCCGAGCGAGTGGGACTGACCGCCGGCCGCGCGCTCGCGCCCGCACCGGGCACCCGTTAGCCTCGACGCGTGCCCTCCGTCCTCGTCCGAGCCGTCCGACTGTGGCTGGCCCACTGGCCGGCGCTGCTGGCGTGGATGCTCGGGGGGACGCTCGTCCACTTCCTCGTGCTCAAGCTCGCCGCGTGGGTGGGTGCGCGCTCCGCCGTCGGCGGGATCCTGCTGCTGCCGGTCGCGGCGCTCGCGCTCCTCGTCGCGTACGTGGCGATGTTCCTTGTCCTGCGTGGGAGCATGCCCGGCCTGCGATCGGTCGCCTCCGTCCCGGCGGATGCCGGCGACCGGCGCACGGCCTTCCTCGACGGCGTGCTGGGCGGCATCCTGCCCTTCGTCGCGTTCTACGCGGCGTGGGGGTTCATCCGCGAGGACGTCATCTCCTACACGAACGACGCGTTCGAGTGGCAGCTCGCCTGGGGTCTGCGCGCCGCGGTGGAGGGTCTCGACTACGACACGGCGGGCACGATCTCCGACCTCGGATTCACCCCGCTGACGATCGGGCTGCTCGTGATCGCGTTCGCCGGGCGCTGGGCCTACAAGCGCTTCGGGTCGCGGCTGCCGCGTCGTGCCGGGGCCGCTCGGCTCGCCGGCATCGTCGCGGTCTATCTCGAGGCGCTGTGGGTCTACCTCGCCGCCTACCTCGTGACCGACCTCGTCGCCCTCGTCGCCGGATGGGTGCAGACGCGGCAGGGTCTGGTGTGGCTCGCGGATCTGCGCGGAGGCATGACGGGCTGGCTCGCGCCGCTGGGGCTCGTGTGGGACGTCGTCGGGCTCGTCCTGTCGGAGGCGGGCGGCATCGTCCTGCTGCCGATCGCGTGGCTCACGATCGCCGGGGTCATCTACGGGCAGGCGGTCAAGGCGGCGGCGCCGCGACTGAGCGGGGGCCGGGCCGTCGAGCGGCTCTCCCGCGTCCGGCGCACGTACCATGTGCTGCCCGCGCGGGCCCGGCGCCGGATCGGGGACTACTGGGAGAGCCTCGTCGTGGGCCGCTTCCGGCCGATCGGTGCCGCGATCGTGCTCATGTGGAGGGCGGGCCCGCTGCTCATCGCCGGGTACGTCCTCCTCTTCACGCTCGTGGAGTTCGGCGAGCAGTGGCTGCTCGTGGGCGCCTCGCGCGCGCTCGGTCCGCACGAGTGGTCGTTCTGGGTGCCGGTGTCGCTCGCGCTCGTCTCGCTCGCGGCGGTGCTCGTCGAGCCCGTGCGCATCAGCGTCATCGCCGCGACCTACGACGCGACGGTCGCGCGGCTCGTGCGCTCGGAGCAGGACGACGAGAGTGCGGAACCCGCAGTCGGCCCGGCGACGGATGCCTCAGCGGACGACGTCGAAGCGGTAGACCGAGCGGACCTCGTCCTCGCGCAGCGAGATGGGGACCGTCACGGTGAGACGGTCGAGTCCGCCGGCTCCAGCGGCGGGCAGCAGGATGAGGGTGGCGAGGTCGAAGGGCTCCGGTGAGTCCGGCGAGCAGGAGCCGAGCTCGTCCGCACCGCTCGGCGCCTCCAGCCCGAAGGACGTCGCCCACTCCCGTCCGGTCGCGGGGTCGACCAGGCCCGGACGGTCGCAGAGGACGTCGTCGCGCCCCGGCGTGACCGAGACGCGCACCATCACGGGATCGCTCCCGGCGGGCGCCCCCACCTCGGCCGGGTCCACCGCTTCGATCGTCGGCGGTGCGAAGGTCCAGTCGCCCACACGGATGCTCTCCCCGGGCGCGACGGTGTGCTGCGCGGACCGCGCGAGGCCGCCCTCGATCTGATCGAAGGCCCACACGCCGGTCGGCACGAGGATGACGAGCGCGATCAGCGCGACGGCGTTGCGGCGCCACCACCGGCGGGTCATGATGAGGCTCCGTCCGGGTCATCCGTCCAGGTCGTCGTCCCGAGGTCGATCAGGTCCTGGTGCGCGACGGCGGTGAGATCGACCGGGATCTCCACGACCGTGCCGCCCTGCTGGTTCTGCTGAGGCGACCGGCCGGCGAGCGGACGGCCGAGCGCGAGCTGCAGCACCGCGCCGGCGGCGGCCGGGTCGTCGGTGATGTCTTCGGGCAGCTCGAACACGAGGGTGCCCGTCTGCGGGATGCCCGCGTGCAGGCCCCAGCCGCCGAGGGACGCATCCGCGTCGTAGTCCGCGACCCGCTCGCTCGCCAGGAACGTCCGATCCCCGACGAGGAGGTATGCCAGACCCAGGGCGGCGGGCTCGCGGCGTACGATCCAGGCGTCGAGGTCCACGACGAGCCACCGGCCGTCGGCCGACCACCCGCCGGTCGCCACCCGATCGGCGAGACGCGCACCGTGCACCGTCACCCCGAGGTTGTCGGCCTCGACGGTCTGTCCCCACGTCGCGCGGACGGGGAAGGGGTCGAGCATCCGCTGCTCGCCGTCGGGGGTCGCCCCCGCGATCCACCACGCCGCGACGATCATCGACACGGCGACGACCCAGGCGGCGGCCGCCCTCACGATCCCACCCCCGCGCCGACGTCCTTCAGCGGAACGGTCACCTCGGCGGCGGGGGCGTAGTCGCCCCAGTCCTCGCCCACGTAGAGCATCTGGCCGACGACCAGGGCGCCGTCCTCGAGGACGATCGTCACGTCCGAGGCGTCGGCGTAGCGGTCGGGATCGACCGCCCACGTGAACGCGAGGAGAGCGGGAACGCCCGGTTGGAGCCACAGCGGCGACGTCTGGTCGTCCTCTCGGACGACGCCCTGGGCGGGTCGCGGATCACCCTTCAGCCGCACCGACTGGGCGAAGCCCGGCTGCGAGCTCGACGACAGCGGGCGGTCCCAGCGGTTCTCCAGTCGCACGAGCACGACCAGGAGCCGCTCACCGGCGTCCCTGTCGGGAGTGACGCCGGACCCGGGGAGGCGGTCGATGAGGGCGGCCCGCTCGACCGTGACGTCGAGTTGCGCGCTGGTGTGCGTCTGCCCCGCGGTGAGCTGCGCGAGCGGCGCCTCCTCGGAGGCGACCGCATTCAGTCCGCCGAACGCGGCGGTCGCGACCAGGAACGCGCCGGTGCCGATCGCGGCGAACCAGGTCGTCGGCACGCGGTCGGTGGCCTTGCGTAGACGGGCGAACCGGTCAGGCCGCGGCACGGGCCCGGTGCCCGACCCGCCCGGAGCGCCCGGCGCGACCGGCGCGGACGGAGCCGGTCGGTCGGCGGCGGGCGGGGTCGTCACCCGATCAGGGTATAAGCCCGGGCGCGGACGCGCCGCCTCCGTCACTCGGGCATGTCAGCGCGGATCGCGCGAGCGGGGGGACGAAGAGCGGTCGGCGAAGGCGTCCGCGATCGCCTCGCGGACGAGACGGATGCCCGGGCGGGAGGCTCCCGAGCGGCGGGACGCGGCGAAGATCTCCCGCACGGGCGTGCCGGGGAGTGCGCGCAGCGTCAAGGGCGGCCGCTCGTCGCCCCACAGCAGATCGGGGAGCATCGCGGTCGCGTGGCCCGCCGTGACGAGCGCCACGTGCGCCCCGAGATCGGCGAGCTCGTAGCGGACGTCGGGCTCGAACCCGGCGGCGCGGCACTGCTGCACGGCCCACTCGCGCGCGGCCGTGCCGCGCGGTTCGAACACCCAGGGGCGGTCGGCGAGCTCTTCGAGGGGGAGCGCCGGCCCGCCCGGCGGCGATGCCAGGCGGATCGGGTCGTGCCCGAGCGCCGTGCGGTCGAGGTTCGGGCGGTGCGCGCGGGTGAGTCCCGGGTACTGCTCCGCGACGGCGAGATCGAACCCGCGCGCGGACAGCTCGAACAATCCCTCCTCCGGTGGGACCTCGGCGATCTCGACGCGCAGATCGGGCGCTCGCCCGGCGAGCAGGGTCAGCGCCGCGGGGACGATGGCGCGCGCGGCGCTCTGCAGCACGGCGATGCGCACCGGTGCGATGCCGGGTCGGAGCTCCTCCAGTGCTGCCCGGATGTCCTCGTCCGCATCGAGAGCGCGCGCCGCGTGCGCGGCGAGGGCCGCGCCGTGGGCGGTGAGGCGGACGCGCCGCCCGTCCGGCACCAGGAGCGGGACGCCCGCCTCGCGCTCGAGCTGGGCGAGCTGCTGGGAGATGGTGGACGGGCTGTACGACAGCGCCTCCGCCACCGCGGCGAGCGTGCCGCGCAGGGACAGCTCGTGGAGGAGCCGCAGGCGGCGCAGTTCGAACATGGCGACCCCCGGCGCACTCATCGGAAACATCGAACAGTATCGATCACGGATGATCGCTTTTGTCGAATCTTAGGTGTCCCGCATCCTGTTGCGGTGACGACAGTGCAGTCTGGACCTGTGACCGAGGAGACCGCGATGCCCGAGCCCCACCCCGCCGTGCCCGCCGCCGACGCGGTCGCCCTCGCCGAGCGCTGGATCGCCGAAGCCGCCGAGGTGGAGGCCGACCCGGCCGCCGCGCGTCTCGCGGGCGTGCTGAAGGACCCGAACGGGCTGCCGTTCACGATCGGATTCGTCGACGGCGTGATGCGCCCCGAGTCGCTCGCGGCGGCGGCATCCAACCTGCAGCGAGTGGCGCCGCTCGTGCCGGACTTCCTCCCGTGGTACCTGCGCGCCGCGGTGCGCACCGGGGGCGCCGTCGCGCCCGTCCTGCCCGCACCGGTGGTCCCCATCGCCCGCCGCGTCTTGCGCGAGATGGTCGGTCATCTCGTCGTCGATGCGCGCCCCGACAAGCTCGGCCCGGCCCTCGCGGCCCTCCGATCCTCGGGCGCCCGACTCAACCTCAATCTCCTGGGCGAGGCGGTGCTCGGCGAGGAGGAGGCCCGGCGCCGCCTCGAGGGCATCCACGACCTCATCCGCCGCGACGACGTCGACTACGTCTCGGTCAAGGTGTCCGCGATCGCGTCGCACATCTCGATGTGGGCGTTCGACGAGACGGTCGACCTCGTGGTGGAGCGCCTGCTGCCGCTGTATCTCACCGCGGCGGACACGGGCACGTTCGTCAACCTCGACATGGAGGAGTATCGCGACCTCGACCTCACGATCGCGGTGTTCACCCGTCTCCTCGAGGATCCGCGACTGGTCGGCCTCGAGGCGGGCATCGTCCTCCAGGCCTACCTCCCCGACGCGCTGCCGGCGCTGCGCGAGCTGACGGCGTGGGCGCTCGCCCGCGTCGACGCGGGCGGCGCGCGGATCAAGGTCCGGCTGGTGAAGGGCGCGAACCTCGCGATGGAGCGCGTCGACGCCGTCATGCACGGGTGGGAGTGCGTGACGCACGCCTCGAAGCTTGACACGGATGCCTCCTACCTGCGCTGTCTCGACGAGGCGCTGCGCCCCGAGCGCACCCGCGGCGTCCGCATCGGGGTGGCCGGTCACAACCTGTTCGACATCGCGTACGCGTGGCTGCTCGCGGGACGGCGCGGTGTGCGCGACGACGTCGAGGTCGAGATGCTCCTCGGGATGGCGCAGGGGCAGGTGGCTGCCGTGACCTGCGAGGTCGGCCGCGTCCTGCTGTACACCCCGGTCGTGCGCCCCGACGAGTTCGACGTCGCGATCAGCTACCTCGTGCGCCGCCTGGAGGAGAACGCGTCCAGCGAGAACTTCCTGTCCGCCGCGTTCGACCTGTCCACCGACCCCGGTCTGCTGGCGCGCGAGCGGGACCGTTTCGTGTCCTCCCTGGAGCGCTCCCTCGACCCGGGCCTGCCCGCGGTTCCGAACCGACGCCAGGACCGCGCCGCCGAGATCGGCGACGTCTCCTCCGATGCGCCGGACGCGCGGGTCGACGCCGGTGCGCCGGTGGTCCAGGATCGTCACGAGGACGACCTCACGGGCGTCGTCCTCGCGATCTCCCGCGAGGATCGAGGAGCGCGCGCCGACGTGTTCGGCGGGCAGGAGTTCGTCGACACGGCCGTCTTCACCGGTCGGGAGCAGCTCGCGGGTCCGGCCGCCGATGCCGGCGCCGCCGGCTTCCGCAACGCGCCCGACTCCGACCCGGCTCTTCCCGCGGTCCGTGCGTGGGCGGCGGAGGTGGTGGGCCGCATCGAGACGTCCACCGCGGGCGCCGCGACGATCGAGGCGGCGCGCATCGGCGACGAGGAGGGCATCGAGGCCGTCGTCCAGCGGGTGCGCGCGGCGGCCGAGGGCTGGGGCGCGACGCCCGCCGCCGAGCGCGCGACGGTCCTCGAGGCGGCGGCGCGCACGCTCGAGGCCCGCCGCGCCGAGCTCATCGAGGTCGCCGCATCCGAGACCGGCAAGGTCTTCGCCGAGGCCGATGTGGAGGTCAGCGAGGCCGTCGACTTCGCGCGCTACTACGCCGCCACAGCCAAGGAGCTCGATCGGGTCGCGGGGGCCGTGTTCGTCCCGTCGCGACTCACCGTGGTCGCTCCGCCGTGGAACTTCCCCGTCGCCATCCCCGCCGGCGGGGTGCTGGCGGCGCTCGCCGCGGGGTCGGGCGTCGTCCTGAAGCCCGCCCCGCAGGCGCGCCGCTGCGCCGCGGTCATCGCCGAGGCGCTGTGGGACGCCGGCGTCTCCCGCGACGTGCTCGCCCTCGTCGACATCGACGAGGGCGACCTCGGTCGCGAGCTCATCGCCCACCCCGCCGTCGACCGGGTGATCCTCACCGGATCGTGGGAGACGGCGGCGCTGTTCCGGTCGTGGCGCCCGGATCTGCCACTGCTCGCCGAGACGAGCGGCAAGAACGCCATGATCGTCATGCCGTCGGCCGATCTCGACCTCGCGGTGTCCGACCTCGTCAAGAGCGCGTTCGGCCATGCCGGGCAGAAGTGTTCGGCGGCCTCGCTCGCGATCCTCGTCGGGCCCGTCGCGCGTTCCGAGCGATTCGTCCGTCAGCTCGTCGACGCGACCTCCTCGCTCCGGGTGGGCGCCCCCACCGACCCGCTCAGCGAGGTCGGCCCGCTCATCGAACCGCCCCGCGGCAAGCTCGCGTGGGCTCTGACGGAGCTCGAGGAGGGCGAACGGTGGCTCGTCGAGCCCCGCCCGGTCGACGATGCGTCGGGGGAGCACGGCGGGCGGCTCTGGCGCCCCGGCATCCGCGTCGGGGTCCGCCCGGGGTCCCGCACGCACCTGGAGGAGTTCTTCGGGCCGATGCTGGGCGTCATGCACGCGAGCTCTCTCGCGGAGGCCGTCGAGCTGCAGAACGCCGTCGCCTACGGCCTCACCGCCGGTCTGTGCACGCAGAACCCGGAGGACCTCGCGCACTGGCTCGACACCGTGCAGGCCGGCAACCTGTACGTCAACCGCGGGATCACCGGCGCGATCGTGCAGCGACAGCCGTTCGGCGGCTGGAAGCGCTCGTCCGTGGGGCCGGGCACGAAGGCCGGCGGGCCCCACTATCTGATGGGCCTCGGATCCTGGCGGCCGAGCGCGGGCGGCACGCCCTCCTCGACCCTGCACCTGCGCGGGCTCGACTCGCGCATCACCACCCTGATCGAGGCCGCGCAGCCGTCGCTCGATTACACGGCCTTCGAGTGGCTGCGTCGCGGCGCGCTCTCGGACGCGGTGGCATGGGACCGCGAGTTCGGCCGCGTGCGCGACGTGTCGCGGTTGGGCGTCGAGCGGAACCTGTTCCGCTACCGTCCGGTCGAGGTGTCCGTGCGCGCCACGGGCGACGCCGCATGGCAGGCCGTCCTGCGCGTCGCCGTCGCCGGTGTGCGCGCGGGCGGCGCCTTCCACCTCAGTGCGCCGGTGGGCCTTCCCGCCGCGGTGCGGCACGCGCTCGCCGAGAGGGACGTGCCGGTGTCGGTCGAGTCCGACGACGAATGGATCGCGCGCGTGCGGGCCCGCGTGGAGGCGGAGGGCGGCGCGCGGGTGCGACTCGTCGGCGCGGAGTCGTCCCTCGCCACGCTCCGGGGCGCGCTCGCGGCGGCGACGGGCGGGGATCCGGACGTCGCCGTCTACGCCGATCCGGTCACGACGGCGGGGCGGATCGAGCTGCTCCCGTTCCTCCGCGAGCAGGCGATCGCCGTGACGGCACATCGCTTCGGAAACCCGGATCCGTGGAGCGACGCGATCATCTGACCCGGACCAGAAGAAAGAAGTTATCTTTCTGGTTTCTGAAGGTCGGCCGGGTCACCATAGCAATGGCGCTTCTGGGGGGCGCCGACGGAGGTTGACGATAGCGTTCTCGCTTGCGATCTCACCGTCACTGACACGCCGGGGGGAGTGTCGCTCTGGGGTTGGGGGATTTACTCGGCCCCAGAGCTCCCGCCCGCGTCGGATCGCCGGATCGGAACCATGAATTCCGCGACCAGCGCGCGCACGCCCAGTGCGAAAAGGGTCCACGATCCGGTCGGGAGCTCGTCGCCGTCCGCGGCGTCGTACTGCGGGTGGTCGATGCCCTCGAGTGCGCGCACGGCGAAGCCCTCGCCGAGCGCCGCCATCGCCTCCGCGAAGTCGGTGACCGTCAACGGCGACTTCATCCGGAGTCCGTACGCGTCCATCAGCAGCTGATAGAGCTCGGCGAACGCGGCGATCGACTCGTGGTGGCGCTCCATGCTCGCGGCCTTGAGCTCGGGCCAGGTGTGGGCCGTCGTGCGCAGGGCGAGCGAGATGAGGAACTGCTTCCCGTCGAGCGACCGTGCCGGGTCGTCGGCGTCCATCATTGCCGAGCGCAGATGCGCCTCCGCCGCCGCGCGGATGACGTCGTCGCCGTCCGCGCCGGAGGCGATGAGCTCCCCGATGGCGGTGTGCACGTAGTCGGCGGGTGCGGACAGGCGCAGGCGCACCATCGCGACGGCGAGGTCGCGCTGATAGTCGCTCTGATCGGCCCACAGCCGGTAGGCCGCCCCCGTCGTCAAGCCCGCGTGGCGCAGCACCTCCTGCAGCCGGATGTGCTGGACTCCGGCGGACACGCCGCGCTCGAGCAGCATCTGCATGCCCACCCGCAGGAGCAGCGCCCGCGTCTCTTCCCCCGTTCGACGTGACATGGAAAAAAATCTACTCACCGACCGGGTGTCGCGCAGGGGCCCCTGCCGAACGGGGGGAGATCTGGCAGAATACGACGAGGCGTGCCCGCCGACGAGTCCCGCCGGACCGTCCGCCCCGAGCGGGGAGGCGAGGAGCGAGGAGTGACCGTGATCGAGCGCATCGCGCAGCGCCGTCGGTATCTCATGTGCCGCCCCGAGCACTTCACCGTCCGCTATCGGATCAACCCGTGGATGGAGCCCACCGCCCCCACCGACACGGCGAAAGCGGTCGACCAGTGGCGGACCCTCCACGACGCGTACCTCGCCCGCGGTCACACGGTGGAGCTGATCGATCCGATCCCGGACCTCCCCGACATGGTCTACACGGCGAACGGCGGCTTCGTCGTCGACGGGCGGGCGCTCGGCGTCCGATTCCGCGTGCCGGAGCGTCGCGGCGAGGAGGAGCCGTTCATGTCCTGGTTCGAGGCGCACGGCCTCGACGTCGTGCGCCCTGATGCCGTGCAGGAGGGCGAGGGCGACTTCCTGCTGGTGGGCGAGACGATCCTCGCCGGGAGCGGATTCCGGTCTGCGGGGGAGAGCCACGCGGAGGTCGGAGAGGTGTTCGGACGCGAGGTCGTCTCGCTCCGCCTCGTCGACCCGCGGTTCTACCACCTCGACACCGCCGTGTGCGTGCTCGACCCCGTCGAGGGCCCCGGCGGCGTGGCCCGCGCGAACATCGCCTACCTGCCCAGCGCGTTCGACGAGCCGTCGCGCCGCATGCTGGAGGAGCGCTACCCCGACGCGATCCGCGTGTCGGACGCGGACGGCGCCGTGTTCGGGCTCAACGCCGCCTCCGACGGCCGGCACGTCTTCCTCTCGCCCCGCGCGACAGGCTTCGCGGAGCAGCTGCGCCGGCGCGGATACGAACCGGTCCCCATCGACCTGTCCGAGCTGCTCCTCGGCGGCGGCGGGATCAAGTGCTGCACGCTCGAGATACGAGGACCACGATGACAACGGCTTCCCCCGACGACCCGACGACCGCGGCGATCGCCGTGGAGGAGGCGCACGTCGCCCGCACGTACCACCCCCTCCCCGTGGTGGTGGCGCGGGCCGAGGGGTCCTGGGTCACCGACGTCGAGGGCAAACGCTACCTCGATCTCCTGTCGGCGTACTCCGCGCTGAACTTCGGGCACCGCCACCCGGCCCTCGTGGCGGCGGCCACGGAACAGCTGGGACGCGTCACCCTCACCAGCCGCGCCTTCCACAACGACCGGCTCGGACCGTTCGCCGCGGCGCTCGCGGAGCTGTGCGGCAAGGACATGGTCCTGCCGATGAACACCGGCGCCGAAGCCGTTGAGACCGGCATCAAAGCCGCCCGCGCCTGGGCCTACCGCGTCAAGGGCGTCCCGGACGGCGCCGCCACGATCGTCGTCGCCGACGGCAACTTCCACGGCCGCACGACCACGATCGTGGGCTTCAGCGACGACCCGGTGGCGCGCACCGACTTCGGGCCGTTCACTCCCGGGTTCGTGTCGGTGCCCTACGGCGACGCCGACGCGATCGCCGCGGCCGTCGACGAGAACACGGCCGCCGTGCTGATCGAACCCGTCCAGGGCGAGGCCGGCGTCGTGATCCCGCCCGAGGGGTACCTGCGCGCAGTCCGCGACATCTGCGACCGTGAGAACGTCCTGTTCCTCGCCGATGAGGTCCAGTCGGGCCTCGCCCGCACGGGTACGACCTTCGCCTGCGATCGAGAAGGCGTCGTGCCGGACGTGTACCTCCTCGGCAAAGCCCTCGGGGGCGGCATCGTGCCGCTGTCCGCCGTCGTCGCCGACGCCGACGTGCTCGGCATCCTCCGGCCCGGCGAGCACGGCTCCACGTTCGGAGGCAACCCGCTCGCGTGCGCGGTCGGGCTGCGCGTGGTCGAGATGCTCGCCTCGGGCGAGTTCCAGACCCGCGCGGAGGCTCTCGGCGCGCACCTCGCCGCGTCGTTGGAGTCCCTGGTCGGGCAGGGGGTCACAGCCGTGCGCGTCGTGGGGCTCTGGGCGGGCGTCGACATCGACCCGGCCCACGGCACCGGTCGCGAGGTCGCCGAGCGTCTGCTCGCCCGCGGCGTCCTGGTCAAGGACACGCACGGGCAGACGATCCGGATCGCACCGCCGCTCGTCGTGCGGGCCACCGAACTCGACTGGGCCGTCGAGCAGCTGCGACTCGTCCTCGTGGTCTGACGCGGGGCGGTGGTGATGCGCGGGCCGGAGAGAGAGCGGGCTGTCGCGCGGATCGCGACGGTGCGGCGCCCCGCAGACGTCCACGGTCCCGCGTTCGATCTCGCCTACGTGCGCTCGGGCCCCCGGACCCGGACGCCCGCGGTGGTGATCCCCGGCGGTCCGGGACTGGGGGCGCTGCGACCGTACGGGGCACTGCGCCGCTGGGCCGCCCATGGCGGGCTCGACCTGATCATGGTGGAGCACCGCGGCGTCGGGCGCTCGCGCCGTGACCTCGCCGGGCACGACCTGCCGTTCTCGGCGATGCGCGTCGACGCCGTGCTCGACGACCTCGCGGCGGTGCTGGACCGCGAGGGCGTCGACCGCGCGCACCTCGTCGGCTCGTCGTACGGCAGCTACCTGGCCGCGGCGTTCGGCATGCGACACCCCGGACGCGTCGCGGGGATGCTGCTGGATTCGGCGCTCCAGTCGCCCGCCGATCTCGAGATCGAGCGCGCCGCCGTCCGCGCCCTGTTCTGGGACGCCGACGATGAGGTCGCTTCTGGGATCAGGCGCCTCGTGGCCGGGGGCGTCGACCAGCGCACCCTCCTCGACGTCGTCCGCGCCGCCCACGAGTTGAGCGGCGCGGAGCTGACCGGCACCGTGGTCCGCCGGCGTCTGCGCGGCCGTGGCGGCCTCCTGTGGGCGGCGCTGCGCGCCTACGCCACGCGGGACGCGTCGATCGCGCGCATCCCCGGCGTGTACGAGTTCGACCTCGTCGGGGCGATCGGCTTCCGCGAGCTCGGCTATGGAGCGCCTCTCGACGGGGGGCCGCTCGATCCCGCCCTCACCTACGCGCCGCTGGCCGGCCGCTTCCCCGCCTTCGCCGGCTCACCCCACGACGTCGTCGCCGGCACGGCCGCGTTCGACTGGCCGTTCGTGGCTCTCGCCGGCGACCGCGACCTGCGCACCCCCGTGGCGATCGCCCGACGCGCGGCGGCCTCGGCGAAGGACGGCGTGCTCGTGAGCATCCACAACGGGCACAGCGCACTCGACACGCATCCCGCAGCCCTCCTGAACGCGACGCGACGTCTGGTGACGGGTCAGCACCGCCGCCTCGTCGACGAGGCGGGCGCGCTCGACCGGCTGCCGCGGGTCGGGATCTCCGCGCGGGCGCCGCAGCTGCTGCGGGCTCTGGCGCGCGTCGACGAGCTGACCGCCCGCTGACGACGACCCTCAGACGCGCCCCGCGTGCACGTCCTCCAGCGCTTCGGCATCCGCACCGCTCATGCCCTCGATCGGCTCGCCGTTCCACACGATGTCGTCGCCGAGGGCGGCGAGGATCTCGGCGCGGGAGCCGTGCTCCACCTTGGCGCCGTGGACGATCGTCGCGGGACTCCACAGCATCGCGAGGGAGTCGTGCCAGCCCGCGCCCACGTCCCGCACGTGCAGGAGATCGTGCAGCGACGTCGGCAGGTGCGAGAGCGGCTCGCTGAAGCAGTCGGCCAGGACGGCGAGGCTGACCTGACGTTCGGTGCCCGGCTCCGCGATCGCGGTGACATCCGCCTCACCGACCAGCGCCTCCGCGAAGGCCTCCGCCTCGAGCAGGATCACTCCGTTGGTCGGGCGCGGATTGCACTCGATGATCCGCAGCCCCTGGTCCGAGTCGACGAAGTCGAACGACAGCTGTCCGCTGAAGGACGGGTCGAGCGCGTCGACGATGCGCTGCGCGTAGGCGAGCGTGTCGGTGCTGTCCACGGCGAGGAACGTGATGCCCGTGCTGTGGTGCCACTGCTCCGGCGCCCGATAGGTGCAGTGGGAGGTGATGCGGCCGTCGACGATCGTGCTGTAGGAGCAGACCATCGGTCCGTCCACGAACGGCTGCACGAGCCAGGGCTGCTCGGGCGTCGGGATGCAGCTCTCGACCAGGACGGTTCCCGCCAGCGGGCCGGTGTTGGTGAGCAGCCCCACGCCTCCGCGCGAGAAGGCGGCGCGGGCGAAGTAGCGGGGGAAGCGCGCGATCGCCGCCGTCAACTCGTCGGGGCTGGTGACGACCACGGTCTCGGGAAGGGGAACGTCCGCCGACGCGGCGAGACGCTGGAAGCTCGCCTTGTCGTGCAGACGGGCCAGGTCGGCGAAGCTCCCGGCGTAGACGCGGACCCCGGCCGGCAGATCGTCGGCGCGGGCGGCGAGGTAGAAGACCTCCTCGAACGACGGGATGATCAGCTCGATGCCGTGCTCGGCGACGTAGCCGCCGATCTCCTCGATGAACGCATCCGTCTCGAACCGCGGCGACGAGGTGACGAAGTGCCCGGTCAGATACCGGGAGTGGCTGCCGACCGCGCCTGCATACGTGTCGCTCGCGTGCACCTCGTGCCCGAGACTGCCGAGCTTGCGGATGATGTCGAGCGCGAAGGTGTTGCGGGAGCTGGTGACGAGTACGCGCACGGGAGACCTTTCGCCGGGGGGACGCTGGGCACAGCATATCCTCGGCCGCCGCGCCGAGGGAGGTGGCGATTCCGGCCGGGTCAGGCGACCGTCACGCCGACGGTCGGCCACCCCGTCGCGCCGTCGGGTGCCGGCGGTGCGGGCGCGGCCGTCTGCGGCTCGCCGTCCTCGCCGATCGCCCGTGCGGTGATCGTGTGCCGGCCGGCGCTCGCCTGCCACGGCAGCATCCATTGCACCCAGGTGTCCGACGAGATGGCGGTCGCCAGCGTCGCCGGCTGCCACGGTCCGTCGTCGACGCGCACCTCCACGCCGCGCACGCCGACGTGCTGCTGCCAGGCGACCCCGGCGATCATGGCGTCACCCGCCGCGACGTTCGCGCCGTGCCGCGGCACGTCGATACGGCTCGCGAGCTTGATCGGCCCGCGCTCCGACCACCCGCGCGGGATCCAGTAGCCCTGCGCATCCGCGAACCGGGTGACCTCGAGATCGACGACCCACTTCGTCGCCGAGACGTAGCCGTAGAGCCCGGGGACCACCATCCGCACCGGGAATCCGTGCGCGATCGGCAGGGGCTCGCCGTTCATCCCGACCGCCAGGATCGCGTCGCGGTCGTCGGTCAGCGCCTCGAGGGGCGTGCCCGCGGTGAACCCGTCCGCCGAGGTCGACAGCACCATGTCGGCATCCGGGTGCACGCCCGCGCGCGCGAGCAGATGACGGATCGGATAGCCGAGCCACACCGCCGTGCCCACGAGGTCGCCGCCGACCTCGTTGGACACGCAGGTCAGCGTCGTCACGCTCTCCTCGAGCGGCAGGGCCATCAGGTCGTCCCAGCCGAGCTCGACCTCCTCGTCGACCTTCCCGTGGATGCGCAGCCGCCAGGTCGTGGGATCCACCTGCGGCAGGGTGAGAGCCGTGTCGATGCGGTAGAAGTCCGCGTTCGGCGTCACGACCGGGGCGAGGCCCGGGATGCCGAGGTCTGCGGACGCCGGGACGGTGACGCTGCGGACGGGGCGGGGGAGGACGATCGCGGCGCGCAGGGCGGAGGCGGCGCGCGAGCCCGCCTGCAGCGCCCAGCCGCCGGCCGCGGCGAGGGCCCCGACGGCCGCCGCGCCGGCGGTCCACACGAGGAACGCGCGCCGGGTGGGGCCGGTGGCCGTCGCCTCGGCGCCGCCCGGCGCCGTTCCCGCCGGCGGGGTCGCCGGGTGCATCGCCGCGCGCGGCATGAGCCGAGCGAGGGCGAGGAGCGTGCCGGCGGCTCCGAGCGCCGCGGGGAGCGCCGCGAGGGCCGGAGCATCGGCGCGGGTCACGGCGGCGGCGAGCCCGAGCAGGCCGAGTACGACGACGAGCGTCTGGGCGGCGGCCCGCGAGCGTCGCCACACGAGCCCGGTCAGCGCACCGAGCAGGAGCAGGACGATCGCGACGGCGGTGATCAGAGCCGCCTTGTCGCCCGTCCCGAACAGGGCGATCGCCAGATCCTTGCCCCACGGCGGCGCGAGATCGATGAGGGTCGACCCCACCGCCGCGACGGGACTCGTCCCGAGCAGCGCGCCGGCGAGCTCGGCCACGCCGGCCCCGAACGCGACGGACGCCGCACCGGCGAGCGCGGCGCGGGATCCGCCCCCGTCTCGGGGGCGTCGCGTCGGCGCTGGGTCTTGCCGCGGGTGCATGCGCCGATCCTAGGCCGGAGTGGGGACGGCGGGGGCCGGATTCAGCCGGCGGGGACGCGCAGAGCGCTCAGCACGTCGGCGATCGTGGCCGGGTCACCGACGTTTCCGGGGACGACGACGTAGATCAGGTCCCGACCCTCCGGCGTGGTGAGGTCCCAGACCGAGACCCCGGGCAGCACTTGGCCGCGCACCAGGGCGCGGTCGGCGCCCAGGCCGACGCGGGCGACGTCTGCCGACGTGATCCCCCCCTTGGACACCACGACCGACACGTCCGAGCGCAGAGCCTCGACCGCCGAGGTGAGGGCGGCCATCACCCGCTCCCCATGCGCGAGCGTGTTGTGCTCCGGGCGGCGCGCGCGTTCCGACGCGAGCGCCCCGAACCCCGCCGTGGAGATCAGCCGCGCGACGACGGCGGCCGCGCGGGCGGCTTCCGCCGGCGCGTCCGCCAGGGCGGCATCCGTGTGGATCGGGGTGGGCGCCGACCATCGCTCCGACACCCGGGCGAGCTGGCGGGTGGCGCCGTCGGTGTGCGACCCGCAGACGAGCAGCGTCGGCGCGGCGGCGTCGACCAGCGGCACCGGGAGCAGGCCCGCGCTCTCGACGCCTGCGATGGCGGCGGCGAGGGGCGACGCGGAGCGGACGACGACGGAGCGGCCCGACGACCACACCCTCCGCACCGCGCCCGCGATGGCGCGGAGGTCGTCGTCGGTGATGGCGTCGGGAAGCAGCACGCTGCCCGGCGCCGCCGCGCTGACTGCGTCGGCGAGGCGGCCTGCGCGCACGTCGTCCAGCGGGATGCGGACGACCGGTCGCGTCGAACGCGCTCGCACGAAGTCGGGAAGATAGCCGGAGGCGAACGGGAACACAGGGTCCGCGGCGTACTCGCTCTCGTGGGCGGGGACGTCCACACCGTCGACGCGCACGTAGTGCATCCCGTCGTGGGTCGTCCGTCCGCCCTGCGGGAAGGCGGGCACGAAGAGGATGAGGTCGTCGGGGCGGGCGAACACCTCCGTCTCGGCGAAGACGTGGCCCCGCAGCGTCGAGTCCCCGCGGAGCACGACGTGCACCGGCTCGCCCAGCTCGTCCTCCACGGCGGCGAGATCGTCGCGCACGCTCTCGAGGAGCCCCACCGCCTCCGCCTCGTCGATCGCGCGGGTGTTCGTCAGGAGATAGACGGCGTCGCGCGTGCGCAGGGCGTCGACGAGCGACGCGGTGTCCCAGCGGAGCAGCACGAGCGCGTCCGCCGCGGACTGGGTGCCGGTCGGGTCGTCGTCGAGGACGAGGGTCTTCATCGCAGCTCGTCGAGCACGCGGGCCACGATGGCGGCCGTGGACAGCCCGTATCGCTCGTGCAGCGTCGGGAGCGCCCCCGCATCGAGGAACTCGTCCGGCAGGCCCACAGGCACGACCCGGCGTCCGACGCCCCGGCGCACGAGGGCGGATGCCACCGTCTCGAACAGTCCGCCGACGACGGTGTGGTTCTCCAGGGTCACGGCGAGCCGGGGCGTGTCGATCTCGCGGACCACGGTCTCCTCGTCGAACGGCTTCAGGGTCGGCGTGTGCACGACCGCGACGTCGACGCGGTGCGCCGCGAGGGCCTCGGCGGCCTGCAGCGCGCGCATCGTCATGAGGCCGCTGGAGACGAACACGACGTCCGCTCCCGGTCGGAGCACCGCGGCCCTGCCGAGCTGGAACGTGTAGTCGTACTCGTCGAGCACGCTCGGAACGTTGCCCCGGAGCAGCCGGAGGTAGGTCGGACCCTCCGCGGCGGCGAGCTGGGGCACCGCCTGGGCGATGTCCACCGCATCGCACGGGTCGACGATCGTGAGACCGGGAACGCCGCGGAAGATCGCCACGTCCTCGGTCGCCTGGTGGCTCGGGCCGTATCCCGTGGTGAGTCCCGGCAGTCCGCCGACGATGTTGACGTTGAGCTGGGGCTCGGCGATGTCGAGGCAGATGAAGTCATAGGCCCGCCGCGCGGCGAACACCGAGTACGTCGACGCGAACGGCACGAGGCCGGTCTCGGCCATCCCCGCCGCGGCGCCGAACAACAGCTGCTCGGCCATCCCCATCTGGAAGAAGCGGTCGGGGTGCGCCTGCCGGAACACATGCATGTCGGTGTACTTGGCCAGGTCCGCGCTCAGACCGACGACCCGAGGGTCGGCGTCGGCGAGCGCCGCCAGGGCGTGCCCGAACGGGGCCGACGCCGTCTTCTGCCCGGGGTCGGCGAACGACGCGATCATCGCCGAGGTCTTCAGGCGCGCCGGCGCGCCGGCGGTCTGCGCTGTCGTGGTCATCGGCCGTCCTCCTCGTATCCGGCGACGAGCTGCTCACGGCAGATCGCCCATTCGTGTTCTTCGATGCGCATGAAGTGGTTCTTCTCGCGCTGCTCCAGGAGCGGGACGCCGCGCCCGACGCGGGTGTCGCAGACGATCACCTGCGGCGCCCCCGTGCTGTCGCGGTCGTCGATGCGGTCGAAGGCGGCGAGGAGCGCAGTGGGATCGTTCCCGTCGACGCGTTGCGTGTGCCAGCCGAACGCGCGCCACTTCTCCTCGACGGGCTCGATGCCGAGCACCGATGCGGTGGGGCCGTCCGCCTGCAGGGCGTTCATGTCGACGATCGCCGTCAGGTTGCCGAGCCGGTGGGAGGCGGCGCCCATCGCCGCCTCCCACGTCGACCCCTCGTTGAGCTCTCCGTCGGAGAGGAAGTTGACGATCCGTGCGTCGCTGCCGCCGTGCCGCAGCCCGAGGGCCATCCCGACGGCGACCGAGAGCCCGTGGCCGAGCGACCCGCCGGAGATCTCCATCCCCGGCGTGTAGCTCGCCATGCCCGACATCGGCAGTCGGGAGTCGTCGGACCCGTAGGTGTCCAGCTCTTCGACGGGGATCACGCCGGCCTCCGCGAGCGCCGCGTAGAGCCCGATGGCGTAATGGCCGGTCGACAGCAGGAAGCGATCCCGTGCCTCCCAGTGCGGGTCGTCGGCACGCAGTCGCAGCTGATCGAGGTAGACGACGGCCAGGATGTCGGCGGCGCCGAGCGCCTGGCCGACGTATCCCTGCCCCTGCACCTCGCCCATGCGGAGCGCGTGCAGGCGGATGTTCTGGGCGCCCCGGCGCACCCGCGCGGTGCGATCGGCGATCGTCGCGGCATCCGTCCGGGAGAGGGTGTCTGGCATCGGAGGTCTCTTCTCGTGGTCGTCGGGCGGCGGATGATCGTCAGACGGCGACCGGATCGAGCGGCACGTCGTCGGTCTCGCCGGTCTTCACCGGCGCGGTCTCGCGCGTCACAAGAGCCGTCAGGGTCGAGACGACGCCGAGCAGCGCGAACAGGATGGCGGGGCCGATCCAACCCACCCAGCCGTACAGGGCCGTCGCGATGAACGGGAGCAGGCCCGCCACGATGGCGGCCCCGTTGTAGCCGAGCGAGATGCCCGACGAACGCACGTCGCGGGGGAACAGCTCGGAGAACCAGCTGGCTTCGACCGCGAAGATCGGGTCGTGGCTGAGCAGCAGGCTGAGCGCGACGGCGACGATGACCATGATCGCCACTCCCGTGTTGATGAGCAGGAACATCGGGAACGCGAAGAGGATCGTGAACACCGAGCCGATCAGGAAGACGTTGCGCCGCCCGATCCTATCGGACCAGGCGCCGTAGAGCAGATGCGATCCGAGACCCAGCGCGGAGCCGACGATCGTGCCGAGCAGCACGTACTGCTTGTCGATCACCTCGGCGAGCACGACGTAGCTGAGCACGAAGCTGGTCGTGATGTAGTAGCCGCCGGTCTCGGCCAGGCGGAGCCCGATGATGCGCAGGATGCTGCGCCAATCGCGCTTGATGACCTCGATAGCCGGGCGCTTGTGGATCTCTCCGGCCGCCTTCATCTTCTGGAAGTCGGGCGACTCGGTGATGCCGAGCCGGATCCACAGGCCGATCACCACCATGACGATGGATGCCAGGAAGGGCGCACGCCACACCCAGTCGCCCTCGAACAGGGCGGCCGAGAGCAGGAACGTGCCGTTGGCGAGCAGGAGCCCGGCGGGGATGCCGATCTGGGTGACGGATCCGAAGAATCCGCGCCGCTTCGCGGGCGCGTGCTCCACCGCCATGAGCACGGCGCCGCCCCACTCGGCGCCGTAGCCGATGCCCTGGATGGCGCGCAGCAGGATCAGCAGGATCGGGGCGGCGACGCCGATCGCGGCGTACGTCGGCAGCAGGCCGATGAGGAACGTGGCCGCACCCATGATCGTCAGCGCGGCGATCAGGATGAACTTGCGTCCGACGCGGTCGCCGTAGTGCCCCGCGAGGTATCCGCCGATGGGACGGAACAGGAACCCGATCGCGAGGGTCGCGAACGAGGCGAGGACGCCGATGAACGCGTTCTCCGCGTGGAAGAAGGCGGTGCCGAAGTATGCGGCGGCGGCGGTGCCGTAGATGAAGAAGTCGTAGCTCTCGACGGCGGTGCCGATCATCGAGGCGATCGACACCTTGAGGGGATTGTCGCGGGTGATGCGCGGTGCGCGCGTGGCGGTGGTCACGGTGTTCCTCCTTGAACAGGGTGGTGCGGGGGTCGGGTGATGCGTCGGGTCAGGGGCGCGAGTAGGTCTCGATCACGCGCGAGTCGTCCCGCGTGCCGAGGCCGAGGTCCGCGGCGGCGAGGTAGCGTTCGCGAGCCGCGTCGAGGAGGGGGGTCTCGGCGTCGGCAGCGCGGGCGGCGTCGGCGACGAGGCCGGAGTCCTTGACGAAGATGGTGATCTGGCTCGTCACCTCGGCGTCGGTGCCCTGCAGCATGCGCGGGCCGCGATCGGCGAGCATCCACGACCCCGCCGCGCCCGACTCGAGGAGCGGAAGCACCTCGGCCGGGTCGAGGCCCAGCCGCTCGGCGAGTGCGAGCGCCTCGGCGGCGGCGACGATGTGCACAGCGCACAGGTGCTGGTTGACGACCTTGATCGCTTGGCCGCGACCGATCTCCGCGCCCACGACACGCACGGTGCCGAGCCGTTCCAGGAGGGGCGCCGTCGCGGCCAGAGCCTCCGTGCCGCCGGCCGCGAAGATCGTGAGGGTGCCCGTACGTGCTCGGGCGACGCCCCCGGTGACGGGCGCGTCCACGACGTGGCCGCCTGCGGCAGAGATCCGGTCCCCGGCGGCGACGACCGCTTCGGGGCCGACCGTGCTCATGATCACCCAGGTCGTCCCCGGCACGATTCCCGCCGCGAGGGCGTCGCTGATGAGCGTGTCGAGCTGGGCCGGGGTGGCGACCATCACGATCACCACCGTGGCTTCGGCGGCCTCGGCGATCTCCGCCGCGGGCTGCATGCCGGCTTCGGCCGCCCTCTCGCGGGCGACGGCGAACGGGTCGACGGCGATCACGCGGACACCGGCGGCGGCGAGCTGGGAGGCCATCGGCAGGCCGATCGCCCCCACGCCCACGAAGGCGACGGTCGGTGAGGAAGCGGTCATGGGCGAGGACCTCCATTGGTCGGACGGATGACGACGAGCATTGGTTCTACCAATGCGCAGTCATGATGATAGAAGCGCGGGACGAGCGTGTCAATGATTGGTTCAACCAATCGCCGAAGGGTGAGACCGCCCGCCCGGCGCCGGGCGGATCAGCGGACGACGGGGATGCCCAGCGAGGACCAGTTGTCGAAGTGCTGTCGCATCGCGAGCCGAGCGGCCTCCGGGTCGCGTGCCTCGATCGCCTCGACGATGGCGTAGTGCACGCTGTCGGTGCGCCGCACACCGTTCGCATCGACCGGTTCGACGGCGACCGCCTCGAGGCGGCGGAAGCGGATCGCCTCGCGCAGCACGTGGCTCAGGCCGTCGTGCATGAGATGGAGGACCGGGTTGTCGACCATTGACTGCAGCCGTCGATGGAAGGTCACGTCCGCTTCGAAGGCGGCCTCGTGGTCGTCGCTCATCGTGGCCGCAATCATCCGATCCACGTCCGCGCGCAGGTCCGCGATCTCCTCGGTCGACGCGCGCACCGCCGCCGTCTCCGCGACGGCCTCCTCGAGCATGACGCGGGACTCCGCGAACTGCTCGTCGGTGAGGTAGCCGAGCTCGCGGGCGATCGTGAAGTAGGAGCGCACGAAATCGTCGGAAGGGGTGTCGATGTAGGTGCCGCGCCCCTGGGTGCGGTGCAGGAAGCCGAGCCGTTCGAGAACGGAGAGCTGCTCCCGCAGAGCGCCGCGGCTCATCCCGAGCGCCTCGCCGAGCTCCCGCTCGGGGGGAAGCCGTCGCGCGTCGTTGCCTGGCTCCGGCGTCGCGAGCGTGAGGAGACGCGAAACGAGCTCCTCGAGCGGTGCAACCACGGCGACTCCCGACGTCGTGCCCGGTCCATCGGGCCGCTCTCATGCTAACCGGTGAGCCCGTCGGACCGCCGATCCCGGCCGCCTCCGGGTCCCGCTCCGGCGCGTCCTCGGGGTCCGTCATTTCTGCGAAACATGACCCGGACTAGGCTCAGGGCATGGGTGACCTTTTCGACGGATACGGCTCGACGCTGGCGCCGCGCAAGACCTCGTCGGGCGTTCCCGCGTTCGACGAGATGTTCGAGCGGGCCCCGGGAGACGGGGCCGACGCGGGGGCGTCGAGCCCCTCGCGCGCGGCCTATCGCGAGCTCTACCAGGCGCTGGCCCGCCTCACCCAGGAGGAGCTGCGCGGACGCACGGATTCGCTCGCGAGCTCGTACCTCGCGCAGGGCGTCACCTTCGACTTCGCGGGGGAGGAGCGGCCCTTCCCGCTGGATGCAGTGCCCCGGGTCATCGAGTACGACGAGTGGACCCGCGTCGAGAAGGGCGTGCAGCAGCGGGTGAAGGCGCTCGAGGCCTTCCTCGACGATGCATACGGCCACCAGCACTGTGTGCGCGACGGTGTCCTGCCGGCCGCGCTGATCGCATCCAGTCAGTACTTCTACCGCCAGGCGGCGGGCGTGCACTCGGCCAACGGCGTGCGCATCCAGGTCGCCGGGATCGACCTCATCCGCGACGAGAACGGCGAGATGCGCGTGCTGGAGGACAACGTGCGCGTGCCGTCCGGGGTCAGCTACGTCATCTCCAACCGCCGGGTGATGGCCCAGACGCTGCCGGAGCTGTTCCACTCCATGCGCGTCCAGCCGGTGGGCGACTATCCCAACAAGCTGCTGCAGGCCCTGCGTGCCTCCGCCCCTCCCGGCGTCGAGGACCCGAACGTCGTCGTGCTGACCCCCGGCGTCTACAACTCCGCGTACTTCGAGCACACCCTGCTCGCACGCCTCATGGGCATCGAGCTCGTCGAGGGGCGCGACCTGCAGTGCATCGGCGGCAAGGTGTTCATGCGCACGACGCGCGGGCTCAAGCGGGTCGACGTGATCTACCGCCGGGTGGACGACGACTTCCTGGACCCGCTGCAGTTCCGGGCCGACTCCATGCTCGGAGCGCCCGGGCTGATGCTCGCCGCGCGTCTGGGCAACGTCACGATCGCCAACGCGGTCGGCAACGGCGTCGCCGACGACAAGCTCCTGTACACCTACGTCCCCGACCTCATCCGGTACTACCTGGCCGAGGAGCCCCTCCTCAAGAACGTCGACACGTGGCGGCTGGAGGAGCCCGACGCGCTCGCCGAGGTACTCGACCGGCTCGACGAGCTCGTCGTCAAGCCGGTCGACGGGTCGGGCGGCAAGGGGCTCGTCGTCGGACCGGACGCCTCGCCGGCGGAGCTCGACAAGCTCCGCGCGAAGCTCATCGCCGATCCGCGCGGTTGGATCGCGCAGCCGGTGGTCATGCTCTCCACGATCCCCACCCTCGTTGAGGACGGGATGCGCCCGCGGCACGCGGACCTGCGCCCCTTCGCCGTCAACAACGGCGACGAGGTGTGGGTGCTGCCCGGCGGCCTCACCCGCGTGGCCCTGCCCGAGGGGCAGCTCGTCGTCAACTCCTCGCAGGGCGGCGGATCCAAGGACACGTGGATCGTCGGCGGCGACGCGCCGCAGCGCGGCCCGCTCGGCACGCAGGGCTCGGGCGGTCTCGCCGAGCTCGTCGCCGATCAGGCATCCGTCACCGAGGCGATCCCCATCATCTACGACACGCAGCAGCCGCAGACGCACTCCCCGCAGGACCCGCCGCGGACGCGGTCGGAGCAGCAGGAGCAGCAGCAGCAGACCGGACCCGCCGCAGAGGGGGTGGCCTCGTGCTGAGCCGCATCGCCGAGTCGCTGTTCTGGATCGGGCGCTACATCGAGCGCAGCGACGGAACGGCGCGCATCCTGGACGTCCACCTCCAGCTGCTGCTCGAGGATCCCTGGATCGACGAGGACACCGCCTGCCGTTCGCTGATGGGCGTCATGGGGTCGCTCCAGCCCGAGCCCGGGGTGCGCGTCACCCGCGGCGACGTGCTGACGAGCCTCGCGGTCGACCGTGCCAACCCGTCGAGCATCGCGTACGCGGTGCAGGCCTCGCGCGAGAACGCCCGTCGGGCGCGGGAGATCGTCTCCACCGAGCTGTGGGAGACGCTCAACACCACCTACTCGCGGATGCCCCGCCGCATCAACAACGAGAAGGTGCACGAGTTCTTCCAGTGGGTGCGCGAGCGCTCGGCGCTCGCCGTGGGCATCACGGACTCCTCGACGAGCCGTGACGAGGCGTGGCAGTTCCTCACCCTCGGGCGCTCGATCGAACGCACCGACATGACCGCGCGCTTGCTCGCCACGAAGGCGCTGACGGAGGCCTCCGGCCCGTCGTGGACGACCATCCTGCGCTCGTGCGGGGCCTACGAGGCGTACCTGCGCACCTACCGCGGGATGCCGAGCGCCGCCAACGCCGCCGAGTTCCTGCTGCTGGACCGGCTGTTTCCGCGCTCGGTCATCCACTCGATCACGCAGGCCGAACGCTGCATGAGTGCGATCGACCCGGTCGCCGACCGCGTCGGCCATTCCAACACCGTGCTGCGGGCACTCGGCCGCATCCGCAACGACCTCGAGTATCGGCCGATCGACGAGATCCTGCGCGAGCTCCCCGAACACATGGAGCAGGTGCAGAAGGTGACACGCCAGGCGTCCGAGGCGATCCGCGATCGGTTCTTCCCGACGCACGCCGAGCCCAGCTGGATCGGAGAGACCTCATGATGCGTTTGCGGATCGAGCACGCCACGGGCTTCGCCTACGAGGGCGAGGTCGGCACGTCGTACAACGAGGCGCGGATGCTGCCGAGCTCGACCGACAGCCAGTTCGTGCTGAGCTCGCAGCTCGACATCGAGCCGTCGACGAGCGTGAACCACTACACCGACTACTTCGGGACCCGGGTGGCCGCGTTCGACGTCCTCGCGCCGCACGCGTCGCTCGGCATCACGGCCCGCTCCCTCGTCGAGGTGCGACCGCGTCCGATCGAGGTCGCCGAGATGACGTGGGACCGCCTCGCGCGCGAGTCCGCACGGGGCGTCGGGACGGTCGAGATGCTCGGACAGACCGTGCGCACGGCTCCGCACCCCGAGGTCGCCGAGATCGCCCGCTCGATCGCCGCGCAGCACGACGAGCCCTGCCGCGCCGCGATCGCCATCGCGACCGCCGCCGGCGACGCGATGGAGTACGTGCACGGGTTCACCGGCGTGCATTCGACCGGTGCGGAGGCCTGGGCCGAGCGCAAGGGCGTCTGCCAGGACATCACGCACATCACCCTGGGCGCGCTGCGCGAAGTGGGCATCCCGGCCCGGTACGTGTCGGGCTATCTGCACCCGAGTGCGCATCCCGAGGTCGGGGTCCCCGTCACGGGGGAGTCCCACGCCTGGGTCGAGTGGTTCACCGGAGGATGGCAGGGCTTCGACCCCACGAACCGCGTGGAGATCGGCGATCGGCACGTCTTGGTGGGGCGCGGCCGCGACTACAACGACGTCCCGCCGCTGCGCGGCGTCTACGCGGGTCCGTTCAAGAGCGAGCTGCACGTGCGGGTGACCATCACGCGCGAGGCCTGATCCTGCTGTGCCCCCCGCGCGTGGGGGCGGGTCGGGGTGGGTTCGGGCGCGGGTGGGTTCGGCGGGTTCGGGCGTGGGTTCGGCGGGCTCGGGGTCGCGCGAGGTCGGTGGTTGGCGGGTTCGGGCGTGGGTTCGGCGGGTTTGGGGTCGCGTGAGGTCGGCGGATGGCCAGTTCGGGGTCGCGTCGTGTCGCATCGGATGTCGTGAGGCGACCACTCGCGACCCCGAACCTGCGTGGCCTTGCCCTGGGGTGACCACACGCGACCCCGAACGGCGGGTGGTCTTGCCTTGGGTGGCCACACGCGACCCCGAACGCGGGTGGTCTCGCCCTGGGGTGGCTACACACCACCCCGAAAATGGGCGCGTGGTTGAGACGGGGCGCCCGGCTCCGGAGAGTAGGGAGGCAGGTACTCAACACTCGGGTGTGAGCGGCTGGTCAAGTTCGGGGTCGCTTGTCGTCGCTGGATGGCCAGCTCGGGGTCGCGTCGTGTCGCGTCGGATGTCGTGAGGCGACCAGTGGCGACCCCGAACCTGCGTGGCCTCGCCTTGGGATGATCACACGCGACCCCGAAAGTGGGCGCGTGGGTGAGACGGGGCAAGCCCGGCCCACAGGGCGGGAGGTGGATGCCACGTCTCCTGGGCGTGAGGGGCTGGGCGAGATTGGGGTCGCGTGAGGTCGGAGGTTGGCGGGTTCGGGGTCGCGCCGTGTCGCGTCGGATGTCCTGAGGCGACCACACGCGACCCCGAACCTGCGTGGCCTCGCCCCGGGTGGCCACTCGCGACCCCGAACCTCGCCCCGGGTGGTCACTCGCGACCCCGAACCTCGCCTTGGGTGACCACACGCGACCCCGAACCTGCGTGGCCTCGCCTTGGGTGACCACTCGCGACCCCGAACCTGCGTGGCCTCGCCCCGGGTGACCACACGCGACCCCGAACCCGGGCACGCCCCCGCGCACCCCGCCCTGGATCACCCGCCCCGCCCCGCACCACCCCACCCCACCCCCGGGTCACCCCACCCCGGGGCGCCCCACGCGGGTCACACCCGCACGGTCGCGCCGGTGGCGGCGGCCGTGGTGACGGCCTCCAGGATCGCGAGGTTGCGGGCCCCCTCCCGGGCGCTGACGAGCGGGAGCGCGCGCCCTGCGGCGACCTCTCCGAGGTGGCGGAGCTGCTGCACGTACGGACTCTCGGCCCCGCGCGGGGCGCGTTCGGCGACGAGCGGCGTCGTCCACGTCTGGGCGCCGTCGTGGCTCCAGACGTCGAGCGTCGGGATCGCGAGGGATGCCGCGACGCCGCCGATCCGGATCGCGTCGACGTCGTGCGCGGGGAAGCGGGGCGAGTCGCCGGCCGTGAGGTCCCAGCCCCACGGCGCCGAGACGGCGTCGGAGATGACGATGCTCCCGACGGCGCCTCCCTCGAACGCGACGGTCACGGCGCCGGAGTCCTCGACGTCCAGGCCGCGGACGGCCGACGACGCGAGTGCCGAGACCGCGACGATCTCGCCGACGAGGTGGCGCAGCAGGTCGATCTCGTGGATGAGGTTGATGAGGAAGCTGCCGCCGGACCCCGGCGCACGGTGCCACGCGATGTCGAAGTAGTCGTCCGGCTTGCGCACGAACGAGGTCACCCCGACCGCGGCGATCCGCCCGAGCCGGCCCGAGTCGATGATCTCCTTCGCCCGCACCGTGACGGGGTGGTAGCGCCGATGGTGGCCCACCAGCACCGGCACCCCGCGGGTCTCGGATGCCGCGACGAGCTCGAGCGCGCTCGCATGGTCGCCGGCGATCGGCTTCTCGATCAGTGCGGGGATGCCCGCGGCGACGGCATCCAGTCCCTGCGGGACGTGCAGCTCGTTCGGGGCCGCGACGATGACCGCGTCGGGGCGCTCCGCCGCGAACAGCTCCCGGTGATCCCGGTAGTGGCGGGTGCCGGCGGCGTGCGCGACGGCGGCCGCCGCGTCCATCGGGTCGGCGAGCCCCGCCACCTCGAAGCCCTCCGTCGCGGCGATGGTGTCGAGGTGCGTGCGTCCGATCGCTCCCGCACCGATCACTCCCACCCTCATGCCGTCACCGCCTGGCGGCCGGCGGCGTCGCCCGCCGCGTAGGCGCGCGCGACGGCCGAGCCGAGCGTCGCCCCGCCGCCGGGGTAGGTGTTGCGGAACACCCCGGCCGACACGTTGCCGGCGGCGTACAGGCCGTCCAGCGGCACACCGCGCCCGTCGAGCACCCGGCCGTCGCGGTCGGTGCGCAGACCCCCGGCCGTCCCGAGGACGCCCGGATGGAGGGGGACTGCGGAGAACGGCGGCGCCAGCAGCGGCGCGATGCACGGGTTCGGCTCGTGCGTCGCATCCCCCAGGAATCGGTCCTGCGCCGTGTCGCCGCGACCGAAGCGCGTGTCCCGACCCCGGAGCGCGTCGGCGTTGAACGCGGTCAGCGTCGCGACCAGCCCCCGGGGGTCGATGCCGACGAGCTCGGCGAGGCCCTCGATCGTGTCCGCGGAGACCGCCCAGTCGGGAGGGGATCCCGCGGGCGACCCGCCCACGGGGTAGCGCGCGGCGAAGTCGGCGTCGAAGACGAGCCATGCGGGGAGGTTGCGGAGCCGGCCCGTGGACGGGTCGGTGTCGCCGAACATCCGGCACGTGTCGTGGTAGGCGAGGGCCTCGTTGACGAAGCGCTCGCCCGCGGCGTTGACGACGATCGACCCCGGTAGGGTCATCTCGACGTTGCCCATGCGTCCGGACGGCGACCCGTCGTAGACCTGATCGGGCGGCGTGAGCACGGGCACCCCCCAGATCGAGGTCATGTCCGCGAGGGCTGCGCCGGCGCGCATCCCCATCTCGAGTCCGTCGCCCTCGTTGGACGGCGCGCTGATCGGCGTCACCGGGAACGGGAGGAAGGCGTCGCGCAGTCGCTCGTTCCACTCGAAGCCGCCGGTCGCGACCACGACCGCGCGGGCGCGCACGCGGCGGTCGCCGAACGCGACGATCCAGTCGCCCCCGTCGCGGTCGAGACCGCTCGCGCGCGCCTCACGGATGACGTGGATGCCGCGGTCGAGCGCGCTCGCCACGAGGGAGCCGGTGAGAGCGCCACCCATCGTCCGCACCCCGCGCTCCCGGCGCTCGGCGAGGAGATCGGCGTCGGGAGCGCGACCGTTGAGCGCGTCGCGCTCGGCCATCGTCAGAAGCGGGAAGTACGACGAGGGACGCAGCGACTCGGCGAGCCCGTCGTGGCAGGCGGGGTCGAAGTCGTCGTTGTCGAGACTGCGGCCGCCCGTCGCCGCGCCGGGCCATTCGGCGCGGTAGTCGGGGCGGGCGAGCGGGGTGAGGCGCACCCGCGTCGAGCCGACGAGATAGTCCACCGCCGCGGCGGCCGTCTCGACGTACCAGGCGATGTCCTCGTCGGCCATGACGTGTCCGGAGGCGGCCGTGAGGTACCGCCGCCCGTCTTCCGCGCTGTCGGCGTATCCCGCCTGCGCGGCGAGGTCGGTCGCGGGGGCCCAGATGACGCCCCCGCCCGCGCACGTCGTCCCGCCGAGGAGTGCGGCGCGCTCGGCGACGCACACGGATGCCCCCGCGTCGGCCGCGCGCAGCGCCGCCACGAGACCGGACGCGCCGGATCCGAGCACCAGGACGTCGATCTCGCCGGGAAGCGCCTCGACGCCGACGGCGAGCCCCGTCGCCGCGCTCATGCCGCCTCCTCCTCGCCCGTCGGCAGGAGCACGACGATCTTGCCCGAGGGCTCGGTCGGGTCGGCCATGAGCCGCAGCGCCGCCTCGAGCTCGGCGAACGGGAACCGGTGCGTGAGCAGCGCCGCCGTCGCCTCGGGATGCCGGGCGAGCATGGCGAGGCCATCGGGGATCAGACCTCGGCTGTTGCGGCTGCCGCGGAGCTCGATCTCCTTGTCGGTCAGGTCCTTGAGCGTGATCGCCGCGGCGCGCGACGAGATCCCCACCTGGACGATCGTCCCGCCCGGCCCGACGAGCCGCACCGCGTTCTCGAGCGACGCGGGCACGCCGGTCGCCTCGATGACGATGTCGACCCCCGACGCGCCGGTCACCTGCGCGAGGAGCTCGGCCTGGGCGGGGTCGGGGAACACGCCGTCGACCCGCAGCGCGTGGCGCGCCCCGAAACGGGCGGCGACGGCGAGGCGCGCGGGATCGGTGTCGGCGGCGAGGACGGTGACGCCGCGCTCGGCGAGTCCCAGCGCGGCGAGCAGCCCGATCGGACCGCACCCCAGGACGAGGGCGACGTCGCCCTCCGCCGGCTCCGCGCGCGCGACCGCCTGGAGCGCGATGGAGGCGGGCTCGCCGAGCGCGGCGACGTCGAGCCCGAGCCCGTCGGGGACGCGGTGGAGCCGGTGCAGGGGGACGCTCACGAGCTCGGCGAGTCCGCCGTCCTCGTAGCATCCGAGCACCGACAGGTGTGCGCACACGTTCGAGCGGCCCCGCCGACAGGCTCGGCACGTCCCGCAGGCGACGAGCGGATCGATCGCCACGCGATCGCCGACGCGCAGCGGCGAATCGGCGGCGGGGTCGATCTCGACGACGATCCCCGCCATCTCGTGCCCCTGGACGAGCGGGAGGTCGGTCGCGAAGTCTCCGCCGAAGATGTGCAGGTCGGTGCCGCACAGGCTCACGGTGCACACGCGCACGAGGGCTTCGCCCGCGCCCCGGCGCGGCTGCGGCACCTCCTCGAAGACGAGCGAGCCGGGTGCCGTCGTGCGCGCGGTCAGCATCACTGCTGCCCGCTCTCGCGCGGGTCGAAGAACACCCGCCACATGGCGACGTCCCGCTGCGCGATGAGCCCGTGCGCGTGGAAGGGGTCGGCGTCGAGACGCGCGGCCAGGGTCGCGGCATCCGCGTCCTCGAACACGAGGAGCGCGCCCGGCTCGGACGCATCCAGGGGGCCGCTCATGTAGAGGCGGCCGTCCTCGTGCAGCCCGCGGAGGAACTCCACGTGCGCGGCCCGATGCTCGGTGCGCGCCTCGTCGCTGTCGGGCTGGTAGCGGTAGGTGACCGCATACGTGGGCATCGGGACTCCTTCGTCGGGGCTGCACGTCTGATCCGTTCCCCTAGTCGGTGGGGCGGACGTCCCCAGTATGTGTGTCAAACAATGTGAACTGAACGACTGAATACGTCTTTGTTTATGCTTGCATGCCGTCACAATCCCTGGATAGCCTGACTCGCATGTCACAGGTGACCTTCGACTTCCGCCAGACCGCCGTCGTGATCACGGGGGGAGCGCGCGGTATCGGCGCCGGCGTCGGCCGGGCCTTCGCGGAGGCGGGGGCGGATGTCGTGGTGTGGGACCGCGATACCGACGCGCTGGCGGGCGACTGGCACCCCGCCGGTGTGTTCCGCGCGGACGTCACCGACGAGTCGTCCCTCCAGACGGCGATGCGCGACACCCTGGACCTCGTCGGCCACGTGGACGTCGTGATCTCGTGCGCCGGGATCACGGGCCCGGTCGCGCCGCTGTGGGAGTACGCGGCAGCCGACTGGCGGCGCGTGGTGGACATCGATCTGACGGGCGCGTTCCTCACCGCGAAGACGGTCGTCCCGCACATGCGCGAGCGCGGGTCGGGCCGGGTCATCACGATCGCGTCGATCGCGGGCAAGGAGGCGACCGCGTCGCTCTCGGCGTACACGGCCGCCAAGCACGGCGTCGTCGGCATGACCAAGGTGCTCGCACGGGAGCTCGTGCGCGACGGCATCACGGTGAACGCCGTGGCGCCCGCGATGGTCGAGACCGAGCTGTTCACGCAGCTCACCGACGAGTTCGTCGAGCGGACGCGGGCGCTCATCCCGATGGGGCGGTTCCTGCGGATCGACGAGGTCGCCGCGACCGTCGCCTGGATCGCGAGCGATCAGTGCGCGTTCACGACCGGACAGACCTTCGACCTGTCCGGGGGTCGCGCCGATTACTGACCGGGCGATCGCGCCTCAGCGTGCGACGGCCTGAGTCTCGGTCGCACCGGTGAGCGAGAGGAAGTGCGCGCGCATCCGCGCTCGGTCCGGCTCGAGCCCGGTGATGAGCCGGAACGTGTCGGCGGACTGCCCCACGACCATCCGGCCCCCGTCGAGCACGGCGCAGCCGAGGTCCGCTGCGGCCTCGATGAGTTCGGTGCGCAGCGGGCGGTAGACGGCGTCGGCGACCCACAGCCGGTCGTGCAGGAGGGCGACGTCCAGCGGTGTTCCGGGGTGGCCGACCATCCCGATCGGCGTCGCGTTGACCAGGCCGTCGGCGGCGGCGACCGCGGCCGGCAGCTGCGCCGGGCCGATCGCGTCGACGCGCGCCCGTGGGAAGTGCGGCGAGAGCCCGTCGCGCGCTGCCTCCGCGCGCTCCACGATGGGGTCGAACACGCTCAGCTTCGCGACGCCGGCCGTCAGCAGTGCGTAGGCGATCGCCGAGCCCGCGCCGCCCGAGCCGAGCAGGACCACCGCGTCCAGCGCGGGATCCCGCAGCCCGTCGCGCAGTCCCGCGGCGAATCCCGAGTGGTCCGTGTTCAGACCGAGCGAGCGCCCGTCACGGAACAGCACCGTGTTGACGGCCCCCAGCAGGCGGGCGTCGGGTGACAGGTCGTCGAGGCCCCGCAGGACGGTCTGCTTGCAGGGGTGGGTGATGTTGAGGGCGTCGAAGCCGAGCTCTCGCGCGGCGCGGACCAGCTCGGCGGCGTCGTCGGCGGAGCGCCCGAGGCGGTCGATGTCGATCGTGCGGTACAGGTAGCGGACGCCGAGGGCGTCGGCCTCGTGCTCGTGCAGCGCGGGCGTCGCCGAGGAGCCGATGCCCGACCCGATCAGCCCGACGAGGTATGAAGCGGTCATTTGTTCTGCGTCCTTTCTCGGGGAGGCGTCGAGGCCGCACCCCGGAGGGTGCGGCCTCGACGAAGGGCTCAGCGGCGCAGCCGGTCGTACGGCGTGGTGCGGACCGACTCGGTGAGGGCCTCACCGACGACCTCGCGACGGCCGATCTCGGCGAGCTGGCGACGCGACAGTCCGAGGTGGGCGGTGGGCGTGAACGCCGTCTCCGGCGCGAAGAGGGTCGCGACCCCGGAGACCACCACGATCGCGATCGTGAAGATGGCGACCGCCGGCCAGTTCTGCTCGTTGCCCTCGCCGGTGACGAAGCCTTGGGCGATCGCCGGGGTGAAGCCCGCCAGGAGCAGGCCCAGCATGAGGCTCACCGCCATGCCGGTGTAGCGCACGCGCGCCGGGAACTGCTCGGGGAAGTACGCCGGGTAGACGGCGTTCGACAGGGTGTAGGCGCCACCGATGAGGAGGATGCTCAGGGTCCACACGAGCGGCATGTTGGCGGCGTCGACGGCGGCCAGGAGCGCGTAGATCGTGATCGACTGCAGCACGAGTCCGATGAGGAAGACGGGCTTGCGACCGAAGCGGTCGGACAGCATGCCGGCGACGGGCCCGAAGCACACGGCGGCGAAGTTGGCCACGGTGATGATGATCAGCATCTCGGCGCGCGGGATGCCGGCCACCGTCGTGCCGTAGGCGAGGACGAAGACGTTGAACATCGTGTTGACGGCCGCGAATACCGCCATGAGCGTGACGCGCACGACGGTGCCGCCGTTGTAGCGCAGGAGCGTGACGAGCGGGATCTTGGCGACCTCGTCGGTCTCCTTGACCTCCTCGAACACCTCCGGCTCGTCGAGCATGCGGCGCAGCACGATCGCCACCACGGTGACCAGGAGGGACGCCCAGAACGGCACGCGCCAGCCCCAGCTGAGGAGCGCCTCCTCCGGCATCGCGGCGATCGGGATGAACACGAGGCTCGAGATGACGATGCCGAACATGATGCCGCTCATCGTCCAGCTCGTGAAGAAGCCGCGACGGCGGTCCGGGGCGTGCTCGAGGGTCAGTGCGCTCGATCCCGGGGACTCCCCGCCCGCGGAGACGCCCTGGATGAGGCGGAGGGCGACGATGATGATGGGGGCGGCGACGCCGATGGCGTCCCACGTGGGCAGGCAGCCCACGAGGAAGGTCGCGACGCCCATGATCGACAGGCACGCCAGCAGGGCCTTCTTGCGACCCCACCGGTCGCCGACGTGGCCCCAGAGGATGGCGCCGAAGGGGCGGGCGACGTACGCGACGCCGACGGTCGCGAACGACAGCAGCGTGGCGACGCCCGGCTCGCCCGCGGGGAAGAAGAGGTGCGGGAAGATGAGCGCCGCCGCCGAGGCGTAGATGAAGAAGTCGTAGTACTCCAGCGCGCTTCCGATGAAGCCGGAGACGGCTGCGATCCGGGCGTTGTTGCGCGGGGTGGGTGGGGATGTCGTCGTTGACATGGTGTGCCTTCGCGTGAGGGGCGCTGGACTCAGACGCCGTCGTTCCGATTCAGGGGTGGGTCTCCACCCGCACTCAGAGTGACACCGAGATTGTGTTGCGTCCAGAACAGAGTTTGTCTCGCACTATGTGCAGATCATGCATAGATGCGAAGAGCCGCGACCCGTGGTCAGGGTGCGTCGGGTGGCGTCGGCAGGACGCGCTGCGACAGATCGAGGACGGCGCGCAGCGCGCTGGACTGCTCGTCGGCCATCCAGGCGATGCCGTGGAGCATGTACTGGGGGCTGTCGCTGAGGGGAATCCACCGCGCGCCGCGCGGCATGATCGGAGCGAGGTCCTCCGCGGTGATCGTCACGCCGAGCCCGGTCGCCACGAGGGTCAGCATGATGTACGGATCGGTGATCTCCTGCGTGATCCGCGGTCGGAACCCCGCCGCGATGCAGCAGCGCAGCAGGCCCTCCGCCATCGAGGACGAGCCGTCCACCGGCATGGAGAGGAAGTCGTCGTCGGCGAGCTGACGGGCGCTGAGGGAGTCCGCCTCGGCGAGCGGGTGGTCGACGGGGAGCACGGCGCCCAGGGGCGTGCGCGAGATGAGTCGCGCCTCGACGTCCGCGTCCGTCACCGGCAGCCCGACGAAGGCGAGGTCGATCGTGCCGTTGCGCAGCTTCGCGAGTCCGTCCCCCGTGCGCACGCGGCTGATGAGCTGGAGGTCGATCTCGGGCAGCTCGCGCCGCACGGAGCGCGCGAGCGCCGGCAGGGTGAGGTGGTTGAAGGCTCCCGAGAAGCCGATGCGGACCGTGCCGTGGATGGAGCCGGACGCCGCCCGGGCCGCCTCGGTGGCGAGCGCGAGATCCTGGATCACGCGGTACGCCTTGGGCAGCAGCGCGCGGCCCGCCGGAGTCAGGGCGACGCTGCGGGTGTTGCGCTCGAACAGCTCGGCGCCGATGCTCGCCTCCAGGCGGCGGATCGTCTGACTGAGGGGGGACTGCGCCACGTGCAGGCGCTGCGCGGCCCGGCCGAAGTGCAACTCCTCCGCGACGACGACGAATGCCTCCAGCCAGCGGATCTCCACGTCGCGAGCATACCGGGTGGGCGCGGGAGGGCTCGGGGGCCGGCTCATCGCGGTGTCGAGAGGATCTCCAGGAAGAAGCCGAGGCTCGGGCGCGCGTCGAAGTACGCGTACCGCACGCCGCCGCCGCGCACCGAGTCCCCCTCCTGATGCACCGGCACGCCGATCCCGGCCATCGCCGCGACGACGGCATCGTGGTCCTCGACGGCGAAGCGGATGTGGTGCAGGCCGCCGCCGTGCGCGTCGACGAACTCCTGCCAGATGTCGGGCCCCCCGAGCGGGCAGAGGAACTCGATCTCGATCCCGAAGAGGTCGTAGAACAGCGCCTCGACCTCGGTGTCGATGGTCGCTCCGCGATAGGCGGCCCCCGTGTAGCGGTTCGTCGTCCGCAGGCGCGGCTCGAGCCCGAAGATCCGGCGCATCCCCTCCGCGGCGGCGTCGGCGTCGCGGACGACCACCCCGATCTGGTCGAGCGAGGTGGCGAGCGCCCTCAGATCGGAGGTCATCGCGCCGTCTTCGCCTTCGCGCCGGCGGTGGCCGTGTCCGAGACCCCGGCCGCGTCGTTGGCGGCCAGGTAGCCGAACACCATGCCCGCGCCCACCTGTCCGCCGGCTCCCGGGTACTCGGATGCCATCGGCGAGTCGGCGTCGTTGCCGGCGGCGTACAGGCCTGCGACGGGCTCGCCCTCGGCATCCAGCACGCGTGCCCGCGTGTCGATGCGCAGGCCGCGCGCCGTTCCGAGCGGAGTCGGGACGACCGCCATCGCGTAGAACGGCGCCGTCTCGATCGCGCCGAGGTTCACGTTCGGCGCGTGCCGCGGGTCGCCGTACTGATGCCCGAAGGGGCTCGTGCCCTTCCCGAAGTCCTCGTCCACTCCCGTGACGGCGAACCGGTTGTTCCGCCGGACCGTCTCGGCGAGGCCGGCGACATCGACGCCGATCTGCTCCGCGAGCTCCTCGATCGTGTCGGCGCGGTGGAGATAGCCGTCCGCGACGTGGGCGCGCAGGAAGGGTGCCGCCGTGTGCGGGCGGACCATGCCCAGTCCGTACTCCCGCAGCGCGCGGGAGTCGATGATCAGCCAGGCGGGCGTGGCCTCGCCGCGCGGGAGCGCCGCGTACATCGCCCGGACGAACCGGTGGTACGAGACCGATTCGTCGACGAACCTGCGCCCCGAGGCCCCGACCGCGACGATGCCCGGCTTCGCACGATCCCAGATGTGCGGGAACACCACCTGCGAACCGTCGCGGCGCCGCCCGATCGAACTCGGGAACCAGAAGCCGTTGTCGCCGTGATCGGGGCCGAGGGCGCCGCCGGCGGTCAGCCCCAGGCGGATCGTGTCCCCGGTCGCGCCCTCTGCGGCGCGGGTGAACTGGGGGGTGGGAGTGGGCAGGTGGTCGCGGCGCCAGGCGGGGCTCGCGGCGAACCCGCCGCCGGCGAGCACGACGCCCCGCCGCGTGCGGATGCGCAGCTCGCGGCCCTCGCTCGCGACGACGGCTCCGACCACCGCGCCCCCTTCCACGACGAGCTCCTTCGCGGTGCTGCCGAACAGCACGCGACCGCCGTGCGCGGTGAGCGTGTGGAAGAGATTCGCGACGAGCGCGTTGCCCATGGCCAGACGCGTGCCGCGGGGATGCCCCACCCGGTCGAACGTCCATCGGACGCCGAGGCGGAGCGCCGTGAGCGCCGCCCGCGGCGACCACCGGAACAGCTCCAGCAGCCGGTTCACCTCGGCGCGGCGCACCATGAGCGTGCCGCCGAAGAGGGCGAACTCCGGAACGGGGGGCCGGACGCGGCGGAAGTCCGACGCGCCGAGCCGGCGCCCGTCGAACGTCTCGGGCTCGAGCGCGCGGCCCACTCCGGCCCCCTCGACCTCCGGGTGGTAGTCGACCACGGTCGCCGAGTGCCAGAACCGCACACCGAGGTCGTGGAACCAGTCGATCATCGCCGGGCCGTGCTCCAGGTAGGCCTCGCGGATCTCCCGCGGTGCCTTGTCGCCCACGACGCCGTCGAGGTAGCGCGACGCGTTCTCGCGCTCGTCGACGAGTCCGAGCGCGCGCTGGTGGCGGTGCCCGGGCACCCAGCACGTCCCGGCCGAGTAGGCGGTCGTCCCGCCGAGATACTCGGTCTTCTCGAGCACGAGGACGTCGAGCCCGCGCGCGGCGGCGGTGACGGCGGCCGACAGGCCGGCGGCGCCCGTGCCGAGCACGAGCAGATCGGTCTCGCCGTCCCAGGGGTCGTTCGCGGTCATGGTCGTCTCCTTCGGGGATTCATGCGAGGGGCGGTGCGCGCTCATCGTGCCGCCGCCCGATCCGGGGTGGCGCCGTCGACCTGCTCGATCAGGGATCGCGCCGCCCGGGCGGCGGCGGTGGCGAAGGCGAGGGCGTCCAGGCGCGCGCGCAGTCGCGCGTGCGGGATCTCGACGCTCACCGGGACGCCCTCGGGCGCCGCGGCCAGCAGCTCCGCGAGAGGGAGCTCGCCCTCACCGACCAGCAGGCGCTGGAGGCGTGCCTCATGCTGCAGCGCGGCGATGCGATCGGGCTCCGCCATCGACCCCGGGTCGAGGCGTTCCGGTGCGTCGCACAGCTGCACCACCGGCACGAGGTCGGGCTCGACTGCGCGGACGTCCGCGATGGTGGAGCCGCCCCGCGCGATGTGCAGCGGGTCGAGCATGAGCACCGCGCCGGTCGCGCGGGCGAGGTCCGCGGCGTCGGCCACCCGCGCGACCGGCTGATACGAGATCGGCTCGAGCGCCGGGCGGATGCCGAACGCGGCGGCATCCGCCGCCAGCCGGCCGAGCGTGTCGACGAGCCGCGAACGGTCGGGGTCGGCGCCGGTGACGGTCAGCACGGATGCGCCGAGCTCGGCCCCCGAGGCGAGAGCCGGCATCCAGTCGTCGGCGGTCGTGTCGGCCGTCAGCGGGAGGAACTCGATGTCGCGCACGACGAGGCCGGTGTCCCGGAGGCGCTGTACGGTCTCCCGCAGCATGGGGGAGCCCTCCCGCATCGGGAAGGCCGCCTCTGTCGTCGTCACCGCCCGCACGCGCATGCCGACGAAGTCGAAGCCCGCCCGTGCGGCCGTCTCGACCAGCTGCGGCGGGGTGAGATCGAGGAGGGTGAGGTGGCCGACCCCCAGAGCCCGGGTCATCGTGCCACCGCCGTGCGGGTGCGGGCGAGCTCGCGGCCGGCGACGAAGCCGAACGTCAGTGCGGGTCCGATGTTGACGCCGCCCGCGGGGTAGTGCCCGCCCATGACGTTCGCCTGGTCGGCGCCGACCGCGTAGAGGCCCGCGATGGGCTCGCCCGCCGTATCCACCACGCGTGCCGTCGCGTCGGTGGCGAGCCCCGCGAAGGTCCCGAACGAGCCGGGGACGATGCGCACCGCGTAGTACGGTCCGTGCTCGAGCGGAGCGAGAGAGGGATGGGGCTCGTTGGCGGGGTCGCCGCCGTAGCGGTTGAACGGCGTCGACCCGCGACCGAACCGCGGGTCGACGCCGCGGCGGGCATCCGCGTTGAACTCCGCCACCGTCGACTCGAGCCCGTCGGGGTCGATGCCGCACTTCTCGGCCAGCTCGCGCAGGGTGCGCCCCGTCACGAGATACCCGCTGCGGAGGTAGGGGAACAGCGGAACGGGGCGAGGCTTGGCCATGCCGAGGGGGTACCGGCGGACGAACCGCGAGTCCGCGATCTGCCACGCCTGGACGGGTTCGCCCTCGGGGGCCGCCCGGAACATCGCGTCGACGTAGTCGAAGTAGCCGTTCGCCTCGTTGACGAAGCGCTCGCCGGTGGACACGACGCCGATGCTGCCCGGCTTGGCGCGGTCCATGATGTGCGGGAAGACGCCGACGCGACCGGAGCGGTACGGGACGAGGGAGACCGGGCACCAGGCGCCGGCGGAGGCCTGCTGACGAAGGACGCCCCCGGCGCTCTCCCCGAGCGTGATGCCCGATCCGTCTGCCGTCGCGGGAGCCAGGGTCCAGTGCTCGCGACCGGTGGGGGTCCGCGGGAATCGCTGACGTCGCCGCTCGATGTCGTTCGGGAATCCGCCCGCGGCGAGGACGACGCCCGAGCGGGCCGTGAACGATCGGGCGCCCGTCGGCGTGTCGGCGACGACGCCGGTCACGCGACCATCCGCGTCCTGCAGGAGACGCCGCGCGGGGGAGGAGACGAGGATGCGCACTCCCGCGTCCTCGGCGGACTGCAGGAGGCGGCCGACCAGGGCGGTGCCGTTGACCAGCTGCATCCCACGCCGATGGAGGACGAGGTCGATCACGTGCGCGGTGACCCGGCGGCCCGCGTGCCAGATGCCGCGGAGGCTCCCGCGCGAGGCGGAGAGGAAGGCGCCGAGGTCGGGCCCCGCCATGATGCCCATGCCGAGGAAGGACGTCTCGTACAGCTGGCCGCGCAGCAGGCGTCGCACCGACGGGCTGAGTCGGCGAGCGTTGATCGGCTTCGCGCCCGCCGACCTGTTGCCGGTGCCGGCGTGCGGGAGGTCCCCGTAGATGTCGTTGATGCGCGAACCCGGCACGAACTGCAGGGCGGTCTCGGTCTGGAAGAAGGCGATCATCTCCGGCGCGGCGCGCAGGAAGGCGTCCGTCCGCTCCTCGTCGTAGTCGTCGCCGACGGCCGCGCGCAGGTAGGCCTTGACGTCGTCGATCGACTCGTCGACTCCCTCCGCGTGGGCGAGCATCGAGCGCGGCGCCCAGAGCCATCCGCCCGACCATGCGGTCGCGCCGCCGCAGACCTCGGCGGCTTCGAGGAGCAGGACGGAGCTGCCCGCGTGGGCCGCGGTGATGGCCGCGGCGAGACCACCGGCCCCCGCGCCGACGACGACGACGTCGTACGTATCCGTGGTGATCTCGGGCATGGGTCCTCCGTGGGCGTCGTCGTCCTCGACGATCAGGTGGTCGGTCGTCATTGACTAAGACCTTCAAGTAACATAATCAGGCCTTGATAGTGTGATAAAGACGATATAACCGAGAAGGGCGCCGCCGCAACCCGATGCCGACCCGGTGCCTCGGTACGCTGGCGAGGTGACCACGTGGCGCAGCTCGCAGAAGGCCGACCGTCGGGCGCGGCTGCTGGCCGAGGCGGCCGCCCTGTTCGCGCGGCGCGGGTTCGCCGGAGTGACGACGGTCGAGATCGGCGAATCCGTCGGGATGAGCGGACCCGCGCTGTACAAGCACTTCGCCAGCAAGGATGCGATCCTCGCGGAGCTCCTGGTGGGCGCGAGCGAGCGCCTCCTGGCGGGCGGCCGGGAGATCGTCGCGGCGGCGACTCCGCTCGACGGATCGCGCGCGCGCACCGCACTGGACGAGCTCATCGACTTCCACATCGGCTTCGCGATCGACGCCCCCGACATCATCCGCATCCAGGACCGAGAGCTGGCGGGGCTCGACGCGGAGACGAATCACCGGGTGCGGCGGCTCCAGCGCGAGTACGTCGAGGCGTGGGACCTCGTCCTCGACGTCGCCCACCCAGGGCTCGGCGCCGCGGAGCGTCGCACGCGGCTGCTCGGCGTGTTCGGCCTGCTCAACTCGACCCCGCACAGTGCGAGCGCGTCGGGCGACGACGCGGCCCGGATCCTCGCCGACATGGCCCGACGCGCCCTCGGCGGGAGCGGGTCGTTCAGTCGTCCGCCGGCCGGCACAGCATGAGGGTCCGGCGGGTCGCCTGCGCGACGATCTCGCCGCGCTGATTGCGCATCGTGTGCGCCAGCTCGACGATGCCCTGCCCCGGTCGCGAGGCGGACGGGCGCGTGCCGGCGACGCGCGTCTCGGCGTAGAGGGTGTCGCCGATCCGCACCGGTGCGGGAAAGCTCACCTCGTCGAAGCCGAGGTTCGCCACGATGGTGCCCTGCGTGAGCTGCGAGACCGACAGCCCGACCATCGTGGAGAGCGTGAACATGCTGTTGACGAGGCGCTCGCCGAACTCCGTCTCCTGCGACCACGCCGCGTCCAGGTGCAGGGACTGCGTGTTCATCGTGAGCGTCGTGAACAGCACGTTGTCGGCCTCGGTCACCGTTCGTCCCGGGGCGTGGAGGTAGACCGCCCCCTCGACGAACTCCTCGAGGTACAGCCCGCGCTGGCGGATGATCTCGCTCATTCCCTGCTCTCCTCCGGTTCGATGGCAGCCACCACGCCGCCGCGGCTCACCTGATCGCCCACGGCGACGCGCACCCGCACGACCCCGTCCACGCCGGCGCGGAGCACGTGCTCCATCTTCATGGCCTCCACCGCGACGAGCGGGTCACCGGCGCGAACGAGCGCACCGTCGGCGACGGCGACCAGGACGACCGTGCCCGGCAGGGGCGACACGACCGTCGGCGACGCCTCGCCCTCGTCGGCGGTCGCGTCGTCGGTCCGCCGCTCGTCCACGCGGACCGTCGTGCCGTCGGTCGTGAGCCACACGCCGCCCGCAGGCGACGCGTCGACGGCGAAGGGGAACGTCCGCACACGACCGTCGAGGTCGATCGACGCGGTGCCGGATCCGTCCCGGTCGGTGACGTGCACCCGGGCGGTCACGGGTTCGTCGTCGTCGACGGCGACGCGCAGCGGTGTGCTCCACACCCGCACGCGGGCACGGTCCTCGCCCGAGACGAGGTCGTAGACGCTCGGCGCGGCGGCGCCCAGGCGCCACCCGTCGGCGCGCGTCCAGGGCGGCCCCGCCGCGTGCGCGCTCGGCGCGGCCTGATCGCCGAGGTGCCGCAGCAGCGCGGCCTCCGCCCATGTGCGCGGCCCGGGATCGGGGAAGGGCAGGTCGTCGAACACGCGCGCGATCAGTCCCGTGTCGAGATCGCCCGCGACGACGTCGGGATGCTCGAGGAGGAGGCGCAGGAACGTCAGGTTGGTCTCGAACCCGAAGATCGCGGTGCTCTCGACGGCCCGGACGAGACGGCGTCGTGCCTCATCGCGGTCCGGTCCCCAGGCGATCACCTTGGCGAGCATGGGGTCGTAGTCGGTCGAGACGGTCAGACCGTCCTCGAGCGAGGTGTCCACGCGCACGCCGTCTCCCGTCGGGTGGACGACGTGCATGACGCGACCCCCGGTCGGAAGGAAGCCGGCCCGCGGATCCTCCGCGTAGACCCGCACCTCGATGGCGTGGCCGCGCAGTCGCACGTCGTCCTGAGTGATCGGGAGCGGCTCCCCGGCGGCGATGCGCAGCTGCAGCTCGACGAGGTCGAGGCCGGTGATGAGCTCCGTGACGGGATGCTCCACCTGCAGGCGCGTGTTCATCTCCATGAAGAAGAACTCGTCCGGGCGGTCGCCGGGCACGATGAACTCGACCGTGCCCGCGCCGACGTATCCGACGCTGCGGGCCGTCTCGCACGCCGCCGCGCCGATGCGCTCCCGCGTGCGTTCGTCGAGAAGCGGCGACGGGGCCTCCTCGACGACCTTCTGATGCCGGCGCTGCAGCGAGCACTCCCGCTCGCCGAGGTGGACGACACCGCCGTGGGCGTCGGCCATGATCTGCACCTCGATGTGCCGCGGCGCGGTGACGTAGCGCTCCAGGAACAGGGTGTCGTCGCCGAACGACGCCGCCGCCTCGCGCCTCGCGGACGCGACCGCGGCGGCGAGCCCGGAGGCATCCGCGACGACGTGCATGCCCTTGCCGCCGCCGCCCGCGGAGGGCTTGACGAGGACGGGGAACCCCACGTCCGGCGCGACGGCGACGATCTCCGCATCGCTGAGGCCCGGGCGGGCGATGCCGGGCACCGTGGGGACGCCGCGCGCCTCGACGGTGAGCTTCGCCGAGATCTTGTCCCCCATGATCTCGATGGCCTCGGGGGAGGGGCCGATGAACACGAGTCCGGCATCCGCGCAGGCGCGTGCGAACCCGGCGTTCTCGGCCAGGAAGCCGAAGCCGGGATGGATCGCCTGCGCGCCGGTGCGCGCGGCGGCATCCAGCACCCGGTCGATCGACAGGTAGCTCTGTGCCGCGGCGGCGGGGCCGAGGCGCACGGCCTCGTCCGCGAGGCGGACGTGCAGCGCGTCCTCGTCGGCGTCGCTGTAGACGGCGACCGAGCGGATGCCGAGGGCGCGGAGGGTCCGGATGATGCGGACGGCGATCTCGCCGCGGTTGGCGATGAGGACGGTGGTGAGGGCGGCCACGGGGATCACATCCGGAAGACGCCGTAGCCGACGGCGGGGAGCGGAGGGCGGCGGACGACGTCGAGGGCGAGTCCCAGGACGTCGCGGGTCTGGGCGGGTTCGATGATCCCGTCGTCCCAGAGCCGGGCGGTCGAGTAGAAGGGGCTCCCCTGGTGCTCGTACTGCGCGCGGATGGGCGCCTCGAAGCTCGCGCGATCCTCGTCCGTCCACGGCTGCCCGGCGGCGGCGAGCTGCTCGCCCCGCACCGTCGAGAGGACGGACGCGGCCTGCGGGCCGCCCATGACGGAGACGCGGGCGCCGGGCCAGAGCCAGAGGAAGCGCGGCGAGTAGGCGCGGCCGCACATCGAGTAGGTTCCCGCGCCGAAGGACCCGCCGACGACGACGGTGAGCTTGGGCACCCGCGCGCACGCGACGGCCCCGACCATCTTGGCGCCGTGCTTGGCGATGCCCCCGTGCTCGTACTCGCGCCCGACCATGAACCCGGTGATGTTCTGCAGGAACAGCAGCGGGATGCCGCGCTGATCGCACAGCTCCACGAAGTGCGCGCCCTTGAGTGCGGACTCGGCGAACAGGACGCCGTTGTTGGCGACGATGCCCACGGGATGCCCGTGGATGTGGGCGAATCCGGTGACGAGGGTCTCGCCGTACTCCTTCTTGAACTCGCTGAAGCGGCTGCCGTCCACGAGGCGGACGATGATCTCGCGCGCGTCGTAGGGGGTCGTGAGCTCGACCGGGACGACATCGTAGAGAGTGTCGGCGTCGTGCAGCGGCGGGTCGGCGGGGCCGAGCGGGGCGGGGAGGGGAGCGGGCTCCGGAACCGTGGCGACGATCTCGCGGACGATCCGCAGCGCGTGGGCGTCGTCGGCGGCGAGGTGGTCGGTCACCCCCGAGATCCGCGAGTGGGTCACGCCTCCGCCGAGCTCCTCCGCGGAGACCACCTCTCCCGTCGCCGCCTTGACCAGCGGCGGGCCGCCGAGGAAGATCGTCCCCTGGTCGCGCACGATGACCGTCTGGTCGCTCATCGCCGGGACGTAGGCCCCGCCGGCGGTGGAGGAGCCCATGACGGCCGAGATCTGCGGGATGCCGTCGCGAGACATCCGTGCCTGGTTGTAGAAGATGCGCCCGAAGTGGTCGCGGTCGGGGAACACCTCGTCCTGCAGCGGCAGGAACGCGCCGCCGGAGTCGACGAGGTAGACGCAGGGGAGCCTGTTCTCCGCCGCGATCTCCTGTGCGCGCAGATGCTTCTTCACGGTCAGCGGATAGTAGGTGCCGCCCTTGACGGTCGCGTCGTTCGCGACCACCATGACGTGCCGCCCGTGGACGAGCCCGATCCCCGCGACGACACCCGCTCCGGGAGCGTGACCATCGTAGAGGCCGTCTGCCGCCAACGGTGCGAGCTCGAGGAAGGGGCTGCCGCGGTCCAGGAGTGCATCGATCCGGTCGCGCGCGAGCAGCTTGCCGCGCTCGACGTGGCGGCGCCGGGAGGTCTCCGGGCCTCCGAGGGCGGCCGCCTCGCGGCGCTCCCTCAGCTGCGCGACGAGATCGCGATACCCGGTGCTGGTCGTCGTCGACACGGCATCCTCATTTCGGTTATCGAACGGTAACCAAGATCGTAGTGACGCCGCGAGGCGATGTCCACCCTCCGCGGGGGTTTTCCGTCGGGCCCGGCCTGCGCGACAATGACTCGATGACCACCTCCGCCGAGCCGCCGTCGTACTGGTACGTCGACGACGACGCCCGCTCGACCTCGGTGATGGAGGCGATGCGCTCGTACCGGGCGGCCGAAGTCGCCATGCGCCGCCGCACGCAGCAGTCGATGGACATGGGTGAGAACGAGCTGTTGGTCCTCCGCTTCCTCATGCGGGCGCAGATGCGCGACGAGATCGTCACGCCGGCGGCGCTGGCTCGCTATCTCGGGATCACATCCGCCTCGACCACGGCGCTCCTGGACAGGCTGGAGAAGTCGGGCCACATCGTGCGCGCCCCCAATCCGGGCGACCGGCGCAGCGTGCTGATCACCGCGACCGAGCGCTCCGACGACGAGGTGCGGCATACGCTCACGCAGATGCACGCGCGGATGATGGCGGTCGTGCGCGACATGGACACCACGCAGCGCGAGACGGTGATCGCGTTCCTCGACGCCATGCGCGCCGCGGTGGATCAGATCGACGCGTAGCCGGCTCTGCGCGCCGGCGGGTCCTGCGTGCTCACGCGAGCGTGTACGCGCGCTCCGGTGAGGCGGCGACGTCCTCGGATGCCTCGGCGACGGCGGTCAGGAAGGCGAGGACCGAGACTCGGCCGTCGGGGCCGAGGGTGTCCACGACCTCGCGCACGCGCGACTCGAACGCGTCGACGAGTGTCGCGACCTCGTCTGCGGCCTGCGCCGTGGGGGCGATCAGGATGCTGCGCCGATCGGTCGGGTGGCTGACGCGCTGGACGCTTCCCTGTCGCTCGAGGCGGTCGAGCTGAGCCGTCGTCGAGGCGGAGCTGATCCCGAGGTGGCGGGAGATGTCGCTCGGCTTCACCACGCGATCGGCGGCATGCTCGCGGACGAGGAAGTCGAGGATGCGCAGCTCGTTCTCGCTCAGAGAGGCGGTGGCGCGTACCCGCTGGTGCATCTCCGCGTCGGCGCTGCGGAAGCGTGCGAGGGCGTGCAGCACGTCTGCGGTGCTCGCGGATGCGCCCATGTCTTCGCTCCCGTCCGGTCGAAGATCAGGATAGCTCAGCCGCAGTGTAGGTTTCAATATAGCTTGCTTGACTAACTACTTACATACCGAATAACCTTTCGGGCAACCGACCAGGAGGAGCCATCATGGGACGCTTGTACTACGGCAACAGCACCGACGCGATCGTCGTCGACGACCGCGAGCTCGCCCACCTCAAGATGGTCGCCACCACGAAGCTCCGACGCTCGGAGGGCTTCAGTGTCTCGTTCTCGTCGCGCGAGCGCGGGCGCTCCACCATCTGGGTGCACTGCGCGATCCCCCTGCGCTTCGAGTTCGACGGCTCCGACCCGATCCGACTCGACCCGGCCTACGTCAACGAGCTCGCGCAGGCGGCCGCATCGTCGATGGGCATCGCGATCGACCTCGATGCGGCGGCGGATGCGAAGCCCGCGCTGGCGGTGGCGGCGTGAGCGCGGTGCTGCCCACCCTCAGCGACCGGAGGGTCACCTGGGTGCGCGTGGAGGCCGGATTCCACGTCGCGTCGCGCGCCGGGGAGTTCGTCGGCTTCGCGGAGCGGACCAGCGACGGTCACGTCGTCGGGTTCGACGGCAGATCGACTCCGATCGGGCGCTACGACAGCCTCGAGCGGGCCAAGCGCGCGGTGGAGTCGGCGCCGGCCGGCGTCGCTCCGTCACGCTCTGTGGCGGGGGCCCTCTCACCGGCTCGCCTGCAGCTCGCGGCGACGGCCACCGGGCTGCTCGCGCTCGGCGTGCTCGCCGTCGCGACGGTCATCCCGGGCGTCTGAGCCCGGGGAGCGTCACGTCAGGGCGGGTTCGGCCGGGTCCGCTCCTGCCGCCTCGTCCGCGGCGAGATCGATGGCCGCGTCTGTCCGGTGCTGCAGGTACTCGCACAGCGCGGCCACCGCGGCGAGGTCGGACGACAGACGCGCCACCCCCGCCGCATCCAGGTCGAACGCGTCGGAACGCGCCTCGAACGTGACCATCCAGCAGGGCAGGCCCTCGACGACGGTCGGCTGCATATAGGTGATGGTCGACGCGTTCCGCAGCCCCACCACCACGAGACCCGATTCGGGGCCGGGGGTGAAGTCCTTCTCGAGGACGGTGACCGCCGCGCCCTGCTCCGGCCGGGCGGCGAGGTAGTCGTCGACCCACGCCTGCACGGTGGCCTGGTTACGGTACGGCAATCGAACCTCGAATCCTGGGATCGCCGGACGGCGTACAGCCATTATGCCCCGGACATCCGACGTCGGCGCCGCAGGGGGGTGCCGTCCTAGCATGGAGGCATGGACGCCGACGACACCCTCGCCCCGCCCGCCGCGCGCATCGAGTGGACCGAGGGGCGGTGGACGAACGCTCCCGCCGCGTCCGAGACGATCGGAGGGGCGTTGCGCGTCACCGCCGTGGAGGGCAGCGACGCCTGGCGGCGCACCGCGTACGGGTTCGTCCACGACTCGGAGCACGCGCTCGTCGCGCCCTTACCGGTCGGGTCCGCGATGGAGGTCGTCGTCGACGCCGACTTCTCCGGAGAGTTCGATCAGGCGGGCCTGTTCGTACGCGCCGATGCGGAGCGGTGGACGAAGGCCGGCGTCGAGTTCGCCGACGGCGTGCTCGGTGCCGGGGCGGTCGTCACCGACGGCCGGTCGGACTGGTCGGTCGGCGCCGTCCCCGAGTGGGCGGGCCGACGGCTCCGGGTGCGGATCAGTCGCGGCGAGGACGCCCTCACCGTCCGCGCCGGGATCGACGGCGAGCCGCTCCGTCTCCTGCGCGTCGCCCCCTTCCCGGGAGATCTCGTCGCCGAGGCGGGGCCGTTCCTGTGCGCGCCCACGCGAGCCGGGTTCGAGGTCGTTTTCACCGGCTGGCGGCGGACCGCCGCGGACCTCTCCCTGCACTGATCGAGGGCGCCGCGGCGTCCGTGACGCGGATCGGCGTCGTCCCGGCCACTTCGTCGCTGAACTCCTCCGGCGCGATCGCGTCGACGATGGAGACGGGGCGCGTCTCATCGAGCGACAGAGCGAAGCGCCGCGACTCGTGCCGGTGCAGGCGACCGGAGCGGAGCAGCCATCCGAATCCGATCGCGAAGGCGACGAAGACGGCGGCGGCGGAGACCAGGATGGCGACGCGCGGGCCGTACTCCGCGGCGAGCCAGCCGACGATGGGCGCGCCGACGGGGGTCCCGCCCATCAGGATCGCCATGTACAGGGCGAGGACGCGGCCGCGCAGTGCCGGGTCGGTCGTGGTCTGCACGTAGCCGTTGGCGGTCGTCAACGTCGTCACGACCGCGAAGCCGGTGAACATGAGCGTGACGGCATACAGCCAATACGTGGGCATGAGAGCCGAGACGGCGGCCGCGACGGCGAACATCCCGGTGCCCACGATCACGAGGCGCATCCTCGCGCGATCCCGGCGTGCCGCCAGGAGCGCGCCCGCGAGGGACCCGATGGCGAGGATCGACGAGAGCAGGCCGTAGCCGTCGGCATCCTGGCCGAACTCGAGCGCCATCGTGGACGCGAAGATCGGGAAGTTCATCCCGAAGGCGCCCAGCAGGAAGACCATGACGAAGGTCACCAGCAGGTCGGGTCGTCCGCCGACATAGCGGAACCCGTCGGCGAGACGCGATGCGCCCGGAGCCTTGACGCGCGGGATCAGCTCATCCGTGCGTACGAGCATGAGCGCGACGATCATCGCGAGGAACGTCGCGGCGTTCACGAGGAAGACCCAGCCGGTGCCGACGAGGACGATCACGACGCCCGCCGCCGCGGGGCCGATCATGCGGGCCGCGTTGAACGACGCCGAGTTCAGGGCGACGGCGTTCGCGGCGTTCTCCCGGTCGACCAGGTCGGACACGAACGCCTGGCGCGCGGGATTGTCGAACGCCGCGACGAGGCCGAGCAGGAACGCGAAGACGTACATGAGCGGAAGCGTCATCACGCCGGCGAGCACCAGGGCACCGATGAGGGTTCCGAGCGCCATCAGGGACGTCTGCGTCACCAGGAGCAGCCGCCGACGGTCGAAGCGGTCGGCGACCCACCCCGTCACACTCACGAGGAGCAGAGGCGGGGCGAACTGCAGCGCCATCGTGATGCCCATCGCCCCGGCGTCGTTGCGGGTGAGCTCGGTGAGGACGACCCAGCTGAGGGCGGTGGCCTGCATCCAGGCGCCCACGTTGGACACCAGGGCCCCGATGAACCACACCCGGTAGTTGAAGACGGAGAACGAGCGGAACATGGGGGAGCTCATCGGGCGGCGACCTCCCGCATGAGGTCGGCGGCCGCGTGGAGGACCCCGCGCTGGTCGGGCGTGAGGTCGCGGAAGGCGTGCTCGAGCCACGAGTCGCGGCGGCGGACGGTCTCCTCGACCACGTCGCGCCCCTCGTCGGTGAGGGCGATGTTGACCTTGCGGCGGTCGTCGGCGTCCGGGGTGCGCGTGAGGTATCCCGACTCCTCGAGGCAGTTGACGGTGCGGTTCATCGACGGCGGCGAGACACGCTCGCGCTCGGCGAGCTCGCCCAGCGTGTGCGGGCCGTGTGCGGACAGCGCGGCGAGCACGGCGAACTGGCCGTCGCTCATGGTGTCGACCGCGCGCTGCGACCGGAGCCTCCGGGCGAGGCGGAAGGTCGCCATCCGGAACTCGGAGGCTTCGGCGGCCAGACGTGCGTGATCGGCGTCGTCGTGATCGGCGGAGGGGGGCGGTGATGCGGGGGCGGTGCTCATACGATTCATTAGCATAGCTCATTAGCGCTGCTAACGGTCCGGTGAGACGACGCTCGCGCGGCGGAGGAGCCCGATCGCGTCAGGCGCCGGGGCGTCCGTCGTGCTGCGTCGGGTCCGGGCGTCGCGACCGGCCCAGCGGGATGGTCGCGACGAGCCCGACGGTGAGGAATGCGGCGGCGGCGAAGGCGCTCAGGCGGGTGGCATCCGAGAACGCGACCTTGGCGTCGTCGGCGATCGCGGCGGTGGCGGGGTCTGCAGCGAGTCCGGCGATCGCGCCGCCCGAACTGTTGACGACCGCCGAGACGATCTGATCGCGCTGCGCGGGCGGCAGTCCGCGGTCGTCGAGCGTGGTGGAGAGGATGCCCGCCGTGCCGGAGAACAGAACCGTGCCGAGGATCGCGATGCCGAGCGCCGCTCCGACCTGGCGTGCGGTGGACTGCGTGCCCGACCCCTGGCCGGACAGCTCCACGGGAACGTCCTGGAGGATGAGGCCCGTCAGCTGTGCCGTGGCGAGACCCACGCCGAGGCCGTAGACGAACAGGGAGGGCAGCAGCCAGCCCCAGGCGCCCCGAGTGCCGGCGTCCGCTCCGACGACGATGCCGACGAGCACGACGCCGACGATCTCGGCGACCAGGCCAGCGCGCACGACGAGAAGGGGGCGGACTCTGCCGCTTGCCGCTCCGGCGACGCCGCTCGCGACGAAGGATCCGGCGGCCAGCGAGATGAGAACGAGCCCGGTCTGCACCGCTTCGAACCCGAGGACGAACTGGAGCCAGAGCGGCAACGAGAGGATGATCCCGAACTCGCCGAGAGCGACGACGAGCGCGGCGATGTTGCCGTTGCGGAAGGTCGCTATGGAGAACAGGCGCGGGTCCAGGAGCGTCGGCCGGCCGGCGTGCGCCTGGCGACGGGACCAGGCGACGAACCCCGCCAGTGACGCGAGGGCGACCGCGAAGGCGACCGGCACCGGTGAGAGCGACCAGGGCCAGGTCCACCCGCCGATCCGGAACGGGTCGGCCGTCGTCCACCAGCCGAGGGTGCGTCCCTCGATCAGCCCGAACACGAGGCTGCCGAACAGGGCGATCGAGAGCAGTGCTCCGACCGCGTCGAGGGGGCCGATGCGGTCGGAGCGCGACTCCGTCACGGCCCAGAGGATGCCGGCGACGATGACGATCCCGAGGGGGATGTTGATCCCGAACGCCCAGCGCCAGGAGAACGACGTGGTGAGCCATCCGCCGAGCAGAGGGCCGACGGCCGCCATGCCCCCGATCGTCGAGCCCCACACCGCGAAGGCGATCCCGCGCTCCCGACCGTGGAAGGTGGCGTTCAACAGCGACAGCGTGCTCGGGAGCATCATCGCCCCGCCCACGCCCTGGACCAGCCGCGAGAGGATGAGCAGATCGCCGCTGGGCGCGAGGGCCGCCGCGACGGACGCTCCGGAGAACAGGGCGACGCCGATCAGCAGCAGTCGTCGGCGTCCGACGCGGTCGGCGAGCGACCCGAACATCAGGAGGAGCGACGCGAACACCAGGGTGTACGCCTCCTGCACCCACTGCACCTGCGTCGAGGTGATCCCGAGGTCGTCGACGATCGCGGGGATGGCGACGTTCACGATCGTCGAGTCGACGATGATCAGCGCGACGGCAAGGCTGATGAAGATCAGGCCGAACCAGCGGCGGGAGGAGCGCTCTTCCATGAAACGCTAGTTTATCTAGCTATTAGTCCGAGGGAAAGGCCCTCTCGCACTCATCGGGGGCGAACAGGCGATCGAACACTGAGTCCACGGCCGGGGCCGCTCCGTCGTCATCCGCGCCGCCCCTAGACTCGCCCCCATGGCGACGTCATCGCGCGAGGAGCGCACGTTCACCGACGCGTGGGGCATCCGCATCTTCTACGACGTCTACGCACCCGAGGGGCCGCCCCGCGCCGTCGTCCAGCTCCTGCACGGCGTGGGGGACCACGCAGCGCGCTACGCCCACGTCGCCGCCGCGCTGACGGCGGCGGGCTATCTCGTCTACGCCGATGACCATCGTGGTCACGGGCGCACGGGGATGGCCCAGCACGGCGGTGACCGCACGCGCCTGGGGCGGCTCGGGCCGGGCGGCCTGCGCGCTGCGACGGCCGCGTGCGCGCAGCTGACGGAGCAGATCCACGCCGAGCACCCCGACCTCCCGCTCGTGGTGGTCGGGCATTCGTGGGGATCGATCCTCGCGCAGATGCTGCTCGATCGGACTCCCGACGCCTACGACGGGATCGTGCTCACCGGCACCGCCCTGCGCTGGCCCGGCTCGATGAACGCCGGCGACCTGAATGCGCCGTGGAAGGCACCCGGGGCGATGGGCACGGAATGGCTCGCGTCCGACCTCTCCGTCGGCCGGGCCTTCCTCGACGACCCGCTCACGTCGACCGAGACGGTGCGGACCCTGTTCGGCGTCGTCGACGGGGCGCGGATGTTCGGGCGCCCGGCGCGTGCGCTGGGCCACGACGTGCCCGTGCTCATCGCGGTCGGACGAGACGACACCCTCGGCGGTCCGCGCAGCGCGCACCGCCTCGCCGACGCCTACCGCGCCCGCTCCGGACTGACCGACGTCACCACGCTCGTGTACCCCGACGTCCGCCATGAGATCTTCAACGACGTCAGCCGCGACGAGGTGATCGCCGACCTGCTCGCCTGGCTGGGCGCGCGCTTCCCGTCCCGGGCCTGAGCGCGCGGCGCGCCCAGCTCCTAGGCTGGAGGCATGCACGGGGAGTACAAGGTTCCGGGCGGCAAGCTCGTCGTCGTCGATCTCGAGGTCGAGGGCGGCCGCATCGCCGACTTCCACCTGGCGGGGGACTTCTTCCTCGAGCCCGATGACGCCCTCGGCGCCATCGACGCGGCCGTGACGGGTCTTCCCGTCGAGTCGGATGCGGCCGCCATCGCCGCCGCCGTGCGCGGGGCTCTCCCCGAGGGGGCGCAGCTGCTCGGGTTCACCCCCGAGTCGGTCGGCACCGCCGTGCGCCGGGCGCTGGTCACCGCGCCCGGCTGGAAGGACTTCACCTGGGAGATCGTGCACGACGGCGCCGTGTCGCCGCGCATGAACCTGGCGCTGGACGAGGTCCTCACCGCGCGGGTCGGCGCGGGTCTGCGCAACCCCACTCTGCGCATCTGGGAGTGGAACGAGTCGGCCGTCGTGATCGGCTCGTTCCAGTCGTACCGCAACGAGGTCGACCCGGACGGCGTCGCGCGTCACGGCTACGACGTCGTGCGCCGCATCTCCGGCGGCGGCGCGATGATGATGGGCGCCGACTCGATCGTCACCTACTCGCTCTACGTCCCGGCGTCCCTCGTGGCGGGGATGACGTTCGCCGACTCGTACGCCTTCCTCGACGACTGGGTGCTCCAGGCGCTGCGCTCGCTCGGCATCGACGCCACCTATCAGCCGCTCAACGACATCGCCTCGCCCACGGGGAAGATCGGCGGGGCCGCGCAGAAGCGACTGGCCGGCGGCGGGGTCCTGCACCACGCCACGATGTCGTACGACATGGACGGCGAGGTGATGACCGAGGTGCTCCGCATCGGGCGGGAGAAGCTCAGCGACAAGGGGACGACCTCCGCGGCCAAGCGCGTCGATCCGCTGCGCAGCCAGACCGGGCTCCCGCGCGAGGCGATCATCGCCCGACTCAAGGAGACCTTCGCCACCCTGTACGGCGCTGAGACCGGGCATATCACCGATGAGGAATACGCCGAGGCCGAGGCGCTGGTGACCTCGAAGTTCGCCACCGAGGCGTGGCTGCACCGCGTCCCGTGACGGCCGCGGTGCCGATCGGCGCGCCTGCCCCGGGCCGCGTCGAGATCGTCCAGGGGGACAATCTCGCGGTGGCGCGCACGCTGCCGGACGCCGGATTCACCCTCATCTACCTGGATCCCCCCTTCAACACCGGGAAGCGTCAGGGGCGGGTCATCGAGACTGCGTTCACAACTCCGGATTCTTCGGCCGCAGAACCCGCGCCGCCCGCCGATCCGTCGGAGCTGTCGCCCGATCTCCGGAGATATGAACGCGCACCGGTCAAAAGGGGCTTCCGCGGCACGGACTACGCCCGCCTGCGGGGCGACCTGCGGGCCTACGACGACCGGTTCGACGACTACTGGGACTTCCTCGAGCCGCGGCTGCGCGAGGCCTGGCGTCTGCTCGCCGACGACGGCACCCTCTACGTGCACCTGGACTACCGGGAGGCCCACTACGCGAAGGTGCTGCTGGATGCCCTCTTCGGCCGCGACTGCTTCCTGAACGAGCTGATCTGGGCGTACGACTACGGCGCCAAGTCGCGTCGGCGGTGGCCCACCAAGCACGACACGATCCTCGTCTACGTCAAGGATCCGCGCGCCTACTGGTTCGACTCCGAGGCCGTCGACCGCGAGCCGTACATGGCGCCGGGCCTCGTCACGCCGGAGAAGGCGGCGCGCGGCAAGCTCCCGACGGACGTCTGGTGGCACACCATCGTCCCCACCAGCGGTCGCGAGAAGACCGGGTACCCCACCCAGAAGCCGGAGGGCATCCTGCGGCGCATCGTGCAGGCCTCCACCCGCCCGGGCGACCGCGTGCTCGACCTGTTCGCGGGAAGCGGCACGACGGGGGCCGTGGCCGCCGCCCTCGGGCGCCACGCCGTGCTCGTCGACGACAACCCCGAGGCGATCGAGGTGATGCGCCGGCGCCTGCCCGAGGCCACCGTGCGCTGAGCGACCGGACCTCGGCGCCTCAGCCGCCGTCCCTCTCGCCGCGGGCCGCCCGCCGGGCGGCGACCGCGTCGTAGAAGGTCACGGCGAGGCGGAGAGGCCCGAGCTCCAGCGGGACGACGTCGCGCGTCCGCCGCAGCCGCCGCCACAGCCCGGGATCGAGCTCCCGCAGGTACCGGCGGGCGCGACGGGCGTGCGAGGTGTTCGACGCGAGGCGGATCGTGCGCGCGGCGCGCAGCCACGGCAGCGATCGCGAGAGGTTCTCGCGGGTGCTGCGCGCCTCCGGCTCGATCGCGATGTCGTCCGGTGCGATGCCGAGGCGACTCGTGGCGATGCGCGCCATGACGACGGCTTCCGGCTCGGGGCCGCGGACGGCTCCCCCCGAGAAGACGAACAGCGCCCCGGGCGGCGCCGAGCGCGCCGCGATCCGCGTGCGCCAGGTCTGCACGGCGTTCGGGCGTCCGTCCTCGCGCGAGCGGAACCCCAGCACGAGGACGACGTCTCGTCCGTCCCCCGGGCCCTGCCGGCGCTGCGCGCGAGAGGGGTACTCCGCGCGGGACGCCCACCACGCCTGCACCTCGCCGAACGCGAGGAGTCCGACGCCGAGGACACCGAGCGGCGCGAGCGCGCGACGGACGGACGGGCGGGCCGTCGCCCGTCGCCGCACGCCGTTCATCCGCTGCGCCGACCTCAGCCGCGGAGGAACGGGAGCAGAGCCTCGTTGACCTCGGCGCCGTGCGTGCGCAGGAGGCCGTGCGGTGCGCCCTCGACCTCCACGTAGGTGAGTGGTGTGCCCTCCGGCACCAGCTCCTTGAAGCGGCGGGCCGTCTTGTCGATCGGCAGGATGTTGTCGGCGGTGCCGTGCAGGATGAGCGTCGGGACCGTGATGGCGGGGATGTCCCCGCGGAAGTCCGTCGGCCACGTCAGCGGCGCCGCGGCGATCGCCGCGTTCCCCGCCTGATTGGCGACCTGGACAGACGCGTCGACCGCCTCCTGCGAGATGCGCTCGCCGAGGAGGTCCTCCAGGTTGTAGAAGTCGCGGAAGAAGCCGGTGAGGAAGGCATGGCGATCGGTCGCGACGGCGGCCGCCGTGCCGTCGAAGAACGCCTGATCGCCCGCGCCGTCAGGATTGTCCTCGGTGATGAGGAGGAAGGGCTCGAGCGAGCCGAGGAAGGCGGCGGCCCCCACCCGGCCGGCGCCGTAGCGCGACAGGTAGCGCGCGATCTCGCCGGTGCCCATGGAGAAGCCGACCAGGACGGTGTCGGTCAGGTCGAGGTCCTCCATCAGAGCGTGCAGATCCGCGGCGAACGTGTCGTAGTCCGACCCGGAACCGGTCTTCGACGAGGCGCCGAAGCCGCGCCGGTCGTACGAGATCACCCGGAAGCCCGCCGCCCGCAGCGCGTGCTGCTGGAGGTCCCAGGACTCGCCGTTGAGCGGGAACCCGTGGATCAGCACGACGGGTCGCCCGTCGGAGGGGCCCTGGTCGGTGTAGAAGATCTCCACATCCGTCGAGTTCTCGGTCGCCACGGTGAGGTACGCCATGTCCGTCTCCTTCCGACGCCGGCACGGTGCCGCCCGCCTGCCCTCGACGCTACGGGGGCAGACGGGCGGATGCCAGGCCTCGTCGTCAGACGCGCGCGGTCAGTCGCCGTTCTTCAGGGCGCGCTCGAACGCGTACGCGTCGGACCGGTAGCCGGAGTGCGCGTCGTAGCCGAACGCGCCGGCCGGGTCGTCCCCGATGGCACGCCACGGCGCGCGGCCCTCGCGGATCACCGACAGCCAGTCGGCGTGCATCCGATCGGCGAGCTCCTGCGGCGGGTGATCGCCGAACTGCACGTCGACCCCGTCGGCGTCGAGCAGATCCCACGCGAAGGGGATCTCGAAGCAGTGCGCGGCCGTCCCGGTCACGGGGGAGCGCCAGGCGAAGTCGTAGAGCCAGGTGCGGTCCGCCGCTCGTCGGCCACGGCCAGCACCGCCGCGCGGAACAGCTGCGACGTCACGAGCCGCGAGTGGGCGCGGTCGGAGCCGGTGGCGGCGACGTCGGAGAGGAACCCCGACAGCGACTCCTCGCCCACGCCCGCCGCGCGCAGACGCGCGACGACGTCCGCCTCCGGGATGGGGGACGGGAACGAGAACTCGTCTCGCGTGCTGCCCAGCAGGAGCGGCAGCGCCGCCCCGTGCCCGCTCGACAGCGCGCCGCGCGGGTCGGCCGCCACCGCGTCGCCGTCCATCACCGGAGAGAACAGCAGTCCCATCTCGGCATCGGCGTCGCCGATCGCGGCGATCAGCTCGTCCGTGGTGGACGCCGGGGACGGAGCCGTCGCCGAGTTCAGGAACTCGGGCTGGCGGTCGAGGATCTCGTCCTCGCCGAGCGTCCTCCATCCGGCGACGTCCGGGCTCACTCCGCAGGCGGCCGCGAAGGCCCGACCCCCGCGTTCGGCGACGTCGGGGCGCACTCCCGGCATCGGTCCCGACTCGCTGATCGCGGCCTGGAAGAGGCCCGCGGTGCGCGGCGAGGTGAGGAGGGTCAGCACGGCCGCCCCGCCGGCGGACTGGCCGGCGATCGTCACCCGGCTCGGATCGCCGCCGAACGCGCGGATGTTCTCCTGCACCCACTCGAGCGCGGCGATCATGTCGAGCACGCCCCGGTTGAGGGGCGCGCCGTCGATCCAGCCGAAGCCGTCGAAGCCGAGCCGGTACGACACGGAGACGGTGACGACCCCGTCGCGTGCGAACGAGCGGCCGTCGTACCAGGGGGCGGACGGCGACCCGGCGAAGAACCCGCCGCCGTGGATCCACACCAGCACGGGCAGACCGGCGGCGGTGTCGCCTGCGGCCGGCGTGAAGACGTTGACGTTGAGCGTCGCGTCGCCCGGGAAGGACGGCTCGGGGATGGTGGTGACGGGCCCGAAGGGGCGGCGCTGCGGCGTCGGCCCCGGCCGGAGGGCGTCGCGGACGCCCTCCCATCCGGTGACGCGGCGTGGTGCGGCGAACCGGAGATCGCCGACGGGCGCCTCCGCGAACGGGATGCCGAAGAACGCCGCACCGTGCGGGTGCGGGACTCCGCGGACGGCGCCGGCGGCGGTCGTGACGGTGGGACTCTGCGAGGACATGAGGTTCCCTCTCCTTATCGGGGCGCCGGTCACCGGACCGACTTGATCGGCAGGACGAGCAGCGACGAGATGATCACCGAGATCGCGGCGAAGAAGAAGATGATCGCGTAGTTGCCCGCCGACATCGCCAGCAGGGCGACGGCGACCGAGCCGACGAGCGCCTGCGGAACGTTGGAGGCGATGTTCAGCACGCCGAGGTCCTTTCCGGCGTCGCCGCGTGACGGCAGGACATCGACCATGAGGGCGAAGTCGACCGCGGTGTACGCGCCCGAGCCGATCCCCATGACGAGCGACATGAGGATCATGCCGGTGACCGTGGGCGAGAACACCGGGATCATCACGCCGATGACCACGACGATGCTCGCGCCGAACACGAAGATCTTGCGGCGTCGCATCACGTCGCTGAGCCGGCCGAACACGAGCGTGCCGATCACGGTGGTCACGACGGAGCAGAGCGAGAGCGTACCGGCGATGCCGCCCGCGCTGATGGGATCGAGGTGGATGTAGTCGGTGAGCACGTAGAACTGGTAGTTGGCGAGTCCCTGTGTGCCGAGGACCATGAAGAACCGGCCGCCGAACGCCCAGCCGAAGTCGGGGTGCTTGCGCGGGCTGACCCAGAACCCGCGGAAGAACGCGCCCCAGCGGAACGTGTCGGTCACCGGGGCGACCTCGGTGCGGTCGGGGTTGAGGAGCACGAACGCGACCGCCGCGACGATGACCAGACCGCCGAACAGGGTGTACGCGACGCCGAGGGTCGTCAGCAGCTGGCCGGCCACGACGATGCCGATCGTGGCTCCGAGGGCCGTGCCGACGCCCGTGAAGGCGGACGCCGTCGCGCGGTGGCGCTCGTCGACGCGGTCGGCGATGACCGCCGACATCGGTGCCTGGAAGGCGTTGAGCAGCACCTGGGCGAGCACCCAGAGCGCCGCGATCCAGAAGATCGTCGTGGAGAACTGCAGCGCGATCGTGAGGATGCCGCCGCCGATGCCGCCGAAGACCATCCAGGGCGCGCGCCGGCCGAGGCGGGTACGCGTGCGGTCGCTGAGGGCCCCGACGATGGGCTGGGCGACGATCGTCGCGAGCGCCGACAGGGACGTGACGATCGCGAGGTTGCCGACCTTCGCGTCCGCGTCGATGAGGCCCACCTGATAGGGGAGGAGGATCGCGATGACGCCCGCGTAGGTGGCGAACAGGAAGAGGTATCCGCCCAGCAGGGAGGCCATGAGCTTCCTGCGGTCGGCCCCGGTGGCGACGCCGGGGGTGGGGTCGGGCGGCGCCCCGGTCGCGGTGTCCGCGGGTGCCCGCCCGCCGGCGGAGGGGTCGCGGGGCGCGTCGAGAGAGGTCATGTGTACTCCTTTGTCACGGGTCGGTTGCGGGGGGAGCCGGCCGGGGCGCCACCCCCGGCCGGAAGGACTCAGCGGCCGGCGGCGAGGCCGTGGCCGAAGCGGAACAGCGGGTCCGCCGTGTCGAACGGCACGTCCTCGCGGGAGGCCTCGACGGCGGCCATCGATCGGGGCAGGTCGAACGGCAGGCGACCCTCGGGCGGAACGGTGCCCGCCAGCGCCGCCAGGACGGCGTCGTCGGAGGCGCCGAAGTCGACGAGTACCGCGTTGGCCGCCTCGACGATCGGGGCGAGGACGGCGGGGCGGTCGAGGTGGACGACGACGATCACGGGGCCGCGCGAGGCGACCTCGCGGACGCGGTCGATCGTCTCGGGGGCGAAGTCCAGCGAGCCGGCGTGGAACAGCGCGTCGAAGCCCGGGCCGCGCTCCTCGTACGGGGCGGAGAGGCGCAGCACGGTGACGTCGGCGGGCTCGCCCTCGGCGGCGACGACGAGCGGGCCGCGCGCGCCGGTGTGCGCGCCCGCCAGGTGCACGCGCGTGCCGGGGGCGAGCGGGAGGGCGGCCGCTCCCGCATCCGGGGCGGTCAGCACCGTGAGCGCGCGCGACTGCGCGCGCAGCCCCGCCGCCCGGCTCTGCGCGGTGCCGACCGTGCGCGCGGCGTCGTCGGGATCGACGTAGCGGCCCTCGTCGAACAGGCCGAGCAGGAACTTCTCGCGCAGCAGCCGTCCGACGGACAGGTCGATGCGCGCCTCGCCGATCCGGCCGGAGCGCACGAGCTCCACGACATGCTCCGGGCACGCCTCGCCGCCGAACTGGTCGGCGCCCGCATCGAGGACCTTCGCCACGCGCTCGACCGGGGTCAGATGCTCGACGCCCCAGGCGCGCGCCGGGAAGGGGGCGCCGAAGGCCTCGGCGTCGGTGATGAGTCCCCAATCGGTGCAGATCACCCCCGTGAAGCCGAGCCTCTCCCGCAGGAGACCGGTGAGGATCTGCCGGTTGAAGCCGAATCCGACCTCCTCGACGGGTTCGCCGTCCAGCACGAGCCCGATCGGCATCCCGTAGTACGGCATCATCTGTCGAGTGCCGGCGGCGATGAGGTCGCGGAACGGCCGGAGGTGGAGGTCGAACCGGTCGCCCGGGTACACCTGCTCCCGACCGTAGGCGAAGTGCGGGTCTTCGCCGTCCTTCTGCGGGCCGCCGCCGGGGAAGTGCTTGGTCATGGCGGAGACGCTGCGCACGCCGAAGCCCGCGCCGTCGGCGGTGCTCGCCGCGATCCGGCCCGTGCCCTGCAGGCCGTGGACGTATGCGGCGCCGAGCCGAGAGGTGAGCGCCGCATCCTCGCCGAACGTGCCCGCTCCGCGCGCCCAGCGCGGTTCGGTCAGAAGGTCGACCTGCGGATGCAGGGCGGTGCGCAGACCGACGGCGAGGTACTCGCGGCGCACGGTGTCGGCGAACTCCTCGACGAGTGCGGCGTCGCCGATCGCGGCGAGTCCCAACGTCTCGGGCCACTGCGAGAAGGGTCCCGCCGGCAGCCCCGCGCCGATGTTGTCGCTGAACGAGTGCCGCGGGTCGGTCGACACGGTCACGGGGATGCCCAGGCGCGTGCTCCGGGCGAGGTCCTGCAGGCGGTTGTGCCAGAGCGCGAACTGCCGCGCGGTCTCAGGCGCGCCGAGGGCATTGAGATGGGTGAGGCCGCGCTCGACGACGAGCTCGCTCGTGCCCGGGCGGCCGGAGCGTGCGGATTCCTCGACGATCGTCCCGCCGTCCCCGATCTCGACCATGGTCTGGAAGAGCTGCCCCGCCTTCTCCTCGAGCGTCATGCGCGCGAGGAGGTCGGCGACGCGCTCGTCGACCGGCGCGTCGGCGTCGCGGTAGACCGCGGTCGCCGGGACCTCGGTGTCGTCGGCGATCGGGGATCGGGGCAGGTGCGTCATCGGGAACCTCCGTGGATGTACTCAATTTATTCCACATGGAATGTATTCGCGCAAGTGGAGATTCGTCGCGATGCGCGGGGGGATTCGGGGCGATACTTGAGCGGATGTCGGATGCGAGGCGCGGGCCCTACCGGAACGGTGTCGAGACGCGTGCCCGCGCCGTCGACGCGGCCGTGCGTCTCTTCTCCCAGAACGGATATCGGGCGACCTCGATGCGCGAGGTCGCGGCCGAGATCGGTGCCACCCACACCGGCCTCAAGCATCACTTCCCGTCCAAGGAGGAGCTCCTGACGGCGGTGCTGCAGTACCGCGACGAGATCGACGACGAGGTCGTCGAGGAGGATCTCGCCGGGGGAGACGACCGCGTCACGGCGATCCTCCACCTCGTGCGACGGAACGCCGAGCGCCGCGCCCTCATCGACCTGTTCGCGACGCTGGCGGCCGAGGCGACGGACCCCGGGCATCCCGCGCACGCCTACTTCGACGCCCGCTATCGACGGGTCACGGCGTCGCTCACCGGCATGTTCCTGCATCTGCGGGACGAGGGGAGGCTCCGGTCGGGTATCGAGCCGGCCTGGGCGGCGCGCACCCTGGTGGCGATCATGGACGGCCTCCAGATCCAGTTCCTCTACCGGACGGCGCCGTCCGTCTCGGGAGACGCCGACCCCGAGGCGGCGACCGCGGAGGAGGCGTCGACGGAGATGCCGACGGATCTGCGCGAGTTCCTGCGACTCATCCTGGTCGACGGCGACACTCTGCGCTGACCCACGCGCGACCCGCTCACGCGTCGCGTCGGGCGCCCTCCGAGGGCCGGACGGTGAAGACGTGCGGCGGGGCGAAGCCGGCGGCGGCGAAGGCGGCGACGACCGCGGCCGCCACGTCCGGCACGCGTTCGCGGGCGACGAGTGCGATCGCCGCTCCGCCGAACCCGCCTCCGGTCATCCGGGCACCGATCGCGCCCGTGCTCCGCGCCGTCTCGACGGCGAGGTCGAGCTCCGGCACGGAGATCTCGAAGTCGTCGCGCATCGAGGCGTGCGACGCATCCAGCAGCGGGCCGATGGCCCGGGGGCCCTCCGCACGCAGGGTTGCGACGGTGTCGAGCACGCGCTGGTCCTCGGTCACGATGTGGCGCACACGCCGGAAGGTGACGTCGTCCATCCTCCGGCGAGCCTCCGGGAGGTCGTCCACCGTGAGATCGCGCAGCGCCGCGACGCCCATGAGTGCCGCGCCGCGCTCGCAGGACGCCCGGCGCTCGCCGTAGCCGCCCGTGGAGTGGGCGTGCGTGACCCGTGTGTCGATGACGAGCACCTCAAGCCCGGCGGCGTCGAACCCGAGGTCCACCACCTGCGCCTCGAGCGAGCGGCAGTCGAGGAACGTGCCGGCATCGGCGCGCCCCAGCATCGACGCCATCTGGTCCATGATCCCGGTGGGCGCGCCCACGGCGTCGTTCTCGGCCCGCCGTCCCGCGCGCGCCAGCGCCACGCGATCGAGTCCCAGCGCCCAGACGTCGTTCAGCGCCGCGGCGGTCGCGCCCTCGATCGCCGCGGACGAGGATAGGCCGGCCCCGACGGGGACGTCGGAGGTGAACACGAGGTCGACGCCCGGAACGGACGCCGGATCGGTGCCGGTCTCCCGCAGGAGCGCCCAGGCGACGCCGAGGGGGTAGCGGGCCCACTCCGCGACCTCGTCGCGGCGATGCGGGAACAGGTCGTCGAGGTCGCTCAGCCGAGCCTCCACCGCGCCCTCGGCGAACCGCGACGACACCCGCACGCGGCCGTCGGCCCGGGTCGTGAGATGCACCGTCGTGCGCTGAGCGATCGCGAACGGGAAGACGAACCCGTCGTTGTAGTCGGTGTGCTCCCCGATGAGGTTGACGCGACCGGGCGCCGACCAGGTGCCCGCGGTCGGCGCGGTCCGCCCGGCGCTCACAGGGTCACCCCCGCCACGGCGTCGCGCAGCATCCCGGCTGCCGTCTCGGGCGGGACGTCGCCGATCCACGCGCCCATCGCGGCCTCCGATCCGGCGAGGTACTTGAGCTTGTCCGCCGCCCGGCGGGGGCTGGTCAGCTGGAGGTTCAGCCGCACGGTGTCGCGCCCGACGCGGACCGGGGCCTGATGCCAGGCCGCGATGTAGGGCGTGGGGGTGTCGTAGAGGGCGTCCACTCCGCGCAGCAGACGTAGGTAGAAGGGGGCGAGTTCGTCGCGCTCCTCCGCGGTCAGCGCCGCGAGGTCGGGCACGTGCCGGTGCGGCAGCACGTGCAGTTCGATCGGCCAGCGCGCAGCGAAGGGGACGAAGGCGGTCCAGTGCTCGCCGCGCAGGACGACGCGCGGGCCCTCCTGCTCGAACGCGAGGATCCGGGCGAAGAGATCGGGCGCGGTGCGATCGATCCCCTCCCGCAGGCGCTGGGTGCGCGGGGTGATGTAGGGATACGCGTAGATCTGCCCGTGCGGATGCTGGAGGGTGACGCCGATCTCCTCCCCGCGGTTCTCGAAGGGGAAGACCTGCTCGACGCCCGGGAGCGCCGAGAGCGCGGCCGTGCGGTCGGCCCACGCCTCGATGACGGTGCGCGCCCGCGTCACCGTCTGGGTGCCGAAGGATCCGGAGCGGGCGGGCGAGAAGCACACGACCTCGCAGCGCCCGACGCTCGTCCGGGTGCGGCCGAGCCCGAGATGGTCGAGGTCGTCCAGCCCGCGCGGCGCGTCCACCGCAGCACCGTCCGCCCCGTCCGCGAGGGCGGGACCGAACGACGGGGAGCGGTTCTCGAACACCGCGACGTCGTAGGTCGAGGGGATCTCGGACGGGTTCGTCGGGGTCTGCGGGGCGAGCGGATCGAGTTCGGCCGGGGGCAGGAACGCACGGTTCTGGCGGGCGGCGGCGATCGAGATCCAGTCGCCGGTCAGCACGTCCTGCCGCATCGTCGCGGTCGTCGGGCGCGGATCGAGCACACGGGTGTCGACGGCGCGGTCGGGCCCGAGGCTCGTGCCGGGGTCGTCGAAGTAGATCAGCTCTCGACCGTCGGAGAGTCGGGTGGACCGCTTGACGACGCCCGCGCCGAGCTCGATCCCCGGAAGCGTGCGCAACTCCTCGATGTTCACGACACCACGCTAACGGGTCACCGTGTTATCGTCAACATGCGAGAAGGTGGCGGAGCGGGGCACCGGAGTCGTGGCCGCAGGACGGGAGGCGATCGTGGCGGGCGGGGAACGACGGAGGGTGTCGATGGCCGACGTCGCGGCCGCCGCCGGCGTCTCGGGGCAGACCGTCTCACGGGTCGTGAACGGAAGCCCCCGGGTCGACCCCGCCACACGTGCCGCGGTCGAGGCGGCGATGGCGAGCCTCGGATACCGGATGCATCGCGCCGCGCGAGCCCTGCGCACCGGCCGCACCGACACGATCGGCCTGCTGGTGTCGACCCTGGCGACGGTCGGCAACTCCCGCATGCTGCAGGCGGTGGCCGACGCGGCATCCGTCCGCGGCTACGCCCTCACCGTCGTCACCGCCCGCGGCGAGGACGCCGTCGCCGACGCGTTCGCCCGGCTCCACGACCAGGGTGTCGACGGCGCGATCGTCCTCAACGAGGCGACGGCGGCGGCACGCGCCGTCCCGGCCCCGGCCGATCTCGCCCTCGTCGTGGTCGACTCGCCGATCGATGCGCGCTACGGCATCGTCCAGACCGACCATGCCGCCGGCGCTCGGGCCGCCACCGCCCACCTGGCGGCTCTCGGGCGCGGGCGCGTCTGGCACCTCGCCGGGCCCGAGGGGTCGTTCGCGGCCGCCGAGCGCGAGCGCGGCTGGCGCGAGGCGGCCGGGGCCGTGCCGCCCCCGCCCGTCCTGCGCGGCGACTGGTCGGCGGCGTCCGGGCACGTGGCGGCTGCCGCGCTCCCCGCGGATGCGCGCGCCCTGTTCGTCGCGAACGACCAGATGGCGCTCGGCGCGCTGCGCGCCCTGTCGGAGCGGGGGCGGCGCGTCCCCGAGGACGTGGCGGTCGTCGGCTTCGACGACGTCGCCGACGCGGCGGACTACCGTCCGCCCCTGACGACCGTGCGGCAGGACTTCGATGCGCTCGGCGCCGCCGCCGTGGACGCGCTCGTCGCGCGGATCGGCGGGGACGCGCCGGAGGCGCTCGTCCTGACGCCCACGCTCGTGGTGCGCGCGAGCGCCTGAGCGCGCCATCCGACTCGAGGCCGCGCGCGGCGTCAGACCGCGGCGCGCCGGGCCTCCCAGCCGGTGCGGACCATCTCGTCGACCGTGTACCGGTTCGCCCACTCCAGGTCGCGCGCCGCGAGCTCGCCCGTGGCCACGATCCGGTCGGGGTCACCGGGCCGGCGCGGGCCGACCCGCGGCGTGAAGTCGACGCCGGTCACGCGTGCGACGGCATCCATGATCTCCCGCACGCTCAGGCCGTTCTGCGAACCCAGGTTGTAGGCGGCCTCGATCGGGGCGCCGGACTCGAGGCGCTGCGCCGCGACGACGTGGGCCGCGGCGATGTCGCCCACGTGGACGTAGTCGCGGACGTTCGTGCCGTCCGGGGTGTCGTAGTCGTCGCCGTTGATCTGCGGGGTCTCGCCCGCGATGAGCTTCTCGAAGACGATCGGGAAGAGATTGTGCGGGCTCGTGTCGTAGACGCTCGGGTCCGCCGAGCCGACGACGTTGAAGTAGCGCAGGGAGGTGTGACGCAGCGGATGGGCGTCGGACGCCGTCGCGACGCCCTGGTCGCGCAGCAGCCACTCGCCGATGAGCTTCGACTCCCCGTAGGGCGAGGCGGGCCGCTTGGGGAGGTCCTCGGTGACCAGCGGCACGTCGGGCGTGCCGTACACGGCGGCGGACGAGGAGAAGACGATGTTGTGCACCCCGGCATCCGCCATCGCGGCCAGGACGATCCGCGTGCCGTCGACGTTCTGCTCGTACGTGTGCAGGGGCCGCTGCACCGAGACGCCGGCGTACTTGAAGCCGGCGACGTGGATGACCCCGGTCACCCCGTGTGTGCGCATGGTGTCGACGAGGAGGTCCCGGTCCAGGATCGTGCCCTCGACGAACGGAACCCCGTCGGGGACGAACGACGCGTGACCGCTGGAGAGGTCGTCGACCACGACCGGCGCGATGCCGGACGCCTGGAGTGCGCGCACCACGTGCGCTCCGATGTATCCCGCTCCGCCTGTGACAAGCCAACTCATGTCATCCATCCTGCCCGATTCGTCCGGTCACTCCGCACGGTGGCCGAGCGCCGGTGCCGCCACGAACGGCGCCGTCGGCTCCGTCACCTGCTCCAGCTCGAGCACCACGATCTCGTTGACGCCTGGGCGGGTCACCGGTGCGGGCACGTAGAGAGTGCGCTGGGGGCCGTTGACCCAGTAGCGCCCGAGGAAGAACCCGTTGACGAAGACGAAACCCTTGCCCCAGTGGATCGTGTCCAGATGCAGATCGACGGCCTCGTCGAGCACGAACGTGCCGCGCAGAGCCGTCCGACCCGCGGCGCCGGCGGGTGACGCCGTCATGCCCTGCCGAGCCGCGACGGCCTCGACGTCGACCGGCGACGCGGTCCACTCGGTCAGGGGACGACCGCCGACACGCGCCTCTCCGATCAGCCCCTTCTCCTCGCCGAGCCGATGGTCGTAGTTGACCCGGCCCTGGTCCTCGACGAGCACGGTCAGCCGCGACCCGCGCGGGATCGTCAGGGCGCGCTCGTGGAGGGCGCGGGAGAGTCGTCCGACGCGGATGCCGTCGACCTCGATCCAGGCGAGGTCGCGCACCTCGTCGAAAGCCAGGACCGCGTGCTCGCCGCCGTCGAAGGCCGCCGGCGGCAGGGGCGCGTCGTACCGCACGAGCGGTCCGAGCTGCCCGAGCGACTCAAAGGACGGGGGAGCGGAGGAGGACGGGCCCGCGGGGTCGTGCGCCGGGACCCAGTCGCCGGTGACCTCGAGCGGGACGTCGAACGCCGGGGCATCCGACGCCTCGGCGACGGTCTCGTCCGGGAGGTCGACGTAGCGGCCGATGACCTCGCGGAAGGCGTGGAACTTCGCGGTCGGGGCGCCGGACTCGTCGAGCGGGGCGTCGTAGTCGTACGAGGTGACGATCGGCGCGTAGCGGCCCTTGTCGTTCGCCCCGTTCGTGGTGCCGAAGTTCGTACCGCCGTGGAGCATGTAGATGTTGACGGACGCCCCGGCCGCCAGCAGCGTGTCGAGCTCGGCGGCGGACGCCGCGGCGTCGGTCGTGTGGTGCACCCCGCCCCACCAGTCGAACCAGCCGTCCCAGAACTCCGAGCACATGAGCGGCCCCGTGCTCTGGTGGGCGCGCAGGGTCGTGAGGCGCTCGGCGGCGCGCGATCCGAACGAGCCGGTGCGGTGCAGCTCGGGAAGGCTTCCCGCCTCGAGCATCTCCGGCTCCGGCTGGTCGACGGTCGTCAGCGGCACGGTGATCCCGCACGCGCGGGTCAGCTCGGTGAGGGTGCGCAGGTAGTCGCGGTCGGAGCCGTAGGCGCCGTACTCGTTCTCGATCTGGACGAGCACGACGTTCCCGCCGCGGTCGATCTGCCGGGGTGCGACGATCTCGTAGACGCGGCGCAGGTACTCGGTGACCGCCTCGAGATACTGCGGCTCGCTGCGGCGCAGGCCGATCCCGGGGGTGCTGGTGAGCCATACCGGCAGGCCGCCGTTGTGCCATTCGGCGCAGATGTACGGGCCCGGCCGGACGATCGCGTGCAGCCCCTCGGCGGCCACGAGGTCGAGGAAGCGCCCGAGGTCGACGGCGCCCGTCGCATCCCACGAGCCGCGGACGGGCTCGTGCGCGTTCCACGCCACGTAGGTCTCGATCGTGTTGAGGCCGAGCAGGCGCGCCTTGCGGATGCGGTCCGCCCAGTGGTCGGGATGGATGCGGAAGTAGTGCAGCGCTCCGGAGATGATCCGGTGCGGCTGTCCGTCCAGGAGGAAGTCGGTGTCGCCGATCGAGAATGCCGCCAACGTCGGTGCTCCGTTCCTCGCTCGCCACGCCCTCATCGGCGTGGGTCTGGCGCACCCGCTATGTTTGCGCAATCATACGATATACCGATCGACGCATCCTGCGCGACGATCGTACGAGATCGATGCGGACGGAGCGACGATGGAGCCTCTCGGACGACGCGGCGGCGTGCCCCACCGCGGGCCGTCGCAGGCCGAGGTGGCGGCGCGCGCGGGGGTGTCCGCCCAGACGGTGTCACGCGTCGCGAACGGCCACGACAACGTGGATCCGGCCACGCGCGACCGCGTGCTCGCCGTCATGCGCGAGGTCGGCTACCGCCGCAACCGTTCCGCGGTGGCGCTGCGGTCGGGGCGGCACGCGACCATCGGCGTCGTGATGTTCGCCCTCGGCTCCTTCGGCAACCTGCGCACGTGGGAGGCGCTCGTCCTCGCGGCGGACCGCGCGGGGCTCGCGGTGACCCTCGTGCTCGCCGAACGCCGCACCCGCGAGGCGGTCAGTGCCGCGTTCGGCCGCATCGCGGAGCAGTCCGTGGACGGCATCGTCGTGCTCCTGGAGGAGCACTTCCTGGACGTCGAGGAGATGCCGACCTGGGCGGATCTCCCGGTCGTCGTCGTCGACGCCGCGGACCGCAGCGGCCTCCCGTTCGTGGACACCGACCAGGGGCTCGGCGCACGTCAGGCGACCGAGCACCTGCTGGCGCTCGGACACGAGACCGTCTGGCACGTGTCGGGCCCCGTCTCCTCCTACTCCGCCGAGCGTCGCGAGCGATCGTGGCGCGAGACGCTGGCTCGGGCGGGATGCGCGGTCCCGGAGGTCGTGCGCGGCGACTGGACGGCGGCCTCCGGCTACCGGGCCGGCGTCTCTCTGCGCGGCCGGCCCGAGGTGACGGCCGTCTTCGCCGCCAACGACCAGATGGCGCTCGGGATGCTCCGCGCCCTCCACGAGCACGGCGTGGCCGTGCCGCGGCAGGTCAGCGTCGTGGGGTTCGACGACGCGCCGGACGTGTCGGAGTTCTGGCCTCCGCTGACGACCGTCCATCAGGACTTCGACGCCGTGGGCAGGGCGGCGGTCGCCATGCTGCTCGATCGCATCGACCGACGCGCCGTCCCCGCGCCCACCGTCATCCCCACCCGCCTCGTCGTGCGTGAGAGCACGGCACGTCCCCCAGAAGGAACACCATGACCGGACCCCGCACCGCACGGCTCCGCATCGACGAGGAGGCCACGGTCGCCGATGTGCCGCGACGGCTGTTCGGCTCGTTCGTCGAGCACATGGGCCGGTGCGTGTACACCGGCGTCTTCGAGCCCGACCACCCGACCGCCGACGAGGAGGGGTTCCGCGGCGACGTCCTGGAGCTCGTCCGCGAGCTCGGGGTCACCGTGGTGCGCTACCCGGGCGGCAACTTCGTCTCCGGCTATCGGTGGGAGGACGGGGTGGGTCCCCGTGCTGCGCGGCCGCGACGGCTGGACACCGCATGGCACGAGATCGACCCGAACACGTTCGGCCTCCACGAGTTCGCCTCGTGGGCGGCCAAGGCCGGAGTCGAGGTCATGGAGGCGGTGAACCTCGGCACGCGCGGGATCGCCGACGCGATGCGCCTGGTCGAGTACGCCAACCATCCCGGCGACACCCAGCTGAGCGAGTGGCGGCGCGAGAACGGCGCCGACGAGCCCTTCGGCATCCGGCTGTGGTGTCTCGGCAACGAGATGGACGGGCCGTGGCAGCTCGGTGCGAAGACGGCGGAGGAGTACGGCCGCCTCGCCCACGAGACGGCGAAGGGGATGCGGGGGGTCGATCGCGACATCGAGCTCGTCGTCGCGGGCTCGTCCGGCCCTGACATGCCCACCTTCGGGGAGTGGGAGCGGACGGTCCTGAGGCACACCTACGCCGATGTCGACTACGTCTCGCTCCACCTCTACGTTCAGGAGCGCCCCGGGGAGGCCGAGACCTTCCTCCGGTCGGCGGATCGACTTGACGCGTTCATCGGCGACGTCGTGGCGATCGTCGACGAGGTGCGTGCGGAGGGAGGGCACCAGAAGGTGGTCCATCTCTCCCTCGACGAGTGGAACGTCTGGGATCAGGATGCGTTCAACGACCCCGCCGAGCAGGCGCGGATGCTCTCGGCGCCGTGGAGCGAGCATCCGCGTGTGATCGAGGACGAGTACACCGTCACCGACGCGGTCGTGGTCGGAACCCTCATGCACACGCTGCTGCGGCGCAGTGACCGGGTCAAGATCGCCAATCAGGCGCAGCTGGCCAACGTGATCGCGCCGATCATGACCGAGCCGGGTGGACCGGCGTGGCGGCAGACCATCTTCTGGCCGTTCGCACGGATCGCCCACTGGGCACGCGGAGCGGTCGTCCGCGTCGACGTCGCGGACGACGACGTCGACGCCGTCGCCACCGTGGACGGCGACGGCGGTGCGCTCTTCGTGGCGAACCGCTCGCTCACGGAGGCGGTGACCGTCGAGCTCGCCCTCGCCTCCGTGGCGGGGGACCTCCGCCGGGTGGTCGAGGCCGAACTGCTCGCGCCTCCGGCGGGCGACCGCACCGCGACCAACTCCCGCACGGAGCCCGATCGGGTGCGGATGACGCCTCTCGATCTCGCGGAGGGCGAGGGCGTCGTGTCCTTCACCCTGCCGCCGGTCTCGTGGGCGTGTCTGCGTCTGGCGCGCTGAGGCGGGACCCGTCGTCGCCTCACCCCCGGAGCGTCGACGACCCGGCGGGGATCGGCCCTCCGGAATTCGTTGTGTAACGTTAAAACTTCTTGTACCGTTTCCCCGGATGCGACGGAGCATCCCTTCTCGGCAGGGTCTCCCGGGCCCCCGAGAAGCCCGACCACCACCGGGATGCGAGGAGATCGGCGATGACCTGGGAGATCGTGGACGGCGGCGTCCTGTGGCGCGGTGACGGCGAGAGCGTGCGGATCGAGGGGTGGGGCGACGGCATCCGCGTGCGCGCCGTCATGCTCGGCGACGTGGTCGACAACGAGTTCGCCCTGCTCGACGACGTGAGCCGTGCCGCGGAGGTGGACGTCACCGACCGCACCGCGCGCGTCCGCGTCGGCGGGACGACGGTGATCGCCGAGGAGAGCGACTACAACGACTGGTCGATCGGCTACCTGACCACGCGACTGCGCCTCAGCGTCGTGCGTGCGGACGGCGCCGTCGTGCTGCGGGAGATCGGTGACGGCGGGGCCCTGAAGCTGACGCCGCGCGACTACCGGCCGTCGCCGTTCGGTGGCGCGTCGCTGCGCGTCCGCTTCGACTCGGCGGCGAGCGAGCACCTCGCCGGCATGGGGCTGTACCAGCAGCCGTTCATCGACCTCAAGGGCACGACGCTGGAGCTCGCCCACCGCAACTCGCAGTCGTCCGTGCCCTTCGTCGTGTCGAGCGAGGGCTACGGCTTCCTCTGGAACAACCCCTCGATCGGGCGCGCGAGCTTCGGGCTCAACTACACGGAATGGTTCTCGGAGGCCGCCGACCAGATCGACTACTGGGTGACCACCGGCTCTCCGGCGCAGATCGCCGACGCGTATGCGGGCGCGACGGGTCGAGCGCCGATGATGCCCGAGTACGGCCTCGGGTTCTGGCAGTGCAAGCTCCGCTACTGGAATCAGGAGCAGCTCCTCGAGGTCGCGCGCGAGTACCGGCGCCGCGACATCCCGATCGACGTGATCGTCGCCGACTTCTTCCACTGGCGCAAGATGGGGGACTGGAGCTTCGAGTCCGAGTTCTGGCCCGACCCGACGGCCATGGTGCGCGAGCTGACGGAGCTGGGGATCACGCTGGTCGTCTCGGTCTGGCCCCAGGTCGCGAAGGAGTCGGACAACTTCGATGCGCTCCGCGACGGCAGCATGCTCGTCAAGGCGGGGCGCGGGATCGACGTGCAGTACTTCTTCGAGGGCGACTACATCCGCTTCATCGACATGACGAATCCGCGTGCGCGCGCCTTCCTCTGGGAGACGCTCGAGCGCAATTACGGCTCCCACGGCATCGAGGTCTACTGGCTCGACGAGGCGGAGCCCGAGTACGGCGCCTACGACTTCGAGCAGTACTACTACGCCGCCGGGCCCACGGCGAAGGTCGGCAACCTGTACCCGCGGGAGTACACCCGCACCGTCGCCGACGGCATGCGTGCGAAGGGCCGCGAGCCCGGGGTCTCCCTCGTGCGGGCCGCCTGGGCGGGCTCCCAGCGCCACGGGGCGCTGGTCTGGTCGGGCGACGTCCACTCGACCTTCGCGGATCTGCGCGCCCAGATCACGGCGGGCATCCACATGGGCACGGCGGGCATCCCGTGGTTCACGACCGACATCGGCGGCTTCACGGGAGGAGTGACGGACGACCCCGCCTTCCACGAACTGCTCGTGCGGTGGTTCCAGTTCGGGGCGTTCAGCCCCGTGATGCGCCTGCACGGGGCGCGGGTGCCCGAGGTCGAGCTCGTCACCTCCGCGGGCGAGCACCGGCTGGCGACCGGCGCCGACAACGAGGTGTGGAGCTTCGGTCCGGACATCGAGGAGGTGCTCGTCGGCTACATCCGGCTGCGCGAGGCCCTGCGGCCCTACACGCGGGAGCTCATGCGTGCCGCGCACGAGCACGGTGCTCCGGTCATGCGCGGCCTGTTCTACGAGTTCCCCGACGACGAGCGCGCCTGGACGGTCGCGGACGCCTACCTCTTCGGGCCGGACATCCTGGTCGCGCCCGTGGTCGAGGCGGGGGCGACGTCCCGCGAGGTGTACCTCCCCGCCGGCGCGACGTGGACGGATGCCTGGACGGGCGCCGTCCACACGGGCGGTGCCACGGTCTCGGTCGAGGCGCCGCTGCACCGGCTGCCGCTCTTCGCGCGCACCGACGACGCGCTCGCTCTTCTCGCCGGACTCACCGGCATCCACCGCTGACCCATCGGCATCCGCCGCTGACCCATCGACGAGATCGGACACTCCCATGATCACCGCACGTCCCACCGCGACCGCGCCCCTCATCGACCGCCGGATCTACGGCCAGTTCGCCGAGCACCTCGGCCGCGGCATCTACGAAGGCCTCTGGGTCGGCCGCGATTCGACCATCCCGAACCGGAACGGCTTGCGCAGCGACGCGATCCAGGCACTGCGCGAGATCCGCGTGCCGGTCGTACGCTGGCCGGGAGGATGCTTCGCCGACGAGTACCACTGGCTGAAGGGCGTCGGTCCGCTCGAGGGACGTCAGGCCATGGTGAACACCCACTGGGGCGGCGTCGTCGATCCGAACGAGTTCGGCACGCACGAGTACTTCGAGCTGCTGAACCAGCTCGACGCCGAGGCGTACGTCAACGGCAACGTCGGCAGCGGCAGCGTGGCCGAGATGCAGGACTGGATCGAGTACATGACCCTCGACTCCCACACGCCCATGGCGGAGCTCCGGGCGCACCACGGCCGGGAGCAGCCGTGGAAGCTGCAGTTCTTCGGGGTCGGCAACGAGAGCTGGGGATGCGGGGGCAACATGCTCCCGCTGCACTATGCCAACCTCTACCGCCAGTTCCAGACGTACGTGCGCGACTACGGCGACACCCATGTCGCGAAGGTCGCGTGCGGGGCGAACGCCGACGACTACGAGTGGACCGAGGTGCTCATGGCGCGCGCGGCGGGTCACATGGACGCCCTGAGCCTGCACTACTACACGCTCCCCACCGGGGAGTGGGACGCGAAGGGCGCGGCCGTCGACTTCAGCGACCGCGACTGGTACGAGACGATCCGCCGCACCCTCTACATGGACACCCTCCTGACGCGCCACGGCGAGATCATGGATCGGCACGACCCGGCGCGGCGGGTCGGTCTGTTCGTCGACGAATGGGGCACCTGGTACGACGTCGAGCCGGGCACGAACCCCGGGTTCCTGTACCAGCAGAACACGGTGCGCGACGCCGTCGTCGCCGCCCTCAACCTGAACGTGTTCCATCGCCACGCCGCTCGGGTGCGCATGACCAACATCGCCCAGATGGTGAACGTGCTGCAGGCGATGCTGCTGACCGATGGGCCGCGCCTGATCAAGACGCCGACCTATCACGTGTTCCATCTGTACGTCCACCATCAGGACGCGACCTTCGTGCCCACCAGCGGAGAGCTCCCGCCGCACACCGACCTCACGCTCTCCCGGCGGGACGGGGTCTTCACGGCGAGCGTCGTCAACTACGGCCTCGACCGCGAGGTGGAGATCGACCTCGAGCTTCCCGGCGCCGTCACCGACGTGCGCGAGGCGCGGCTGCTGACCGCCGATACGCCGCGGGCGCACAACGACGCCGACCACCCCGACCGCGTCGCGCCGGTGCCCTTCGACGGCGTCGTCGTCGACGGCGCCCGCGTGCGCATCGTCCTCCCGCCGCACAGCGTCGCGACGGTGCGGTTCGTCGTCGCCGCCTGACCCCGTTTCCGCGATACGCTCGCGCGACGAGGCGAAGGAGGGGCCGTGGCCACGATGCACGATGTGGCCCGTCGCGCGGGGGTGTCGGTGATGACGGTGTCGAACGTCATCAACGAGAGGCCGCACGTGCGCGCGGCCACGCGGGAGCGGGTGCGGGCGGCGATCGACGAACTCGGCTACGCCGTCAACGCGACCGCGCGCAGCCTGCGGCAGGGCCGGACCGGCGTGATCTGTCTCGCGGTGCCCGAGATCGACCGTCCCTACTTCGGCATCCTCGCCCAGCTGGTCATCGAGCGTGCCGCGACGGACGGGTTCGAGGTCGTCATCGAGCAGACCGGTGCGGCGCGGGCGGGGGAGCTGGGCGCGCTCGCGCATTCGCGACTGCGCAGCTACGACGGGCTCATCATCAACGCCGTGCGTCTCGCGGGCGCCGACGCGGCGCTCCTGCGCTCCGAGCTGCCGGTGGTGGTGCTGGGTGAGCGGGCCTATGCGGAGCCGGTCGATCGCGTCGCCATGGACAACGTCGCGGGCGGCGCCCTGGCCGTGCGGCACCTCGTCGACAGCGGGCGCCGGTCGGTGGCGATGATCGGCGGCCGGATGTCGTCGGGCCCCGCCGACATCGACGCGGCGACCGAACGAGCCCGCGGATTCCTCGCCGGCGCCGCCGAGCGAGGCGTCGACGCGGATCCGCGGCGCATCGTCGAGAGCGACTTCTCGCTCGAGGGGGGCCGGGACGGCGTCCGACGCCTGCTCGAGGCGGGGATCGCCGTCGACGGTCTCTTCTGCGCCACCGACCTCATCGCCATCGGGGCGGTCCGCGCTCTGGCCGACCACGGGCTGAGGGTGCCGGTGGATGTCGGGGTGGTGGGGTTCGACGACGTCCCCCTGGCGTCGTTCACGACGCCCTCTCTGACGTCGGTGGCCCCCGACCGCATCGGCATGGTCGACGCGGCCGTGTCGATGGTCGTCGCGCGGATCCGTGGAGAGCGCGCCGACGCCGACTACCGCGAGGTCGTCGGCGCGATGGCGATCATCGAGCGGGAGTCCACCGCCACGATCGACCCGAACTGACGGATGTAGCGTTAAAAAACCTCTTGACGAACTTTAAACAAGGGTTATGCTAACTCCCAGATCAACGCGACGACGCGTGATCGGCGACAGTCACAGCGTCGCACCTGGAACCGCAGAGAGGCGGAAAGACAATGGTCGGAATCTCCACACGGGGGCGGGCGGCTGTCGCGGTCGTGGCCGCGGCATCGGCGCTCGTGGCGCTGGTCGGATGCTCCGGATCGAGCGGGGGCGGCGCATCGGGCGGGAAGCCCGCGCTGACGCAGTTCTACCACCAGTACGGAGAAGACGGCGTCGAGGCCGCCGTCAAGCAGTGGGCCGCGGACTACAAGGACGCCGCCATCGACGTGCAGTGGGTGACGGGCGACTACAACCAGAAGATCACCGCCCTGCTGCTCGCGGGCAAGGGCATCGACCTGTACGAGAACAACGCGATCGACGTGCAGTCGGCCCGCCAGGGCAAGTACGCGGACCTGACCGACATCGTCTCGCCCATCGTCGACAAGCTGAGCCCGATCTCGCTCAAGCCCGTGACGATCGACGGCAAGTACTACGGCGTGCCGATGATCACCGACGCGCAGGTGTTCCTCTACCGCAAGAGCATGTTCGCGGAGGCCGGCATCACGGCGGCGCCGACGACCTGGGACGAGTTCGTCGAGGACGTCAAGAAGACGACCACCGACGCCCACAAGGGCCTGTTCATCGGCAACGACGGCGGCGCGGGTGTCGTGGGCACCATGGCCCCGGTCGCCGCGGGCACCAACCTCCTGAGCGACGACAACACCAAGATCACCTTCGACAGCGACGGCCTCGCGCAGGCGCTCACCGACGTGCAGGGCCTCTACAAGAACGGGAACCTGCTCACGGGCGCCGCCACCGACTGGTGGGACCCGACGAGCTTCATCGCCGGTGACGCCGCGATCACGTGGCAGGGTCTGTGGGCCGTCCCGAAGATCACGGAGGCGCTCGGCGACGACGTGGGCGTGTTCGCGATGCCCGCCATCGGCAGCAAGGGCACCGGAGCGGTCGCCGTGAGCCAGTGGAACATGCAGGTCGCGGCCTCGTCCTCCGACGTCGACGCCGCCAAGGCCGTGGTCAAGGCCCAGTGGATCGACGACACGGCGTGGCAGCAGAAGTTTAGCGTCGGCTTCGGGTTCCACATCCCGCCGATCAGCGCGACGGCCGCCTCGACCGACAAGCTGCAGACGGGCCTGCCCAAGGAGATCGTGGATCTGACCACGAAGTACGGCTACAGCGCGGGACCGTTCTGGACCCCGGCCATGGCGACGGCTCTGACCGACGCGGCATCCCACGTCATCCTCGACGGCGCGGACGCCAAGAGCGAGCTCGCCACGGCCCAGTCGACCGCGCAGGGTCTCCTCGACGCGCTCAACAAGTGACCATGAGCGGTCTCACCACTGAGGCGGTGGTCCAGGTCGATGGCCTGGGCCGCCGCCCCGGGCGGCGCACGCCGTCGGGCCTGCCGCCGCGTCGCCCCATCAAGGGGGCGCGCGTCGCCTTCTGGATGTTCGTCTCACCGTTCTTCCTCGGCATCACCGTCTTCGGCCTCGTCGCCATCGTCTGGAGCGTCTACCTCAGCTTCTTCGACGCGCGCTCGACCCTGACGCCCACCACGTTCAGCGGCATCGACAACTACGTCGCGCTGATCACCGATCCCGGCTTCCTGCAGTCGCTGGGCACGTTCGCCGTCTTCGCGATCTTCATCGTCCCCACCTCGCTCGTGTTCGCCCTCGTCCTGGCGATGCTGGTGAACAACCTGCCCTTCGCGCGTGCGTTCTTCCGCTCGGTCTTCTTCCTGCCCACGGCGTTCTCCTACGTCGTCGCCGCCCTCATCTGGAAGCTCGGCATCTTCAACGGGCAGGCGTCCGGTGTCGCCAACAGCGTGCTGGGCGCTCTGGGCATCGACCCGGTGAGCACGTGGCTCACCCAGTCGCCCCTGTACTGGGTCGCGATCGTCAGCATGCGGCTGTGGCTGCAGGTCGGGTTCTACATGCTCCTGTTCCTCGCGGGGCTGCAGCGCATCCCGCAGGTCCTCTACGAGGCGGCGGCGATCGACGGGCTGTCCCGCGGCCCCCGGCGGTTCTGGATGATCACCTGGCCGCAGCTGCGTCCCACGGTGGCCGCCGTCGTGCTGCTGCTCACGATCGCCGCGTTCCAGGCGTTCGACGAGTTCTACAACCTCGTGCCCAAGATCTCGGCGGCACGCCCGCCGCTGCTGTACATCTACAACGTGTCCTTCGCGCAGCTCGACTACGGCAAGGGCGCCGCCGGCGCCCTCATCCTCACCGCGATCATGATCGTCGTGGCGCTGCTGCAGAATAGATTCCTGGGCTTCAACGCGGCCGAGGACACACCACGGCGTCGGCGGAAGGCGGCCTGACATGGCGGTTTCGGCATCCAAGGCGCGCGACGGCGTCGAGCTCGCACTGCGGTACCTCGTGCTCAGCGTCCTCGCCGTCCTCTTCCTGCTCCCGCTCTACATCATGGTCAAGACGGCGATCTCCTCCCCGATGGACGTGGCGTCCAAGACGTTCGTCTGGTGGCCGGCCGATCCGGACTGGACGAAGTTCGGCGATGTCCTGGCCGATCCGGACTTCTCCCAGGCGATGCTGACGTCCACGATCATGGCCATCGCGATGACGGTGGGTCAGATCGTGATCGGCGCGCTCGCGGGATACGCGCTCGCGCGCATCCCGAACCGGGCCGCCGGGCCGCTGCTGGCGCTCACCATGGTGATGCTGCTGATCCCGGCGGCGACCACCTTCCTGCCCAACTTCCTGATCGTGTCCTCGCTCGGATGGCTCAACACCCTCGAGGGGCTCGTCATCCCGACCCTGTTCCTGGCGTTCAACGTCTTCCTGTTCCGTCAGTTCTTCCTCTCGTTCCCGAAGGAGCTCGAGGAGGCGGGCAAGCTGGACGGCCTCGGCTACGTCGGCACGTTCCTGCGGATCGTCGTGCCGAACTCCCTGGCCTTCGCCTCGGCGCTCACGGTGCTCGGGTTCGTCGGCGCGTGGAACGCGTTCCTCTGGCCCCTGGTGGTCGCCGGCAGCGGCGCCGGATCGTTCACGGTGCAGGTCTACCTGTCGTCGTTCCTGACGGCGCAGACCTTCGACTTCACGGGACTGTTCGCCGCGGGGCTCCTGGCGGCGCTCCCGGTGCTGGTCGTGTTCATCCTCCTGCAGAAGTGGCTCGTCCGCGGTGTCGCCGAGACCGGATTGGGTGGTCAGTAGATGACCGAGGCGGAGCGGGTCTTCCCTGCACGGGTCAGGTCGCGTCCCGGTGTCGCCGGGGCCGTCCCGCCGGATCCCGATGCCGGCGGGACGGGCCCCGGTGTGGCCGGGCCGGCGGGGACGACCGGGGCGACGGGCGCGCGCAAGCGCACGTCGCGGGACATCCGCAGCGAGTCGCGCCTCGACCTGCTGCACGCGATGCTGTCCGTCGAGACGTCGACCCGCAACGAGCTGGCCCGGATGACCGGCCTGAGCGCGGCGACGGTGGGAACGCTCGTCACCGAGCTGCTCGCCGAGAACCTCCTCGCCGAGGCGGGACTGGAAGCCGGCGGGACGGGACGCCCGACCACAGTGCTGCGGATCAACGGAGCCCGCGGTCACATCGTGGGCATCGACGTGGCGGAGACGTACGTGCGCGCGGTGGTGTTCGACGCGGCGCTGGACGAGCTCGGCTCGGCCGAGGTGTCGCTCGACGAGTCCTTCGCCTCCGTCGAGCACATCGCGGCGGGCGTCGTGCGCGCCGTCGACGCCGCGGTCGAGACGATCGGCATCGACCGCCGGTCGCTGCTGGGAGTGGGGGTCGCCCTTCCCGGGCTCGTCCACGACGGCACCGGCATGGCCGGGGTCGTGCCCTCGTGGGCGTGGCGGAACGTCGAGCTCATCCAGCGGCTGCGCGACCGGATGGGCGCGCCGATCGTCCTGGAGAACCCGTTGAAGGCGATCGCGACGGCCGAGCTCTGGTTCGGTCAGGGACGCACCAGCGAGAACATGGTCATCGCGAACCTCGGCACGGGCGTCGGGGCCGGCGTCGTCATCGGCGGGCGCATCCTGCGCGGGGCGACCGACAGCGCGGGCGAGTGGGGCCACTCCCTGCTCTCCCTCGACGGGCGGATGTGCCGGTGCGGGCGTCGCGGCTGCGTCGAGGCCTATGTCGGAGCGCCCGGCATCCTCGAGACGCTGCGCGAGGTCGACCCCGAGCACCCGCTCACCGCCCGGCACCAGCGCGAGTTCATCGAGGCGGTCGCCGCCGCGGCGAGGGCGGCGGACCCGGACGCGGCCGTCGTCGAGACGATCGATCGCACCGCCCGCTACCTCGGATCCGCCCTGGCCGACATCGCCGCGATCCTCAACCCCGAACAGCTCATGCTGACGGGATGGACGGCGTGGACGCTGGGCGACCTGCTCCTGCCCGGGACGATGCAGGCCCTCATGGACCGGGCCCCCCGGGGGTCCGTGGCCGGACTCGAGCTGGTGATCTCCACGGTGCGCGGCAACTCGGTCGCGATCGGCGTCGCCACCCTCGCCTTCGAGCGGTTCCTGGGCGACGTGGGCCTGCCCACGCCGCAGATCCCGGTCGCGCTGTAGCGGCGACGGCTCAGCTCGGGCGCTGGATGCGCTGCATCCGCGCGTAGACGCCGTCGACGTCGACCAGCTCCGCGTGCGTGCCGATCTCCACGATGCGTCCGTGCTCCATGACGACGATCCGGTCGGCGCCCTGGATCGTCGACAGGCGGTGCGCGACCACGAGCGTCGTGCGCCCCTCCATCAGGCGGTCCAGCGCCTGGCGCACGAGCGACTCCGACTCGGGGTCGAGCGCGGAGGTCGCCTCGTCGAGCAGGAGGATCCGCGGGTCGCGCACCAGGGCACGGGCGATCGCGAGCCGCTGCCGCTGCCCGCCCGACAGGCGCGCCCCGCGCTCGCCCACGATCGTGTCCCAGCCCTCGGGGAGCAGGTCGACGAACTCCGTCGCGTTCGCCCCCTGCAGCGCGGCGCGGACGCGGGCGTCCGAGACGTCGCCGAGACCGTAGGCGACGTTGTCCCGGATGGATCCCTCGAACAGCACGGATTCCTGCGGGACGACGGAGACCATCTTCCGCACCGTGCGCAGGTCGAGCGACGCGGCATCGACGCCGTCGATCAGGATGCGGCCCGCCGTGGGACGAAGGAAGCCGAGGGCGAGGTTCAGGATGGTCGACTTGCCCGATCCGGAATGCCCGACGAACGCGACCGTCTGCCCGGTCGGGATGTCGAGGTCCAGGTCGCGGATGGCCGGCTCGTCGGCGTCCGGGAAGCGGAAGTCGACGTGCTCGAAGCGCAGGTGCCCCTGCACCGCCGACACGACCGACTTGCCCGCGTTGTCCTCGAGGTCGGGCTCGGTGAGGACTTCGGCGATGGAGCGCATCGACTCCATGCCCTTGGTCGCGACGGGGATCAGCATCAGCACCTGGGTGACGCCGCCGGTGATCAGACCGAAGTACGCCGAGAGCTGCACCACCTGGCCGGCGGAGATGTCGGCGAGATGCGAGATCGAGGCCCAGGCCGCCGCGATCAGGCATCCGACGCTCAGCAGCTGGAGGACCACCCACGACAGCGACTGGAACCGCCCGTTCAGCATGTCGAGCTCGTAGCCGGACGAGCGCACGCCCTCCGCGCCCTCGGCGACGCGCTCCTGCGCCGTCCGCTCCAGCCCGTGCGCGCGGGTCACCGGGATCAGGCTCGCCATCTCGCCGACGCGGCTCGCGAAGTGCTCGACATCGCGGCGGAACTCCTCGTTCCGCCGACGCGAACGGCGCGCGAGCAGCAGGCGCATGAGGACGGCGAGGGGGATCGTCAGGGCGTAGACGGGCAGGAAGTACGGCATCGTGATTGCCGTCATGACGATCGCCCCCGTGATCACCATCGTCTGGGCGAGGATCGCGTGCGTGACCTGCTGCAGCATCAGTTCGATGTTCTCCACGTCGCGCACGACCTTCATCTGCACGAGGGACGACGAGACGCGGGCGTGGAAGCCGATGGAGAGCACCTGGAGGCGTGCGGTGAGGGCGTTGCGCAGGTCCGCGCCGATGTGGCGCACGGCGCCCAGATACAGCCTCGTGTAGAGCACGTGGGTCGGGTAGTTCTGCGCGAGCGCGACGACGGCGATCGCCGACCAGAGGAGGAGGGCATGGGCGGGCCCGCCGGCGACGACGATGTCGATGACCTGCGCCGTGATGACCGGCATGAGCCACTGCGGGGAGTCCTTGAGGGGGAACACGCACAGCGCGGCCAGGACACGGCCACGGTAGGGCGAGTGCAGGCCGATCAGGGAACGGAACGGGCGATCGTGCCACACGCGCGTGCGCGCGGCCGGGTGCGATTCGGTCATGCTTCTCTGCCTGAGGGGTCCCGGGGGCGAATCGATGTTGACGCAAACATAGCTCTCGCCGCGCGGAGGTGTCAACGATCGCGCGTACGATCGCGACCATGCCGTTCCGTGTCGTCATCGCCCTCGACAGCTTGAAGGGGAGCATCGCGGCGGCGGCGGCCTCGCGCGCCGTGGCGGAGGGCTGGCGGACCGTCCGCGACCGCGACGGGCTCGTGCTGCGGCCGATGGCGGACGGCGGCGAAGGCACGCGGGACGCCTTCGCGGTCGCGGTCCCCGGCGCGCGCCGGATGCCCGTGGTCGTCGCCGGCCCCGATGGGCGCGACCACGGCGCGGACTGGCTGCTGCTGCCGGACGGCACGGGCGTGGTGGAACTCGCCGCGACGAGCGGGATCGAGCTGCTCGGCGGCGCCCTGCGTCCCTGGGACGCCGACACCCGCGGGTTCGGACAGGCCATCGCGGCGGCCCTCGATCACGGCGTGCGGCGTCTCATCCTCGGCATCGGCTCGAGCGCGTCCACCGACGGCGGGACCGGCATGCTCGCCGCGCTCGGCGCGCGCTTCCGCACGGCCGGCGGCGACCCGATCGCCCCCGGCGCACGGGGGCTCGCGGATCTCGCCTCGGTCGACCTGTCCGGGCTCCGACTCCCGCCGCCCGACGGGATCGACGTCCTCACCGACGTCGCGAATCCGCTCCTCGGTCCGCGGGGCGCGGCCGCGGTGTTCGGACCGCAGAAGGGGTTCGCCCCGGGGGACGTGCCCTCCGTCGATGCCGCGCTCGCGCGCCTCGCCGCGCTGCTCTCCGCGGGGCTGCGCGACCGCGCGGGCCGTTCGGGCGGCGCAGAGGATGGGGCCGGCATCGACCCGGCGGAGGCGGGGTCGGGCGCCGCCGGCGGCACGGGCTTCGCCCTGCGGGCGTGGGGCGCCCGACTCGTCCCGGGAGCCGCGGAGGTCGCGCGTCTGATCGGCCTCGCCGAGGCGATCGCGACCGCCGACCTCGTCGTCACGGGGGAGGGCGCCTACGACGGGCAATCCGCCGCCGGCAAGGCTCCCGCGCACGTCGCGGACTTCGCCGCGCGGGCCGGCGTCCCGGTCGCCCTCGTCGCCGGACGGATCGCCCCCGACGCCGACACATCGCCGTTCGCCGCGTGCCTGTCGCTGAGCGACCTGGCCGGTGGCAGCGCCGCGGCTCTCGCCGACCCGCTCCGCTGGCTGCGCCGGGCCGGGGCCGAGCTCGCCGCCCGTGGGGCCGCGGGCTCCGCCCGTCCCTGACGCCCGCCCTCAGATCCGGAGCCCCCGGAGCCCCGCCTAGCTCCGGGAGCCCCCGGAGCCACGGAGCGCCTGGGCCCCCAGGTCACCGGCGGGGTTTCGCCCCGCCGGGCTCGCCCCGTCTCGCGCGGCCTGCGCGTCCACAACTCCGGAGAAACCGGCTCCGACGGCCCGGATCAGCCCGGATAGCCGCCCCCGGTCACCTTTCTCCGGAGTTGTGCACGCCGGCCCTCCGTGCCGATGGTCCGCCCGCTGCGGCGGGGCTCGCCCGCGGGGATAGCGCCGTCTCGCCCGGCTGCGCGTTCGCAACTCCGGAGGATCCGGCTCCGACGGCCCGGATCGGCCCGGATAGCCGCCCCCGGTCACCTTTCTCCGGAGTTGTGCACGCGGGCCCTCCGTGCCGATGGTCCGCCCGCTGCGGCGGGGCTCGCCCGCGGGGCTCGCCCCGTCTCGCCCGGCCGCGCGTTCGCAACTCCGGAGAAACCGGCTCCGACGGCCCGGTCAGCCCGGATAGCCGCCCCCCGGTCACCTTTCTCCGGAGTTGTGCACGCGGGCCCTCCGTGCCGATGGTCCGCCGGCTGCGGCGGGGCTCGCCCGTGGGGATAGCGCCGTCTCGCCCGGCCGCGCGTCCGCAACTCCGGAGATACCGGCTCCGACGGCCCGGATCAGCCCGGATAGCCGCCCTCCGGTCACCTTTCTCCGGAGTTGTGCACGCGGGCCCTCCGTGCCGATGGTCCGCCCGCTGCGGCGGGGCGGGACGCGCCGAGGGAGGTCAGGCGTCGCCGAGGGCCGCCGACACGACCGCGCGCGCCTCGGCCTGGACCTCGCGCAGGTGCTCCTCGCCCCGCAGGGACTCGGCGTACAGCTTGTAGACGTCCTCGGTGCCCGAGGGGCGCGCGGCGAACCACGCGTGCTCGGTCTGCACCTTGAGGCCGCCGATCGCCGCACCATTGCCCGGAGCGTGCGACAGTTTCGCAGTGATCGGCTCGCCCGCGAGCTCGGTGGCCGAGACCGCCTCGGGCGCGAGCTTGGACAGCGCCGCCTTCTGCGCCGGCGTCGCCGGAGCATCGACCCGCTGGTACGCCGACGCCCCGAACTGCGCCTCGAGCTCCGCGTAGCGCTGTGTCGGGGTCTTGCCCGTCACCGCGAGGATCTCGGCGGCGAGCAGGCACAGGAGGATGCCGTCCTTGTCGGTCGTCCACACGGTGCCGTCGAAGCGGAGGAAGGACGCACCCGCCGATTCCTCGCCGCCGAAGGCGACGGAGCCGTCCAGCAGACCCGGCACGAACCACTTGAACCCGACCGGGACCTCCAGCAGGCGTCGGCCGAGCGCCTCCGCGACGCGGTCGATGATCATCGACGACACGAGGGTCTTGCCCACCGCGGCGTCCGAGGGCCACTGCGGGCGGTTCGCGTACAAGTAGTCGATCGCGACCGCGAGGTAGTGGTTCGGATTCATCAGCCCCGCGTCGGGGGTCACGATGCCGTGCCGGTCGGCGTCCGCGTCGTTGCCGGTGAGGATGTCGTATTCGTGGCGGCGCGCGACGAGCGAGGCCATCGCGGAGGGCGACGACGGGTCCATACGGATCTTCTCGTCCCAGTCGAGCGTCATGAAGCGCCAGGTCGGGTCGACTTCGGGGTTCACGACCGTGAGGTCGAGGCCGTAGCGCTCGCCGATCAGAGCCCAGTACTCGACGGATGCCCCGCCGAGCGGGTCGGCGCCGATGCGGACGCCCGCCTTCGCGATCGCCGCGACGTCGATGATGTTTTCGAGATCGGCGACGTAGCCCTCGCGGAAGTCGTACGTGCCGAGCGTGTCGCCGTCGATGTCTTTGAACGGGGTCCGCCGGACGCCGTCGAGCCCCGCGGCGATGAGGGCGTTCGCGCGATCGGCGATCCAGCCCGTGGCATCCGTGTCGGCCGGGCCGCCGTGCGGCGGGTTGTACTTGAAGCCGCCGTCGCGCGGCGGGTTGTGCGACGGGGTGACGACGATGCCGTCGGCGCGCGCCGGGTCGTCCAGCGCGCGGCCGCGGTTGTAGGTGAGGATCGCGTGGCTCAGGGCCGGCGTCGGCACCCATGAGTCGCGCGCGTCGATGCGGACGTCGACCCCGTTCGCGACGAGGACCTCGACGGCGGTGCGCTCGGCCGGACGGGACAGGCCGTGGGTGTCGCGGCCGAGGAAGAGGGGGCCCGTGATGCCCTGCGCGGCGCGGTAGTCGACGATCGCCTGGGTCGTGGCGAGGATGTGGTCCTCGTTGAAGCTCGTGCTGAGCGACGACCCGCGGTGGCCGCTCGTGCCGAACGCGACCCGCTGCTCGGGCACCGAGGCATCCGGCTTGCGATCGTAGTAGGCGGCGATCAGCTCGTCGATGTCGATGAGGTCGGATGCTTCTGCGGGTGATCCTGCGCGGCTCATGCGTTCAGTCTGTCACCGCACCGCGGCATTCGCACCGCGGATGACGAAGGTGCCCTCACTCGCGATGCAGGACCGAGGTCGCGGTGCTGTCCGAGAAGGTGGAGACGAGCACCAGCGTGTCGGAGGAGCAGGACAGCCGGGCGTCGCCGATGGGCACGGCGCCGATCTGCTGGCTCAGGGCGCCCGCGTCGGTGGGCTTGCTGTCGGCGGTGGCCAGTACCCGCAGCGCCTCGGTGGACTGGTTCGGGGTCCAGATGCGGTCGCCGCGGCTGCTGCGCTCCTGGTCGTAGGTGCCGGTGACCTCGCCGCTGAAGGACACGACGATCGTCTGCCCGGAGACCTGTCCCGTGACGGCGATGTCCGGGGTCCAGGTGAAGGTCCCATCCGCTCCCAGCTCCAGGGTGGCCTTGCCTGCGGGCAGGAAGGTGCCGCCCGAGCGGGACATCAGCCGGTTGACGTCGTCGTAGTAGCCGACGAGGTCCTCCTGACCCATCGTCCAGGTGCCCACGAGGCAGGCCGCCGTCGTGGGCGTGGGGCTCGGCGTCGGGTCGGCGGACGAGGTCGCGGTGGCGGTCGGCGTCGGGCTCGCCGTCGCGGATGCGGAGTCGCTCGGCGTCGGGCGGGCTCCGCCCTCGGTCGTTCCGGTCTCGGCGGTGCAGGCGCTCAGCGTGAGGGTGAGGGCTGCGGCGACGGCGACGACGGACAACGATGCGAGGCGGCGGGGCATCCTCTCAGCGTAGGGCGTCTTTCCTGGTCTCCAGCCGTGAACCCGGCCCGCTGCGGCGTGGCATTCGGTGGGTGTTCCGATGCGGCGTCCGCCGCGGTTTCCGGCGCCCTCGGGAGACGTCGCCGTCCGCGGTCAGCGGTGGAGGATGCTGGTCGCCGTGCCGCCGGCGATCGGGGTCTGCAGCGTCAGCGTGTCGGTCGTGCAGGTGTACCCGGCGTCGGTGATCGGTGCGGCCGCGATCTGCTCGGCGATCGGGCCGGGATCGGTCTCTACGCCGCCGATCGTCGCGACGACCACGAGGTCGTCGGTGGACTGGGTGTCGGTCGTGAGGCGGTCAGCGGTGGCCGAGAAGGTGCCGGTCGTGTCGCCGCTGAGACTGATCTGGATGGTCGTGCCCGAAGCGACGGCGGTGATCTGCGTATCCGGCGTCCAGGTGAACCCGCCCTCCGGGGTCAGTGCGAGGGTCGCCGATCCCGACGGGGTGAAGGAGGCGCCCGCGCCGCCCGTCAGGGCGTTGACGTCCCCGTAGAACCGATCGAGCCCCGCCTGGTCCATCGTCCAGGTGCCGGCCAGGCACGCACGGCCGTCGACCGTGGGCGAGGCGGACGTCGCCGTGCCGGACGGCGTCGGCGCGGCCGACGTCGCCGAGCCCGAGGCCGCTCCCGACGTGCTCGTCGACGGTTCCGGGCGGGATCCCTCGGGCACGCAGGCGGCGAGGCCCGCGGTGAGTGCGGCAGCGCAGACGAGGGTCAGGACGGTCGTGGCGCGGCGTCGGTTCATGCTCCCCACAGTACGGGGCAGCGTGGAGCGGGACGAGGCCTCGATGATCGCGCCCGTGCCCGGCCGTGCCCGCCGGTGCCCGGCCGAGGCGAGCGCATCGCGCGCCGCCGCCCGCCGGCATCGCAACTAGGCTGGTGCGCGTGATTGACGCGCCCGACCGGTCCGGCGATGCGAGCGGCTCCGCCGCGGACGCCGCGCCCGCCGTCCCCACTCGCCGCACCTACAGCTATCTCGGCCCGGCGGGCACGTTCACGGAGGCGGCGCTCGGTCAGGTCCCCGAGGCCCGCGATCAGATCTGGCGCCCGGTGCGCAACGTCGGCGAGGCGCTCTCCGATGTCGTGGAGGGTCGTTCGGATGCCGCGATGATCGCCATCGAGAACTCCGTCGACGGCGGCGTCTCGACCGCCCAGGACGCGCTGGCGACGATGCCGGGGCTCCGGATCGTGGGCGAGTACCTCGTGCCCGTGAACTTCGTGCTGGTCGCGCGCCCCGGCGTGCGTCTCGACGAGGTCACCCTCGTCGCCGCCCACCCGGTCGCGTACGCCCAGTGCCTCCGGTGGCTGTCCGAGCGTCTCCCCGCGCACGCGCACCTGCCCGCCGCGAGCAACGTGGCCTCCGCCGTCGGGATCGTCGACGGGGTGAGCGACGCGGATGCCGCGATCGCACCCCCGGGCATCCTCGACCACTACGACCTCGAGCTGCTCGCCGAGGGCATCGGCGACAACCCGAATGCCGTCACGCGGTTCGTGCTGGTCAGCCGCACGGTCGCGGCGCCCCCGCCCACAGGGGCGGACAAGACCTCCCTCATCGTCGAGCTGCCGGAGGAGTATCCCGGCGCTCTGCTCGAGCTGCTGGAGCAGTTCGCGACGCGCGGCATCAACCTGTCGCTGCTCGCCTCGCGCCCCATCGGCGATGCGCTCGGTCGCTATCGCTTCGTCATCGACGCGGACGGCCACGTCCAGGACGAGCGGATGGCGGATGCGCTCCTCGGCCTCCGCCGGTTCAGCCCCAAGGTGATCTTCCTCGGGTCGTATCCGCGCGCCGACCGGGCGATCGTGCACTACCCGGAGCGGTACGCCGACGATGTGTTCGTCGAGGCGCGCGATTGGCTTCGCGGACTCATCTCGGGAGAGCCCGAGGCCTGAGCCGCGCCCGGTCTGGGTCGGGGTGCGCTCCGGGCCGGGGTGCGGTCCGGCCGGGGTGTGCTCAGCCCGCGAGCAGCTCGAGGGTGCGGGTGCGGCCCGTCGGGGCATCCATCGGCTCGCCCTCGTAGGAGCCGGCGACGGGGGAGACCATGATCTCCTCGACGCCGTGGGCGGCGGCGAACGCGGCGAGGCGCTCGCGCACGTCCGCGGCTTCGCCGACGAACCAGCGGTGGCGCAGCGCATCTACGATCGGGGCCGCGAGCCGGTCGGTCGCCTCCGCGGTCGCGGCCTCCTCGACGGTCTCGAGGGCCGTCAGCGGGCGACCGCCACGCAGGCGCGCCATCATCCGGGCCTGGGGGAGCATCCGCTCCTCCGCCTCGGCGACGGTGTCCGCGACGACGGCGTTGGCCGTCAGGAAGGTGCGCGGCGCGTCGAGGAGCTCGGACGGCTGGAAGCCCTGCCGGTACAGGTCGAGCGCCCGGTCGAGGCCCTCGCCGGAGAAGTGGTTCGCGAACACGTACGGCAGGCCGAACGCGGCGGCGAGCTGGGCGGAGTAGTCCGAGGATCCGAGCAGCCACAGCTCGGGCGAGGCCGTCGCGGCCGGGGTCGCGTGCACGCTGTAGCGGTCGTCGCCGTCCGGGCGGCCGGTGAGGCGGACCGTCGCGCCCTCGCTCGAGGTGAGGGCGAGGATGTCTCGGATGTGGTCGGGGAAGCGGTCGACGTCGCTCGTCGTGCCCGACATCCGCAGCAGCTGCGTGATGACCGGATCGCTGCCCGGCGCCCGCCCGATGCCGAGGTCGATCCGCCCGGGGGCGACGGCCTCGAGGGCTGCGAACTGCTCGGCGACCACGAGAGGGGAGTGGTTGGGCAGCATGACGCCGCCGGAGCCCACGCGGATGCGCGCCGTGCGCGCGGCGGCGGCCGCGGCGAGCACCGGCGGCGTCGTCGAGGCGACCGCCGGCATGTTGTGGTGCTCGGCGAACCAGTAGCGCCGGTAGCCGAGCGCATCGGCGCTCTGCACGAGGGAGAGCGACGCGGCAATCGCCTGCGCACTGGTCTGCCCGGTGCGGACGGGAACGAGATCCAGGACGGAGAGCGCGGGAGGAGTCATCCCCGTCCCCAACGCCCTCCGCCCCGTCCCCATTCCCGCCCCCACCCCCGCGCCCCCCTGCCGAGTGTCCAGAACACGCGGGAAGCCCCGACCCGAATCCCGCGCGTCGTGGACACTCGGCGGAGGTGGGGTCGGGCGGGAGGCGGCGCCCGGACCGCGGTGGGACGCGGGTCGGAGGGACGGCGGGGACTCGGGTGGAGTGACGGCGGGGACACGGGTGGGGAGTGACGGCTTGGACGCGGGTGGGAGGGACGGGTGGGAGGGTCGGGTCGGGGGACGAGGGGACAGCCGGGTCCGCCGAGCGCCCGCCGCCCGCCCGCCGCTCGCCGAGCTCCGGCCGCCCGCCGAGTGTCCACGACATGCGGTGCGCCGGGGTCCGCGGCCCGCGCGTCCTGGACACTCGCCGAGGCGAGGGACGCGGGAGGGGCGTAGGCGAGGGGCGCGGGAGGGGACCGTGGCGGAACAGCCAGGTCCGCCGCCGTCCCTCCCTCGCCCTGTCGAGCGCCCGCATAATCCCGCCGAGTGTCCACGACATGCGGTGCGCCGGGGCCCGCGGCCCGCGCGTCGTGGACACTCGACGAGGGGAGAGGCGGGCGACGGGCGGGCGGGGGGCGGACGTCAGCGGGCGCGCTTGACGGCCTCGTAGGCGGCGAGGGCGGCCTTGCGCGTCTCGCCCAGGTCTACGACGGGGGTCCGCTCCGCGGCATCCGGCGCCCACTGCGCGACGTAGCGGCCGTCCGGGTCGAACTTCTTCGCCTGCAGCTCCGGGTTGAAGATGCGGAAGTACGGGGCGGCATCGGCTCCGGAGCCGGCGACCCACTGCCAGTTGAACGGATTGCTCGCCGCGTCGGCGTCGACGAGGGTGTCCCAGAACCACTGCTCGCCCACCCGCCAGTCGACGAGCAGGTTCTTGACGAGGAAGGATGCCGTCACCATCCGCACCCGGTTGTGCATGAACCCCGACGTCCACAGTTCCCGCATCCCCGCGTCGACGAGGGGGATGCCGGTCTCGCCGCGCTGCCAGGCGCGCAGCATCGCCGGGCGCAGGCGCGGCCAGGGGAAGGCGTCGAACGCGGAGCGGAGGTTCTTCGTGGCCAGATCCGGGAAGTGGTACAGCGTGTGCCAGGCGAACTCCCGCCAGCCGAGCTCCGAGAGGAAGCCGCCCACGGGAGCATCCGACGACACGGCGGCGTGCCACACCTCGTGCGGGCTGAGCTCGCCCCATCGCAGCCGGGGCGACAGCTGCGAGGTCGTCCCGCCGGCGGGCTCGTCGCGCGCGCGGTCGTAGTCCGCCGCATCCTCGGCGAGGAATGTGCGCAGCTGCGTCTTCGCCGCCGTCTGGCCGGGCGTCCACCGCTCCCGCAGCCCGCCCGCCCAGTCCGGTGTCGTGGGCAGCAGCGCCCACTCGGCGAGGTCGTCGGATTCCGGATGCCTCGCGGAGCGCGGCGGGCCGGGGATCTCCCGTGGCTCGGGCAGCGGCGCGCGCGGCGCCGGCAGCTGCCGGCAGGCGTTCCAGAAGGGCGTGAACACCCCGTACGGCGTACCCGCGCCGGTGCGCACCGTCCACGGTTCGAACAGGACGGATGCGGCGAACGAGGCGACGTCCACCCCCTCACCTCTCAGCGCGGTCTTGAGACCGGCGTCCACCTCCCGCTCGGGCCCGCCGTACCGGCGGTTCCAGAAGACCGCACCCGCCCCCGACTCGCGCACGAGCGCGGGCAGGACGTCCGCCGCGGCTCCGCGCCGCAGCACGAGGGCCGACCCCTTCTCACGCAGCCGATCGCCGAGTTCGGCCAGGCTGTGATGCAGCCACCACCGCGCGGCCCCGCCGAGCGGACGGATGCCCGGCGAGCTCTCATCGAGGACGTAGACGCCGATCACCGGTTCGCCACGGTCGACGGCGGCGCGGAGAGCGGGATGGTCGCTCAGCCGCAGATCGTCGCGGAACCAGACGAGGGAGGGCGAGGCCGGCATCCCCCCATCGTGCCCGTCGCGGCGATCGCGGAGGGAGCCCTTGACAGCGCGCCCCGAGGACAGCGCGCCCCGTGGGCAGCGCACCCCGAGGGCAGCGCGCCCCGAGGACAGCCCGCCCCCGACCCGCCCGCCCGGCGCTACAGGTTCGACGACGTGTGCCCGCGGGGCACGGCGAGCTCCAGCCCTCCGGCGTGGATGCGCACGCTCGCCGCGGTCGCCTCGCCGAACTCGTCGCCGTCGAGCTGCACCGGCTGCGGGCCGGAGGCGGCCAGCTCGATGCCGGCGCCGCGTGCGTACCGCACCGAGTTGTCCTTCGTCCGCAGCCGCAGGAAGCGGCGGCCCGCGCGGAAGCGGCGCAGCACGCTGTTGTCCCACGCGACGCGTCGCCAGACGGCGAGCCAGCCGATGGGATTCTTGGGCTGAAAGATGACGATGTCGAGGTCGCCGTCGGACACGGATGCCTCCGGGATGAGCTCCAGCCCGGCGGGGAGCGACCCGCAGTTGGCGAACAGGACGCTCTGCACGGTCGCCCGGTGCATCCGGTGCCCGGCCACCTGGTACATGATCGGGAACGGCTTCGCGTTCACGAGGGAGCGCGCGGCGCCGTCGACGTACGCCACCCAGCCGACCCTCTTCTTGAGGTCGCCGTTCGTGTTGGCGATCATCGCGGCGTCCAGTCCCATGCCGCCCATGACGACGAACGCGTACTCCTCGGGGTCGCCGTCCGGGCGCACGAGCTTCGCGTAGCCGATGTCGATCGCGCGGACGTCGCCGTCGAAGGCGGCGGCGACCATCGCCGCCGGGTCGCCCAGCGGCAGACCGAGGTTCCGGGCGAGGAGGTTCCCCGTCCCGCTCGGCACGATCGTGAGCGGAACCCCGGATCCGGCCATCGCCTCGCTGACCGCTCGCACGGTCCCGTCGCCGCCCGCGACCAGCACGGCCGACGCGCCGGCATCCAGCGCCTCGCGCGCGACCCCGTCGCCGAGGTCGTCGACCGTCGTCTCGTAGAAGAGGGGGGCGTCCCACCCCGCGCACTCGGAGCTGCCCGACACGAGGGCGCGGAGGGCCTCGGCGTCCACCTTCGTCGGGTTGTAGACGAGGGCGGCGCGACGGGGAGTGACGGGACCGTCGGTCATGAGCCAAAGCCTAGACTGACCTGGTGATCGATCTCGCTCTCCTCCGTGATGACCCGGACCTCGTCAAGCGCTCGCAGGCGGCGCGCGGCGAGTCGCCCGACACCGTCGACGCGGCCCTCGAGGCCGACCGCGCGCGACGCGCGGCGATCACCTCGTTCGAGGAGCTGCGCGCGGCTCAGAACGCGCACGGCAAGACCGTGGCGCAGGCGCCGAAGGACGAGAAGGCCGCGCTCGTCGCCCAGGCCAAGGAGCTGAGCGAGCGGGTCAAGCGCGCGCAGCAGGCGGTCGCCGAGGCGGAGGAAGCGGCGGAGGACGCCCTCTCGCGCATCGAGAACATCGTCGTCGACGGGGTCCCCGCCGGGGGCGAGGCGGATTTCGTCACGCTCCGCACGCACGGCGAGCCGCCGTCCTTCGACTTCGAGCCGCTCGACCATCTCGCGCTCGGCGAGAAGCTCGGGGCGATCGACATGGAGCGCGGCAGCAAGGTGTCGGGCTCGCGCTTCTACTTCCTCACCGGCATCGGGGCGCTCCTCGAGCACGCGCTCATGTCGCTCGGGCTGCAGCGCGCCGTCGAGGCCGGGTTCACCCCGGTCATCCCGCCGACCCTCGTGCGGCCCGAGGTGATGCGCGGCACCGGCTTCCTCGGCAAGCACGCCGACGAGGTGTACCGCCTCGAGGAGCAGGACCTCTATCTCGTCGGCACGAGCGAGGTGCCCCTCGCCGGCTACCACATGGACGAGATCCTCGACCTCTCCGCCGGCGCCCGGCGCTACGCGGGCTGGTCGACGTGCTACCGCAGCGAAGCCGGCTCCTACGGCAAGGACACCCGCGGCATCATCCGCGTGCACCAGTTCAACAAGCTCGAGATGTTCGTGTTCACGACGCCCGAGGATGCCGAGGCCGAGCACGAGCGCCTCGTCGCCCTGCAGGAGCGGATGCTGCAGGACCTCGGTCTCGCGTACCGCGTGATCGACGTCGCCGCGGGAGACCTGGGATCGTCGGCCGCGCGCAAGTACGACGTGGAGGCGTGGGTCCCCACGCAGGGCGCGTACCGCGAGCTGACCTCGACCTCCAACTGCACCACGTACCAGGCGCGCCGCCTGGACATCCGCTACCGCCCGGCCGTGGACGGCGGCGGCGTGGCCGCGAAGACGACGCCCGTCGCGACGCTCAACGGCACCCTGGCCACCACCCGGTGGATCGTGGCACTCCTGGAGACCCATCAGCGCGCGGACGGCTCGGTCGTCATCCCCGAGGTGCTGCGTCCGTTCCTCGGCGGGCTCGAGGTGGCGGAGCCGATCGCATGAGCGGCGAGGAGCGGCTGCCCGCGTCGGGGTCGATCGAGGTCGTGCGGCCGGTCGAGGCCGCGCACCTAGTCGAGGACCTCGCGGAGGATGCCGAGAACCCGGCGGTCGAGACCGAGCGGCTGCTCATCGCGCTCGACGTCGACGGGACGGTCCTGCTGGAGGACGAGACCCTGAGCCCCGGGGTGGTCGACGCGATCGCGCACGCGCACCGGGCAGGGCACGAGGTGATGCTCGCGACCGGACGGTCGTGGGAGGGGACGCGCGGCATCCAGCACGTCCTCGCCCTCGCGCCGGAGTACGCGGTGTGCTCGAACGGTGCCGTCATCATGCGGCGGGTCGGCGGCGACCTCGCCGAGGAGAGCGTGTACGAGCGCTTCCACGTGGAGACGTTCGACCCGACCGAGGTGGTCGGGCTGCTGCGCGAGCACCTTCCGCACGCGAAGTACATGGTCGAGCTCGCCGACGGCGAGCGGCTGTACACCGAGCAGCTCGACGACTGGAACCTCGCGCACGCGCGTCGGGTCGGGTTCGAGGATCTCGTCGCGCAGCCGGTGTGCCGCGTCGTGGTCGTGGCTCCGGACGAGACCGACCAGGACTTCGTCGAGCTGGTCGCCCGCATCGGGCTCAACAAGGTCTCGTACGCGGTCGGCTGGTCGGCCTGGCTGGACATCGCGCCGCAGGGCGTCGACAAGTCCACCGCGCTCGAGCGCGTGCGCACCTGGCTCGATGTCGAGCCGACGCGCGTGCTCGTCATGGGCGACGGCCGCAACGACGTCGGCATGTTCCGCTGGGCGCTCGAGCACGGCGGCCGGGCGATCGCGATGGCCCAGGGGCCGGACGAGGTGCGCAGTGCAGCGGGCGAGGTGACGGCATCCGTCCACGCCGGCGGCGTCGCCGACATCCTCCGGGACCTCTGAGCGCCGCCGCGTCGGTCGATCCGGGCGCGCCTTTCAGGGCGCGCTCAGGCGCACGCGGCAAGATGAGGGCGTCTCTCGACTAGACTCGTCGCCTGTTCGACGGTGCCCCCTGCTCGCAGGAGTCGCCGCCGGGAGGGTTGTCCGAGCGGCCGATGGACCTGGTCTTGAAAACCAGTGGGCAGCAATGTCCCGTGGGTTCGAATCCCACACCCTCCGCTGTGACGGCGAGGCGTCCCGCCCCGCCCTGTGAAAGGACGTCTGTGAGCGCACGCACCGACCGGTCGCGACGGGTTCCCGTCGCGCGGCACGGCATCCTCCGCTCGCCGAACCCGTTCCTGCAGGTCCTCACGGTCCTCGGCGCGATCGTCGGTGTCGTCGTCCTGAGCGTCGGAGCGATCGGTGCCTTCACGGTGTGGGATTCGGCGCGCGCCGTCGAGGCCGCCGGCGTCTCCATCGGCGGCGACGATGCCGCGCTCCCGCCGTCGATCGGCGAGATCGAGGGCGGCGTCAACATGCTGCTCGTGGGCACCGATTCGTGCGAGGGGCCCAACGAGGCCCTGTCCGGCGCGTGCCAGAACAAGGACACCGAGGGGGAGCGCAACGACGTCACGATGCTCGTGCACATCTCCGACGAGCCGCGGCGGGTGACGGTCGTCTCGTTCCCGCGCGACATGCTCGTGCCGATCCCCGCGTGCACGGGAGAGGACGGCACCCAGTACTCCTCGATGAGCCAGCAGATGCTCAACGTGTCGTACATGTACGGCGGGCTCCAGTGCACCGTCCTCACCATCAAGCAGCTGACGGGCGTCGACATCCAGTTCGCGGCCGCGATCCGCTGGACCGGCGTCATCAACATGTCCGACGCCATCGGCGGGGTCGACGTCTGCGTCTCCGGCGACATCAGCGACTCGCACACCGGACTCAACCTGACCGCCGGCACGCACACGCTCCAGGGCGCCCAGGCGCTCCAGTTCCTGCGCATCCGGCACGGCATCGGCGACGGATCGGACCTCGGCCGCATCTCGAACCAGCAGCAGTTCATGAGCTCGATGGTGCGCAAGCTCCAGTCGGACGGCGTGCTCGGCAATCCCGCGACGCTGCTCAACCTCGCCTCCACCGCCGTGCGTCAGGTGACCAGCGGACAGCTCGTGCTGAGCTCGTCGCTGTCCAACCCGCAGCGGATGGTGCAGATCGCGATGGCGGTGCGCAGCGTCCCCTACGAGGACATCGTCTTCGTCCAGTACCCCACCGCATACGCCGATGACGGGTCCCGCGTCCTGCCGCTGACCGACGACGCCGACATCCTCTTCCAGGCCCTGGCCGCCAACCAGCCGCTGCTGCTCAGCGGGACCACCAGCGACGGCCACAGCACGGAGGTCGTCGGCGAGGCCGAGGCCCCCGCCCAGAGCCCGGCGCCGACCGACTCCGCGAACCCGGACGCCTCCGCGCCGCCGGCCACCGATCCCCCCGCGGACGCGGTCCAGCTGCCGAGCACGGTGCCCGGCCAGACGGCGAAGCAGGTCACCTGTACCGTCGCCGAGCAATGACCTGCTGAGGCGGTTCGGATGCTGCTCTCGGACCGGTTATGATTGCGGGGTGCATTCGCGCCGCGGCGCGGCCGGATGCCTGGAGACGTCGCATAGTCAGGCCTAGTGCACCACCCTGCTAAGGTGGAGTCCCCTTACGGGGACCGAGGGTTCAAATCCCTCCGTCTCCGCCATATCTTCCTTGGTCGGACTCCGCTTTCCAGAACGGCTCGACCGGTCCCTCCCCGATGATCCGTCGCGCGACGCGCGTCCGCGGGAGGGGCACCGCGTCCGTCGATACAGTGGACGCATGTCCTCTCGTCGTGCCCGGATCGCCGTTCTCGCGGCACTGCTCGTCACTCTGTGCGGATGCGCGGCGCAGTCCCCTGGCACCGTCTCCTCCACCTCTCCGGCCCCGGGCGGCGGATCGCCAGCGACCACCTCTCCAACCACGTCTCCGACGCCGACACCGGAGTCGTCGCGCACGGCGGAGCGCATCGTGCTCCCTGAGTGCGCAGATCTCCTCAGCCTCGAGCAGGTTCATGCCGCGCTGGGTGACGACCGGCCGGAAGGCCCCTACCCCCGCGATGCGGCGGAGGCTCCGTCCGTGCTGGGGCCGTCGGCACGCGAGACCTTCGCAACCGCCACCGGTGCGGTCGAATGCGGCTATTCCATCCCCAACTCGGACGGCGGCTTCCACATCATCGTCCTCGACGTCGATGCGACGTCGGCGTCGGAGCTCGTGTCCGAGCTCGACGCGTCCGACGAGTACGAGCGCACCACACGCGGTGACATCGTCATGTTCTCCACGGAGATCCCCGACGGCATCGGCATGTACCTCGGCTACGCGTTCGACGGCAACGTCTGGGGCATCGTCTACGGCACCATAGTGGGCCCGGCGAGCTCGGTGAACGTGGCCGCCGCAGCCGTCACCGCCGTATTGGGCTAGGCCTGTCCTGCATCCGTGTCGCAACCCGTCGCCATGCGGGCGCTGAAGCGTCAGCTTGCGCCACGTTTCCGCGGGTGGGCGGGATGCGCCATGTGTGCGCGACGGGCACGACGTAGGCTCAGGGGCGTGCGGTGGAGGCGTGGCGGGGCCGGCGCGGCGGCTGCAGTGGGTGCGGTGCTGATGCTGGCGGGATGCTCGGCGGACCCCGTGCGCGACTACGTCGACCGCTCGGTCGAGATCCTCGACCAGGGGCTCTACGCGGACACTCCGGAGTGGGCGGAGGCGGTCGACCGGATGCGGCCCGAGCTGTACGCCAAGGACAGCATCCCCGAGACGTACGCCGGCATCGGGGAGCTCGGCCGGGTCGCGGGAGGCGATCACGCCTTCCTCATCGATCCCGCGGCGGTCGTGGCGATGGCACGGGCGGCGGCGCCGGAGGCTACGTTCCCGGTCCCCTCCGTCTCGACGACGGCGGGGATCAGCACCGTCACGCTGCCCTCGTTCAACGGCCAGGAGCAGGAGGCGATCGATCGCTACCAGGATGCCGGGGTCGCCGCCGTGCGGTCGGCGGCGCCGGCGACTACGTGCGGATGGATCGTCGATCTGCGGACGAACCGCGGGGGTAACGCCTATCCGATGCTCTCTTCCGTCGGCCCGCTCCTCCGGGACGGCCACGTCCTCGGATTCCAGTACCGGGACGGGCGCACCTCGTGGATAGACGTCGAGAACGGCGCCGTGGTGCCCCCGGCGGGCATCGACGACGGCACCGCCGCGGCCGGCTTCTCGATCGACCAGCCGGTCGCCGTCGTGACGGGCCCTCTCGCCGCCAGCGCCGCGGAGACGGTCGTGGTGGCCTTCGCCGGGCAGGCGGACACCGTCAGGGTCGGCGAGCCGACGGCCGGCCTGACGACGGCGAACGACGTGTTCGACCTCCCCGACGGTGCACGCATCGCGCTGTCGGTCGCGTTCTACGTCGATCGGGGCGGCACGGTCTACGACGGCCCGATCGCGCCCGACATCACCCATGCGTCGTCACCGGCGACGGTGCTCGACGCCGCCGCGGACTGGCTGCGCGCTCGCTGCTGAGCGGATGCGCCCGGCGCCCGGACCCCCCCCGGCGCTCCGACTCGCCCGCCGCTCAGGCCCCCGGGCGGGCTCAGCGCTCAGACATCGGAAGGGGCGCGTCCGGCGGTGCCGGCGATGGCGAGCGCCGCGTCGAGGTTCGCGACGGCCGCCGCGTGGTCGGCCCGGGCGAGTCCGAACGCGGCGACGACGAGGGACGTGATGGTGAGCACCGACCGATCCACGGCCTCCTCCGAGGCGTCCGGATCGGCGGCGAGCAGCCCGCGGCGGAACGCGGTCGACAGCTCGCGGTGGTAGGAGACGATCGCCGCGCGCACGGTGTCGTCCTCGACGACCGGCGCCGCGGCGGCGCTCACGAGGAGGCATCCGTAGCTCGAGATCGCCGTGTTCTGCGCCATCGCCGCCCGAAGCCCCGCGAGGTAGTCGACCAGCGCGGACGGCGGGACGACCTCCGCCTGCAGCGGGCGCAGACGCGGGCGGATGACCTCGGTGAGGTAACTGTCGATCACGGCGTCGAACAGGCCGCTCTTGTTGCCGAACGCGTGGTACAGGCTCGAGCGGCGCAGCCCCGTCGCCGCCTCGAGGTCGGCGATGCCGGTGCGCTCGTAGCCGTGCTCCCAGAACACGCGACGGGCAGCGCGGACGACGGTGTCGGTGTCGAATCCCTGCGCACGTCCCACGTCGTCTCCTTCCGGCCGCCGGCTTTATGTACCGATCATTCTACTATCCTGTTATAGTGGAACGGTCAGTTCATTTCGAAAGCCCTCCGGAGGGAAGACCCATGATCATCGCCGCCACGATCGTCGCCGCGCTCGCCGCGCTGCTGCACGTCTACATCTTCGTGATGGAGTCCGTGACCTGGACCTCGCCGAAGACCCGCGGCACGTTCGGCCTCAGCGCCGACGAGGCCGAGGCGACCAAGCAGATGGCCTTCAACCAGGGCTTCTACAACCTCTTCCTCGCGCTGGTCACCGTCGTGGGCATCGTGCTGCTGCTCGCCGGAGCGTCCGCCGCCGGCACCGCCCTGGTCTTCGCGGGGATCGGATCCATGGCCGCGGCCGCCCTCGTGCTGCTCCTCTCCGACCCGTCCAAGCGCTCCGCGGCCCTGACGCAGGGCACCCTGCCGCTTCTCGGAGTGATCCTGCTGCTCATCGCCGTCGTGCTCTGACGACGCCGCCCTCCCGAACCGACCGCTCCCGACCCGACCACCCCTCCCGACCCGACAGAAGGACCCGTTCGTCATGACCGCCACCAGCACCCAGATCCGGCTCGCCTCGCGCCCGAACGGATGGCCCACCCCCGAGGACTTCACCGTCGCGCGCGTCGAGTACGGCCCGCTCCAGGACGGCGAGGTGCGGGTGGCGAACGAGTTCGTCTCGGTCGACCCCTACATGCGCGGCCGGATGAACGACGTGCGCAGCTACGTCCCGCCCTTCGCGCTCGGCGAGCGCATCACCGGCGGCGCGATCGGCCGCGTCGTCGCCTCCGCGAGCGACGCCCTCCCGGTGGGCGCCGTCGTGCTGCACCAGCACGGCTGGTCCGACATCGTGCAGGCGGATGCCGACACGTTCCGGTCCGTTCCGGAGCTCCCCGGAGTGCCGCTGTCGCTGTACCTGCACGTCCTCGGGATGACGGGCCTGACCGCCTACGTCGGTCTCACCCGGATCGCGGGCCTGCGCGAGGGCGACACCGTCTTCGTCTCGGGAGCGGCCGGCGCCGTCGGGACGGCGGTCGGACAGATCGCGCGCCTGCTCGGCGCGAAGCGCATCATCGGATCGGCCGGCACCCCCGAGAAGGTCGCCCTGCTGACGGAGAAGTACGGCTACGACGCGGCGTTCGACTACAAGGACGGGCCCGTGCGCGAGCAGCTCGCAGCTCTCGCCCCCGAGGGCGTCGACGTGTACTTCGACAACGTCGGGGGAGACCACCTCGAGGCGGCCCTCGACGTCATGAACACCGGCGGACGCATCGCCCTGTGCGGAGCGATCACCGGCTACAACCGCACCGAGCGCCCCGCCGGCCCCGACAACATGGCCAACATCGTCACCCGGTCGCTGACGCTGCGCGGGTTCACCCTCGCCGCGCACCTCGACCTCGCCCCCGAGTTCAACGCCCGCATGGCCGAGTGGTTCGGCGCCGGCGAGATCGTCTACGACGAGACGGTCGTCGACGGCATCGAGCACACGGTCGACGCCTTCCTGGACATGATGCGCGGAGCCAACACCGGCAAGATGCTCGTGCGCACCGCCCGGTCCTGACGCCGCGCGACGCCCCCGCGCGACCGGTCCCACCCGCGCCGGATAGGGTGACCGGGTGAGCGAGAACACCCTGATCGACAGGATCGCGGCGCTGCGCGCCCCGACCGCGGCCGCCCTCCCCGACGCCGCACCGATGCCCGCGGACCCGCCCGCGGGCATCCGGTGGCGGACGGCCACCCCGGACGACCTCGACGGGATGCACGCCGTCATCGCCGCAGCCGACGCGGTCGACCACTCGACGTGGCTGACGCCGCGCGAGGAGATCGCCGACACCTTCGATCTGCCCTTCATCGACCACGCGCGCGACACGATGCTCGCGGTGGACGGCGACGGCACCGTCGGCGCGGTCGGCTCCGCGTTCCTGCACCCGGCGCGCGAGGGCACCCTCGTCGTCAACCTGGGCGGTGCGGTGCATCCGCGCTGGCGTCGTCGCGGCATCGGGACCGCCCTCGTCGGCTGGCAGCGGGAGCGCGCTCTGCAGGCGCTCGCCGAGGCTGTGGCGACCGGCCTGCCGACCCCACCGGACGGTGCGTGGACCGCGGAGATCAAGTCGTACGCGGAGGAGAGCAATCCCGATCAGGCGGCGATCGTCGAGCGTGCCGGCTTCACGCCGGAGCGCTGGTTCACGACGATGGAGCGCGACATGTCCGTCGCCGCCCCCGTGGTGGCCGCACCCGACGGCGCGCGGGTGGTCGCCTACTCCCGGGACCGCGACGACGACGTGCGCGTGGCGCGCAACGACGCCTTCCGCGATCACTGGGGCAGCCAGCCCTCGCATCCGCAGACCTGGGCGCAGTTCGTCGGAGGCGCGTTCTTCCGCCCCGACCTGTCGAGGCTCGCCGTCGGCCCCGACGGCAGCGTCCTCGGGTTCTGCCTGGCGTCGGTCAACGAGGACGACTGGGCCGCGATGGGCGCGTCCAGCGCGTACATCGACCTCATCGGCGTCGTCCGAGGCTCCCGCCGTCGCGGCGTCGCGCCCGCGGTGATCGCCGGAGCCCTGGCGGCGATCGCCGAGGCCGGCCTCGAGCGGGCTGTCCTCGACGTCGACACGGCGAGCCCGACCGGGGCGAACACGCTCTACGAGGGGCTGGGCTTCCGCGCGACGGAGCGCTCGGTCGCCTTCGTGCTGCACGTCTGAGGACGAGCGGGCCGGACCGGCCGGATCGGCGCGGGTCTAGCCTCCCGTCGGGAGCCGGTCGAAGGCGCGCAGCGTCTCCCAGCGGATCAGGTCCACCTGATAGCGCGCCTGCGTCTGCTGGTTCTCGATCGTGTCGACGGCGGCCGTGACCGTCTCGGCGTACAGGGCGCCTCCGGTGGGGCCGGGATGGATCTCGTCGCCCGCGAGCAGATCGAGGTGCGGCGCGATCGCCTGCGCCCAGTCGGCGACGACCACGCGGGGGTGCGAGGTGGCGAACGAGGCGAGCGTCGCGTTCACCCCCGGGATCCAGTCGCGCGGGGCGAAGGCGTTCACCAGGACGAGGTGCCGGTCGGGTCCGATCGCGTCGTAGACCGTCTGCAGCTCGTCGTCCTCGACCGGCCCGTTCGTGCCGAGTCCGACGACGACGTACTCGCGCAGGGCGCCCTGCGCGGCGAGGGTCTGGACGATGTCGCCTCCCGCCCACATGGATCTCGACACCGCGGCGTCGATCTGGATGCCCGGGCGGGCGGTGAGGAGCCCCTCGGCAGAGGCGAGCATCACCGAGTCGCCGACCGCGCTGATGCGCTCGCCGGACACGGTCGACGGCGCCGGTGGCCGGGGGCGTGCGGCCGGATCGTCGCTCGGCTCGGTGGGGGAGACGGATGGCGTCGCCGTGGCGAGCGGCGCGGGGGTCGTCCCCGCCGTCGAGGCGGCGGCGCGCGCGAGGGCGTCGGCACCGGCCTGGACGACGGCCTCGCTCGAGCTCATGCGCGGGGTCGCGGTGACCGCGGCCCCCGTGCCGCCGACCAGTACCGCCACCGCGGCGATCGCCGTCAGCGCCCGCAGCCGGGAGACGGGGCTCGACGCGAACCGGGCGCGCAGCGCGCGCAGGGCGCCGCCGAACCCGAGGCGCCGCACGGGCTGCTCGACGAGGCGATAGGAGACCGTCGCGGCCAGCAGAGTCGCGACGAAGGCCGTGAGCCCGATCGGCACCGGGATGGCGGCCTCGGCGAACCGCCCCGTGAGCGCTGTCGTCAGCAGGACGACCAGGGGCCAGTGCCAGAGGTAGATCGCGTACGAGCGCTCGCCGATCCAGCGCAGCGGGGCGATGTCGAGGCCGGGGCCGAGCGCGGATCCGGGACGCACGGCGACGGCGATGAGGACGACCGTGCAGATCGACGCGAGGACCGAGACCAGGGGGAAGGCCCCGGCACCGGACGGCCACGACGCGACGACGACGAGTCCCGCCCCCGCCGCGACGCCGGCACCGGCGAGCAGCCCGGCACGGATCGGCCGGGTGACGGGACCGGCGGCGCCCGCGGGTCCGGCGAGACCGTCGGTGACCGGTGCGCCGATGCGACCCGACAGGGCGAACGCCAGCGCCACTCCGAGGAGGAGTCCGAACGCGTGCGTGTCGGTGCCGTAGTAGGCCCGCGTGGGGTCGCCCGCGAGGGCGCCGGTCGCGTCGACGACCGGTCCCGCCGCCTGGGCGAGGGCCCACAGCGCCGATGCCGCCGCCGCGGCGACGGCGATCGCGACGCGCAGCGCGCGTCCGCGGACGAGGAGCAGCAGGGGGAGCAGCAGCGGCCACAGGACGTAGAACTGCTCCTCGACGGCGAGCGACCAGAGGTTGCGGAACAGCTCCGGCCGACTCGCGGTGAAGTACGAGGCGCCCGCGGAGATCGACAGCCAGTTGTACGAGAACGTCATCGCACCCAGCACCTGCCGCCCGAGCCCCAGGAGCAGATCGCCGCCGATCAGCCACGCGATGCTCGCGCACGTCACGACCATCGCGACGAGCGCGGGAACGAGACGCCGGGCGCGTCGCACCCAGAACGCGCGCAGGGCGATGCGGCCGGTCGAGGCGCGCTCGCGCAGCAGCAGCGCGGTGATGAGGAACCCGGAGATCACGAAGAACACGTCGACGCCGACGAACCCGGAGTGCAGGAACCCGCCCGGGAAGAGGTGGCAGAGCACGACGAGGAGGACGGCGACGGCGCGCAGGCCGTCGAGCCCGGCGAAACGGGGCGCGGGAGTCGGAGTCATGAGGTGCGGGTGCCGGCGATCGGTGGGCGGGGATCCATGGGGGAGGCGGTCACCCCGGGCAGCATCCCAGTGTACGGACCCCTGCTGTGCGTGCGGACCGCCGACTAGGTCGAGGGCGTCCGCGTCGGGTAGGACTGGAGTATGGATGCAGAGGTGCTGGTGATCGGCGAGGCGCTGATCGATATCGTCGAGACCCCGGACGGGGATCGAGAACTGGTCGGAGGGAGCCCCGCCAACGTCGCGGTCGGACTCGCGCGGCAGGGGCACGCCGTGCGTCTGCTGACCCGACTCGGGCGCGATGACCGGGGGACGCGGATCGCCGCGCATGTCCACACGTCGGGTGTCGGGGTGGACGAGCGGTCCTGGGCCGACGAGCCGACCTCGACGGCGCGGGCGCGCCTGCGGGCCGACGGCTCGGCCGAGTACGAGTTCGCGATCGCGTGGGACGTGCCGGTCTCGCCGCCCGCGGGGCTGCGGGCCGTGCACACCGGGTCGATCGCGCTCTTCCTCGAGCCCGGCGGCGCCGCGGTCCTGGAGACGCTGCGGGCTGCGGCGGGCGAGGTGCTCGTGAGCGTCGACCCCAACATCCGTCCCGCCCTCGTCGGCGACCGCGAGGCCGCGCTCGCGCGGTTCGCGGACGCTGCCGCGTCCGCCGACCTGGTCAAGCTGAGCGATGAGGACGCCGCGTGGCTGTACCCCGGCATCGACGCGGAGGGGGTGCTCGAGCGCATCGCCGGCTACGGCCCGCGTCTGGTCGTCATGACCCGCGGCGCGGACGGCGCGATCGGTCGCGGGCCGGGGGGAGTGGTCGCCGTCCGTCCCCTGTCCGTCTCCGTCGTCGACACGATCGGTGCGGGCGACGCGTACATGGCGAGCCTCGTCTCGAGCGCGCTCGACGACCCCGCGGTGTTCGAGGACGCCGAGGCGTTCGCGCGCGCTCTGCGCCGCGCCGCCGTCATGGCGGGGATCACCGTCTCGCGCGCGGGGGCGAACCCGCCCACACGCGACGAGATCGACGCGCGGCTGGACTGAGCCGGTGCGTCTGCGCCTCGACATCTCCTACGACGGCACCGACTTCCGCGGGTGGGCGCGCCAGCCGGGCCTGCGCACCGTGCAGGGCACGCTCGAGGCGGCGCTCGGGCGGATCCTCGGCGGATCGCCGCAGCTCGTCGTCGCCGGACGCACGGATGCCGGTGTGCACGCGTCGGGTCAGGTGGCCCATCTCGACCTCACCGACGCGCAGCGTGAGCGTCTCGAGAAGGTGCGATCCCCGCAGCAGGGCGACAGGCCGCGCGCCGAGGCGCTCGCCGCGCGGCTGAGGGGCGTGCTCGGCCCGTACCCCGACGTGGTCGTGCACCGCAGCGCCGAGGCACCCGCCGGGTTCGACGCACGCTTCTCGGCGGTCTGGCGCCGTTACGCGTACCGGGTCGCCGACCTCGACGTCCCCTACGACCCCTTCGAGCGCGCACGTACGACGACGGTCGCCGCGCACCTGGACGCGGCGGCGATGGACGCCGCCGCCCGCTCGCTCATCGGTCTCCACGACTTCGCCGCCTACTGCAAATGGCGCGAGGGCGCGACGACCATCCGCACGCTCCTGGAGTTCGGCTGGCGACGCGACGCGGACGGGGTCCTCGTCGCCGAGGTCAAGGCCGATGCGTTCTGCCACAGCATGGTGCGGGCACTCGTGGGCGCCTGCGTCGCCGTGGGGGAGGGGCGGATGGATCCCGCGGACGTCGTGGCGATCCGCGACGGGGGCGTGCGCACGAGCGACACGAAGGTCCTCGCCGCGCGCGGACTGACTCTCACCGAGGTGGGCTACCCCGCCGCCGCGCTCCTCGCGGCGCGCGCGGAGCAGACCCGCGCACGGCGCTCGCTGGACGCCGACTGAGACCCGGGCGAACGGCACGGGAACTCTCGGGCACGCCTGGGCGTCCTCACGGGGTACGCCACGGCATCCGCACTATGCTGGCGCCACGATGAAGGTCATCTCCTACAACCTCAACAAGCACAAGGCCGTCGGTGAGCTGGATGCGCTGGTCGAGTCGACCGACGCCGACATCCTGTGCCTGCAGGAAGCCGTGACCGAGAGCCTCCCGCACGAGATCTCCGGGCTGCACCTCGTCGAGGCGACCGCGAACAACCGCCTGGGGCTCGCCGTCTACCTCCGGCGCAACACCTTCGTCCCGCTGGAGGCGCGCACACTCGCCCTGAAGAAGTCGCTGCACGACCGCGTGCTCAAGCCCGCCGAAGAGCGGATGCTGGCAGTCCGGCTGCGCGACATCGACCTGGGGCGCGAGATCATCGTCGCGAGCTTCCACGCGGCGCCGCTCACGGCGCTGAACTCGCTGCGTCGCAAGCAGATCACCGCCGCCCTGGACGAGCTGTCGATGCTCGGCGACCAGCTGCCCATCCTCATGGTCGGCGACTACAACTATCCGGTGTTCAAGGAGAACCTCGGCCAGAGGGTGCGCGACGCCGGATACGAGCTGAGCCTCAGCGACTCCCGCACGTACACGCGGTACAAGGTGTTCCGCGGGCACTACGACTTCGCGACGAGCGTCGGGTTCGACATCGACACCATCACGACGCTTCCGCAGGGCCGCAGCGATCACCTGCCGATCCTCGTGACGGCGAGCCCGAAGGCCGTCGCCGTCGCCGTCGCCTGAGCGTCCGTCGGCACCCCCGGGATGCCGGTCGCGCACCGCTGTCACCGCTATCGTGGACGTGCGTGCTCCTCGTCGACCGATGCGGTGCACGGAACACCCCGCTCGATGCGTCCCGTGCCCGCACGGGACCCGTCGATACGCCAGACGGAAAGGGATCGTGGTGCGAGAGCGCGGCATCCGCATGGCCCTCGGGGCCACCACCTTGACACTGTGCGCCGCACTGCTGACCGCCTGCGGCCCGGCCCCGTGGGATGCCGGCGCGACCACTCCGTCCCCGTCGTCGTCCCCCACGGCCGTCCCGACGCCCGTGTCGAACGACCTGTCGGGCGGGTCGACGCAGCGCACGCTCACGGCGGGAGCCGTCACCGCGACCGTCAACTACTGGTCGACGCTGCGCATGGATCGGTGGACGGCCGACGCGGTGAAGCCGCTCAGCGTCTCGATGGTCACGACCGTGACGCCCAATGACGGTCAGAAGGTCTTCCTGCAGCGCGCGACGATGACGGCGATCCCGGCGAACGCGAGCTCGGCGTTCGCCCCGCTGGACCCGCAGGTCGACCAGTCCACCGTGTCGCCCGGGTACCTCGTCCTCGACCCCTACAGCTACTCGAACTCGTTCAACATCGGCACCGTGCCGGCGGAATCGACGTACATGACGGTCGAGTTCGTCTACGACTTCCTCGTGCAGACGACGCCGACGTCGAGCGAATACGCGAAGCAGACGGCGACCGACACCCTCACGATCGCCGTCGCACCGGCCGGATGACCCCGTTCCCGCATCGATGGGCGCCCTGAACGCCCCGAACCTCAAGATCGTGTAAAGACGACGTCGAGATTCCCTGAAGTCGTGCGAATCGGGCGGTCGGCACTGTCAGCATGAGGTCATGCCTTCCTCCTCCCGCTCCCTCCGAGTGGCCGCCGCCGCCGCGACCGGCCTCGTCGTGATCGGTGCGCTGACGGGCTGCTCCCAGGTCGCGAACGCGTTCAACGGGCTTCAGCAGAACGTCGTCGCCACTCCGACGCCGCCGGCGTCGACTGCCGGCCCCAGCAAGCCGTTCGACTCGTCCTTCACCTACGACGGGTCCGTCTCGCTGTCTTCGGAGGTGGCCGACGGCCTCGAGGTCCGTCTGGACGTGTGGGCGGCAGACCCGAAGCGCACGCTGGAGTGGGCACCGGGCAACGACAAGACCTTCGGGTTCGCGGTGAACGTCTACGACCACCGCGTCGATGAGAAGGCGGTGCTGACGCAGAAGCGTCGCGTGTACCTGTCGCTGGTGAACATCACCTCGCAGGTCTCCCAGTCCTCGGTCGGAGCGCAGCAGCTGACGGCGCCGTTCCAGTTCTCTGCCGATCCGCGCACGCTCGTGCCGACGGATACTCTGCGCTCCGACCGGGGGCTTCTCCTGAACAGCTATCAGGGCGGTCTGCTCGTCCCGTCGACGACCATCCATCAGCTCCCCGCCGACACGTACGGCATCACTCTGCAGTTCGCGCTCCAGGTGTGGGTCGAGGGGACCGCCGACACCGACTCGAGCTTCGCCCAGCAGACCGTCTACCAGGTTCTCCCCGTCGCGATCTTCACTCCCGACGCGCCGACTGGCTAGTCTGACTGCACCCCCTGTCACCCCCACCCCAAGGACCCAGCGTGAACACCCCCTTCGACTCCGGACGGCCCGCGGCCGACCCGCTGCACCCCGCCGCACCCGCGGCCGGGCCGGCGGCAGCGGGCATGCCCCCCGGCGCGGCGGGCATCGGCGGCACCGGCGGTGGGGCGAGACCCTACGCATCCGAGGCCCACGACGCAGCGCTGCAGCCCGTCGAGTTCGGCATCCCCGACTACGACGACTTCTCCTCGGTGCTCGAGCACACGACGGTCCACCGCTCGACCATCGGGTGCGTCGTGCCCGCGTACAACGAGGAGGAGTCGATCGCCGATGTGCTGCGTTCGCTCCTCGGACAGAGCCGCGTGCCCGACGTGATCCACGTCGTCGTCAACAACACGTCGGACGCCACCGTCAAGATCGCCTCGGAGTTCAGCGGTCCGCACGAGATCACGACCGAGCTCGGCGAGCAGTTCACCGAGGTGTTCGTCCACGACATCGGGAAGAACCCCGACAAGAAGGTCGGCGCCCTGAACTACGGCTACGCCCTCGTGGAGGGCTACGACTACCTCCTCGGCGTCGACGGGGACACGATCGCCGAGCGCCGCGCGGTCGAGTTCCTGGAGAGCGAGGCGGTGTCGGACTCGCGCATCGGCGGCATCTCGGCGATCTACTCGATCGACGACAAGCCGATCCAGGGCGTCATCGCCAAGTTCCTCATCGCGGGCCAGCGCACGCAGTTCGCGGCCTTCAACCTGCAGAACCTCCTGCGCGGGCGCAACATGGCCGTCCTCGGCGGGCAGTTCTCCATCTTCTCCACGACGGCGCTGCGAGACGTGATGAAGGCGAACCACCAGAACTCGCCGTGGGTCAAGGACAGCGAGGTCGAGGACTCCCTCTTGTCGCTCCAGATCAAGAGCGCCGGATACCTCACGAAGATCAGCCCGTTCGCCCGTGCCGACGTCGGCGGGATGACGACGCTGAAGGGCTACGACGCCCAGCAGGTGAAGTGGACCTACGGGGCGATCGAGCTCATGTGGCCCGGCCAGCGCGGAGACACGAAGGGTCAGCCCTTCCACCCGAACCTGCGGCTGCGCTGGTTCGAGAACCTGTCGATGCTGACGAACCTGTTCGTGCGCGTCGCATTCCTGACCCTGCTCATCGCCTCGCTGTCGATCGGCGCCTTCGTGTTCTCGGCGTGGTGGCTCATCCCGCCGGCCGTCGCGGTGCTGCTGAACATCCGCGTGGCGCGGGCGATGGAGGCGTGCGACACGCGCGATCTCCTCTTCGCCTGCCTGATGTTCCCCGCGGAGATCTTCATGTGGATCCGGATCAGTCACTTCCTGCGGTCGTGGACGAGATTCCTCTCCCGCAAGAAGGTCGACAACTGGGCCATGCAGGCGAAGGCCGAACGAGGTGGCGGCAGCATCGGGCACTGGGTCCCGTTCATCATGCTCGTCGTGGTCGCCGCCGCGCTCGCTGCGATCTGGACTCTGCTCAGTCCGGTGACGCAGTCGGCAATCCTCTGGGTCGGATGGCCGGTCGTGGGCGTGGTCACCGTGCTGCAGACGGTGTTCATGTCGTTCAAGCTGTTCCAGCGTCACCAGGGGTTCAAGGTCTGACGGCTGGAAAAGGATGGGTCGGGCGGTCGGGGGGCCGTCCGGCCCGCGGGGAGTGGGCGTTGGGGGGACGCTCCACCCGCGGCGGGGCACTGGGGAGCCCCGGCGGGGGGATGGGCACTGGGGGGTGCCCGTTCCGCGAGGGTGGGTGGTCGGGGGGCCACCCACCCCGCAGCGGAGCTGCGGTGGTGGATCCACCCCGCGAAGGCGCGAGCCGTCTCAGGCGGCGTGCTCCGAGGTCAGTCGGTATCTGACGCCGCGGACGGTCTCGATGTAGCGCGGGTTGGTCGGGTTGTCGCCGAGCTTGCGACGCAGGTTCGTCATGTGGGCCTCGATGGCCCGCTTGTCCGCGTCGCCGACGAAGTAGCTCGTCACGTACGACTCGCCGCGGAGGACCAGCGTCAGGTCCGCCTTGCTGCGCACGCGTCGCTTGGACTCCATGAGGGTCGCGAGCAGATCGAACTCCGTGCGGGTGAGCTCGAGCTCGTGGCCCCCGATGACGGCGCTGCGCTGATCGGAGTTCACCGACAGATCCCGGTGGGTCACCCATCCGGGGCCGCCGGCGACCACACCGCCGCCCGTCGCCGGCGCCACGTCGGTCCCGGGGACCTGCGGCCCTGCGCTGGAGGGCACGACGATCGGCACGGCCGCCGGCGCGGGCGCGGCGAAGGCGCGACCGTCGTCGAAGCTGTACGCCAGATCGCTCAGGGGGACCTCGGCTGCCGGCTGCGCGTACGTCGCCGGTGCAGGTTCGGGATAGCCCGGATACGCGGGGTAGCCCGGCATGCCGTACCCGGGCTGTCCCGGCGCGACGGCGGGCGCCATCGCGGGCGCACCCGGCCGCGCACCGGGGAACGAGGGGCCGGCTATGTCCTGGCGGGGAGCCGCCGCGGGTGCCGGGCTCGCCGCTCGAGGGCGACGAAGCAGCGTGTCGATCCTCGCGCGCAGCTCACGCGGGCGGAACGGCTTGACGATGTAGTCGTCCGCGCCGGCGCCCAGGCCCACGACGACGTCGGCCTCCTCCTCGAGGCCGGTGATCATGATGATGAAGGTGTCGCTCTGCGCACGGATCCTGCGTGCGGCCTCGAACCCGTCGATCCCCGGCATGTTCACGTCCAGCGTGGTCACGAGCGGCTGGTACGACGCGACCGCCCGTACGCCGTCGATTCCGTTGCCGACCGACACGGTGGAGAAGCCGGCGGCCTCGAGGACTTCGACGATCAGGTGACGGATGTCGGGATCGTCCTCGATGATGACAGCCGTCTTCAGGGGCAACGCGGAATCGGTCATGGCCCGGTCATCTCCATAGGGGGGTGGGGAGCGAGGTGAGCCACAGTCTAGCCACCGCCGGCCGGGCCCGTCAGCGCACGTCGCGGGTCAGCTCTGCCGCCGCCTCCGGCCACCACAGCCCCGCGGCCGGGCCGCCGTTGCAGGCGCCGTCGCTCTCGCCGGGCGGCTTGATCCACAGATTGGTGTCGACGACGTCGTCCCCGTACGTGCCTCCGGCCGGTCCGACGCGCTGACCCGGGGGATTGCACCACTGCGCTCCCGCCGTGGCCGTGCCGTTGCGCGAGGTGTCGATGAGCGCATGGGTCCCGCCGAGCCGTGACGACAGGGCGTGGGCGTACTCGAACTCCGCGTGCGTGGACTGGTAGTTCGAGACGTTGGTCGCGACGCCGCGCACGCGGTCGATGATGCCCATCTGGCCGATGAGCTGCGCCATCTCGTCCGGGCTGTGCCACGAGCTGTGCCCCCCGTCGACGTAGATCCACGTGCCGGTCGACGACAGGGCGTCCACCGCGGCCGACAGGTAGCCCGCCCGCGAGGCGATGTCACCGCACTCGGAGGCGAGGGCGATGCTGTCGGGCTCCAGCACGACGATCTTCTGCACGTCGGGCGCGGCCCGCAGCGCGTCTCCGATCTCACGCACCCAGACCGGGTAGTCGGCGCCGTCGAGGCCGCCGGCCGAATGGTTCCCGCAGTCCCGGTCGGGAAGCCCGTAGACGACCATCGCGGCGGCGCGGCCCTGATCGCGCGCCTGCGCGACCAGGCTGACGACGGTGCGCCCGGCGGTCCCGATCGGATCCTGCTCCGGGGTCAGCCAGTACGCGGTCGGCTGCGTCGCGAGGTACTCGGTCGCGGCGGTGGCATCCGCATCCATCGTGAGGGTCGCCAGCGCGACGCGCGCCTTCGACTGGTCGGGGGCGACCGTGACGGTCCCGACAGCGGGGGCATCGGCGGTCAGCACGTGGAACCCGCGCACGATCGCGAAGCCGAGCGCCCCCAGGAGGACGAGTACGAGGACGAGCAGGACGGCGCCGCCGACGATGAGGGTGCGCGGCGACAGGCGCCGCAGCAGAGGGGTTGCCACCTGTGCACTGTACCCCGCTGCACCGGGGGACGCGTTCGACGCACGGGGACCGACCGCGCGCTCAGAAGGCGGCGACCGCGTGCTGCCACCGATCCCCGCCGGCCAGCTGTGCATCGTCGGCCGCACCCGACGCGGTGCGGGTGAGCACGTCGAGGTCGTACCCACAGGTCGACACGCTCGCCCATCCGATGCTGGCCGACAGCCGCACGGCGATCGACTGGTGCGCCTCGACCGTCGACACGCGGTCGAGGATGTCCCGAACGACCGGACGCACCGCCGGATCGTGGCGGGGCAGGAGCACGACGAACCGCGTCGCATCGACCTGGTGGATGTCGGCCTCGGCGGGCAGTGCCAGCACGACGTCGTCGGCGAACCGCTCGACGACGCGGCCGAAGGCGAGGGTGTTGGACGCCTCGCGGAGCGCGACGGGGTCGTCGAGCCGGATGTCGAGCAGCGCCCACCACGTGTCTCCGCGTCGTTCGGCGCGGACGAGGCGCTCCTGCGCGACGCGCGCGAAGTCCGTCGTCCCGGCGGATTCGGCGCGCACGGCGGACTCGCGGCCGAGCTGAAGGACCGACACGAGCGCCGAGACGAGGTAGATGACGCTCATCGCGGCCGCGTCCGTCACGACCGTGTCCGGCGCGACGCACGCGAGGGCGGCGGCGCCCACCGGCTGGAGGAGACCGGTGACGATCCACACCCCGGCGAAACCGGCGCACAGCACGCTCGCGAGGGCGAACGGCGCCGTCGCCATGAGCGGCGCGGAGCGCAGGGCGATCGCCTCGATCGCGGTCGTGACGAGGAGCACCACCGCGACGGCGAGCGCCGAGCGCTCGAAGGCCTCCGGCCCGGCCAGCCCGTCGACGACGGCGAGACCCGCGGTGGCGAGGAGGGCGCCGACGACGGAAGGGACCAGGAACACCCTCCGGCGTCCGGCGCGCACCCGGAGGCCGACCCAGAACATGGCGAGCGCTCCGAGCACGAACCCCGCCGCCAGGGCTCTGAGCAGCGGCAGACCGCTCTGGGTCCCCGCCGCGGCGACATAGCTCGCGACCATGGCGCAGGTGAAGGCGATCGACCAGATCGCCGCCTCCCGGCACGGGCGGGGCAGGAAGCCGACACCGATCATGATGACGGTGCACAGCGTCGTGAGGGTGATCAGGATCGGCTGCGTGACGGCCTCGGTCACCGCGCACCCCCTTCGGTGGGATCGTGGTCGTCGGATTCCGGCTGCGCTCGCGCGGTCGCCGTGGATCCCGGTGCGAGCGGGAGCGTGACGGTCGCCGTCGTCCCCTCGCCCAGGGTGCTCGAGAGGGAGATCGAGCCGTGGTTCTGCTCGATGATGGTGCGCACGATCGACATGCCGAGGCCCGTGCCCGGGATGCCGCCCGCGGTCGCGCTGTGTGCGCGGAAGTAAGGGCGGAACACGTTCTCGAGATCGCTCTCGCCGATCCCGATGCCGGTGTCGGCGACGGTGAGCACCGCTCGCCCCGCCTCCGGCGCGGAGCTCACCCGCACGGTGCCTCCGCGCGGCGTGTACTTGATCGCGTTGCTCACGAGGTTGTCGACCACCTGCCGCATCCGGAACGCATCGCCGGGGACGAGGAGCCCGCTGGGGGTGTCGCGGACCAGCCGGATGTCGGCGGCCGCGGCGGCAGGCGCGAAGGCCTCGGTCGCCGCGGTCGTGATCGCGGTCAGGTCGAACCCGTCTCCCGCCTCGACGGGGCGGTTCGCGTCGAGCAGGGAAGCTGTCAGCGCGAGCATCCGCTCCGCCGCGCCCTCGATCAGGTTGACGTGCTCGCGCTGCGACGCGGTCAGGGTCTGGTCGTCGAGCAGGAGGTCGGCATGACCGAGGATCACCGTGAGCGGGTTGCGCAGTTCGTGCGAGACGGCGCTCGTCGCCGCGCGCTGCGCGCGGCGACCGAGTTCGGTCGCCGTGACGTCGTCGAGTTCGATGATCGTCCGGTTCCCGTCGCCGGGCGCGGTCCGCGGCCGGATCGACAGGGAGAGGGCCCGCCACTCGCCGTCCGCGTCGTAGATCCACAGCGGCTCGTGCCGCGCGCGCTCGCCGCGCGCCGCCCGGGCGAGGGTCGTCTCCTCGCGCGGCAGGGCGACGCCGCGGTACGCGGAGTACTCGACGGCGCGCGCCGGATGGCGGTCGTCTCCGTCCGCGTACCCGTAGAGCGAGCGGTAGGCGCTGTTGGTGCGCTCGATGCGCCCCTCCGCGTCGACGATCGCGAGCGCGGTGCCGATCGCGTCGAACAGCCGGGTGGACTGGCGCTCCTGCGTCTTGGCGCGCGTCAGTGCACGGTCGAGCTGGCGCGAGTTGCGCCGCAGCAGGTGGCGATAGGCGCGCGCACGCCGCGACCCCTGGATCGTCGCCACACCGAGGAAGCCGAGCGCGAGCAGCACGATGACGACGTCGAGCGGTGCGGCGCTGTCGGCGCCCGGAACCCACCAGCGGGCGACCTGGAGGGCGAGCACGAGCGCGAGCGCGGCGCCCACGGACGCCGCGGAGTAATAGGTCGCGATCCACGCGATGGGGATGATCCACAAGAAGCCGAGGGCGTGCTGCGTCGTGGACAGCAGCCCGATCGCCACGGTGTTGACGAAGGGGAGCACCAGGGCCCAGCGAGGGGCCCGCGCCCACGGTGTCACCAGCGCGACGGCGGTCGTCGCGGCGGTGAGCACGAGGCCGGCGGTGAGCCATCCTCCGGCGAGGTCGGCGGGCGAGAGCATGGCGACCACGACGCCCACGGTGACGACGCTGAAGGCGACGACCAGCTGCCACTGCCAGACCGAGCGCACGATGGTGCCGAGGAGCTGGGAGTCGTCCCAGCGGCTCCACTCGCCGCCGTCCTCCCGCCCGCTCATCGCCCGCTCTCCCCGTCGTCGCTGCGTCGCAGGAGCAGGGTCGCCTTCGTGCCCTGGCCGGGGCGGGAGACCAGGGTGACCTCTCCGTCGTTGCGGCGTGCCAGCATCCGGGCGATGGCGAGTCCGAGCCCGGTGCCCGGCATGGCGCGCACCTCGGCCTGCTCACCCCGATAGAACGGTTCGAACGCCTGCGCGAGCGTGTCGGGCGCCATCCCCGTGCCGGTGTCGGAGACCGTGATCATGACGTCGCCCCCGACGGCGACGGCGTCGATCCCGATGCGGCCGCTCGGCGGTGTGAACTTCACCGCGTTCGAGAGCAGGCTGCTCAGCGCGCGCTGCGCGTGGGTCAGGTCGGCGCGCACGGTGAGGTCGCGGGTGCGGGCGATGGTCACCGTGATCCCCTTGCGGGCGGCGGCTCCGGCGTGCACGTCCACGGCGCAGGAGACGAGGTGTGCGACGTCGACGTCGACCAGGACGGGCCGTGTCGATCCCGAGCGGGTGAATGCGAGGAGGTCGTCGAGCATGCCCGCCAGTCGGCCGGTGTTCCGGTGGATCGCATCGACCCACGCCCGCGTCTCGTCCGGCAGCTCGGCGTGGTCGCCGAGCAGGTCGGCGTACCCGGCGATGACCGTGACCGGAGTGCGCAGCTCGTGGCTCGTCGTGGACAGGAAGTCCTCCCGCTGGCGGTCGAGGTCGTAGCGGACACGCAGGGTGGCGGCCGTCGCCCGCGCGGCCTCGGCGCGGGACTCCGCGGCATCCAGGGCACGCTGGGCGTTCTCGAGGGACTCGCCGCGTCCGGCGACGATCGCCACCGTGAGGATCGAGATCGCGCACAGGAACGCGACGACGCTGATCGCCATCGCCGAGACGTCGATGTCGGGGACGACGTACTCCGGCCAGTTCGCCGCGACCAGCCCCAGCGCGCCCGCCGCGATAAGCAGCGCCTCGATGTGGGCGATGACGGGGGGAAAGCGCAGCGCCGCCCAGACGAGCGGGAGGAAGACCAGGAAGCCCAGCCGGAAGTCGGCGAGCGGCCCGAATCCGATGATCAGAGCGAGGGCCGCGACGACGATCTGGACGACGAGCTCGCGCCGGTCGACCGTCTGCCGGGGCCGGGGAGCGAGCAGCACGAGCGGCGTCGTGAGCAGGATCGCCGACAGGTGCGACGCCGCCGTGAGCACGGCGGTGCTGATGAAATCCGCCGTTCCGGCCGCCGCCGTGATCCCGCCCGCGGCGAGGCCCAGCGTCACCGACGACACGGTCGCGGCGACGGCGAGGCGGAGGGAGTCGGCCGTCGTGCGCAGCCGCGCGTCGGTCCGTCCGTGCAGCAGCACCCAGAGGAAGAGGGCGATCTCGAGCGCGTTCACCGCACCGAAGGCGAGCGCGAGCACCGGCGGACGCCCCGCGACGAGGTTGCCGAGGGTCGTCGCCGCGAACACGACGAGCAGCACGGCGGGCCGGCTCCGCCGCGGCACGACCAGCGCCAGACACGCCGCGGCCCCCGAGGCGGGCCACCACAGGGCGACCGCCAGAGTGGGCGTCGTGATCGCGATGCTCGCCGCGGCGAGCGCGAAGATGAGAGCGGTCCCGGGCGCCCAGACGGCGAGCCCGCGCCACCGACGCGGTGCTGCGCGGGCGACGCGATCCGGCGCGGAACCCCTCATACGCCTTACGCTAGTGGTTCTGAGGCGGAGGTATCTTCCGACGAAAGCCGCCTCTGTGGAGCGGGATCATGGCGCACGTGCTGGTAGTCGAGGACGACGGTGACGTCGCCGAACTCGTGCGCACGATCCTCGCCAACGCGGGCCACTCCGTGGATATCGCCGTCGACGGCCGCTCCGGCATCGTCGCGGCGGGCGCCGTCCACCCGGACCTCGTCGTCCTCGACTGGATGATGCCGGGCATGACGGGCGTCGAGGTGTGTCGTGTCCTCCGACAGGACGGGGACTTCGCCGACACGCGGATCATGATGCTGACGGCCAAGTCCGCACCGGACGATGTGGCGACCGCGATGGCCGCCGGGGCGGACGACTACGTGGTCAAGCCGTTCTCTCCCCGGGATCTCCGGACGCGGATCGCCGCGCTCCTGTCCTGACGGACTCGACGAGCGCGGCGACGGCCATGCCGGCGCACGCCCCCGCGGTGTTCGCGATGATGTCGAGCGTGCTGGGGGTGCGTGCGTGCAGCGCCACGGCCTGAACCGTCTCGATCGTGACGGTGGCGAGGATGGCGAGCGGCAGCACCAGCCACCGTCGATCGCGCAGCACGAGCGTCGCCAGCAGACCCACGGGCACGAAGAGCAGCACGTTGGCGGCGAACTCGATGCGTGAGTAGGTGAGCAGGGGCACCAGCGCGTGGATGGCGCGCAGCAGCGGACGCGCACCGGCGTCCACCGGGGTCGGCCAGAACGCGATCGCGGCCAGCGCGACCCCGTACGCGAGCAGCCAGGCGCCGGGGCGGCGCAGGACTCCCGTCCGCCGTCGGTCCGTCTCCGGCGACGGCAGGGGAGGCCGCGGGGGGATGTCTGGCTCGTCGGGGTGCATGGCGGCTCCTGCCGGGTGGAGTGGGGTGCGGATGCCGCGCCGCTGCGACGGGGGAGGAGGAGACCTGTCTTCCGGCCCTGCCGCGCGGTGGGGAGGAATGGATAGGCTTGCGACGACTATAGGGGCGTAGGGATGTCGCAGATGCGTCGGCTGGGCCGCGTCGGACAGCGCGCGGGAGACGCGGTGGCCGCCTTCGCGGACGCGGCGGGCAGCGGTCGCTTCTTCACGCTCTGGAGCGCGCTCGCCTCGTTCGCGGTCGCCGTCGTGCTCCTCGTGCCGGTGCTTCCCCGTGGTCTGGACGGGTACGCGCACGGCATGGCGGCCTCCGCCGTGGGGTGGTCCGTGCTGGCGATACCGGTGCTCGCGGTCGCCGCGGCGGAACGCCGCATCCCTCGACGACTCGCGCGCATCGTGATGGTGAGCGCCGCACTCGTCGGCGTCGCGGTCGCGCGCCCCTTCGTCAACGACGCGGTCGTGCTGTCGATGTTCGACATCGAATCCGACGGGCAGCTGGTGTCGCGGGTCGGGACGAACCTGCTGGTGGTCGTGCTCCTCTTCTCGTTCGTCGCGGTGATCACGACGCAGGATCGCACGGCTCGGACGATCTCCGCGCACCTCGCCCTCGCGCTGGCTCGCTCCCATGCCGCGCGGCGCGAGCTCGACGACGAGGAACAGGAGAACGTCCGCCTGGTGCAGGCGACCGTCGACGAGCTGCGCGCCGCTCGCGACCGGCTGCTGGAGGGGCGGATCGACTTCGAGGCGGTCCGGGACTACTCGGCCCTCGTGCGGGCGGCGAGCCATCGGCTCGACCATCTCTCGGAGAAGCCTGCCCCCGTGCCGGTCCTCGACGAGGGCGTCGTCGCCCCGGATCCCCCCAGACCACGCCTGGTCGACGCGCTCGTTCCGACGCCGTTCCTGCTCGTCGGCCTCGTCTTCGCCTTCGTCTGCGCCCCGTTCGCCCTCGCACGGGGCGGCGTCCTCGTCCTGGCCGCCGCACTGGGGTGCATCGTCGTCATCGACCTGCTCGCCGGTTGGCTTCTCCGGGTGCGGCCGGATCGACGCGGCCGACCCGCCGCCCGAGCCTTCGTCCTCGCCTGGACGGGCGGTGGCGCGATCTCCGCGACGGTCGCGGCGGCGCTCCTTCCCGGTTCGGGTCTGCTCCTCGTCGTGCCGATGTGCGCGCTCCCCCTGACCGCCGTCGTGATCGCGGTCGCTCTCGACGCGCGCCGACGGGTGCGGGCGGAGGAGCGCGCGTCGACGGACCGGCTCGCCGGCGCCGCGCGCGATCTGGCGGACCGCATGCGCGCCGCGCGCGAGCCGCTCCGGCACGCCGCGGGCACCCTGCACGGCCGCGTCCAGGGCCGCTGCGTGATCTTCGCCGCCATGGTCGATGAGGCGCCTCCCGCCGAGGCGGCGGTCGACCGATTCCGTGCCGAGACGGACGCCGCACTCGACGAGGTGCTCCGTCCGGCCGCGGACCCGGCCGTCGGCGTGGTCGACGAACTGGGTCGCACCCTCGCGGGGTGGCAGCCGCTCCTGCAGCTCGACACCCGTGTGTCGCCGGAGGCCGTGGGCCTCCTGAGCGAGCACGGGGCGGTGTCCGTCGTCGCCGAACTCGTCAACGAAGGCCTGGTCAACGCGGTGAAGCACTCGGATGCCCGCGCGGCGCGCATCGATGTCACGGTCGAGCCCGGCGGCGTCCGGGTTCGCGTGGCGTCTCCCGGGGAGCTCCCGCGCCCGGTGATGTCGACGCGCCGCTTCGGCGGTCGAGCACTCCTCTACCAGGACGCGGAGGGCGTCGTGCTGGAATCGACCGTCTCGCCGGCCGGAATCCTGACGCCCTCCGCCTGATCGGCCACGGCGGGACGGCGCAACGCCGCCGTCCCGTCCCGGACATGCGCCGGGGGTGCCGCTATGCTCGCCTTGAGTCGGGCCCCCTCGCAGCGAAGAACCTTCCCCCACGCCCCGTCTCGGAGTTAGGAGCACGATGTCTGCGCCGTACAAGGCCGTCATCCCCGCCGCCGGACTCGGCACGCGATTCCTTCCCGCCACCAAGGCGATGCCCAAGGAGATGCTGCCGGTCGTGGACAAGCCGGCGATCCAGTACGTCGTCGAGGAGGCGGTCGAGGCGGGCATCCGCGACGTCCTCATCATCGTCGGACGCAACAAGAACAACATCGCGAACCACTTCGACTCCGTGCCCGAGCTGGAGTCGGCTCTCACCACGAAGGGCGACACCGCCAAGCTCGGCAAGGTCTCGCACTCCTCGCGGCTCGCCGACATCCACCTCACGCGCCAGGGCGACCCCCGGGGTCTCGGGCACGCCGTCTTCCGGGCGAAGTCCTACGTCGGCTCGTCCTCCTTCGTCGTGATGCTCGGCGACGACCTCATCGACGAGCGCGACCCGCTGCTGTCCACGATGCTCGCGGTGCACGAGCGCACCGGGGGAGCGGTCGTGGCGCTGATGGAGGTGGACCCGGCGCAGGTCCACCTCTACGGCGTCGCGACCATCGGGGACACGCATTCCGACGGCTCCGTGCGGATCCTCGATCTCGTGGAGAAGCCGGCCGTCGGGACGGCGCCGTCGAATCTCGCCGTCATCGGGCGCTACGTCCTCCCGCCGACGGTCTTCGACGTCCTCGAGCGGACCGAACCCGGCAAGGGCGGCGAGATCCAGCTCACGGACGCCCTGCGCGAGCTCGCCACCGACCCCGACGGTCCGGGGGTCTACGGCGTCGTCTTCGGCGGTCGCCGCTACGACACCGGCGACCGCGTCGACTACATCAAGGCCATCCTCCAGCTCGCCGTGGACCGCGACGATCTGGGCCCCGAGCTGCGCCCCTGGCTCAAGCAGTTCGCGGCGGGGATCGACCTCTCCGAGGATTCCTCCGGCGCCTCTGCGGTGCAGAACGGCTCCGGCCAGTAGTCTGTATGTAAGAACCACCGTGGGCTCATCGCCCTCATCCCCCCGAACCCCCGGTAGTGTCCCCACACGACCGGTTGACAGTCGCCGACCCCCCGCGTGCGGCTGTCAGGCCGAGGGGCTGGAGCATCCTCCGGCCCCTCGGCGTCTCTCTTCCTGCGGCTTTCCTGTGCTGACGTCGCCGTCCGTTTCGCGTCGGCGTCGTCATGGCGTAGACTCGACCTTTGGTGTCCGGCTCTGCTGAACCGTCCACCGCGAACGTGAGCCCTCCACTGGCGTCTTTCCCGGCCTCGTCCGACGAAAGCACCCCGGAGCGGGATTCACGAACCTCTCCGTTCGATCCAAGAAAGCAGCACTACTGTGACGCGCACCTACACCCCCAAGGCCGGTGAAGTGACCCGTGAGTGGGTCGTCATCGATGCGACCGACGTCGTCCTCGGACGCCTCGCCTCGCACGCCGCGGCGATCCTCCGCGGCAAGCACAAGCCCACCTTCGCGAACCACATCGACACCGGTGACTTCGTGATCGTCATCAACGCCGACAAGGTCGCGCTGACGGGCCAGAAGCTCCAGAAGAAGATGGCGTACCGCCACTCCGGCTACCCGGGCGGCCTCACGGCGACCTCGTACGCCGAGCTCCTCGAGAAGAACCCGATCCGCGCCGTCGAGAAGGCGATCCGCGGCATGCTCCCGAAGAACAGCCTGGGCCGCCAGCAGCTGTCGAAGCTGAAGGTCTACGTGGGCGCCGAGCACCCGCACGCGGCCCAGCAGCCCACCCCGTACACCTTCGGCCAGGTCGCCCAGTAAGCGCGCCGAGAGACATAAGGACAACTCATGGCGAAGATCGCTGACTCCATCGAAGAGAACACCCTCGACAACGCGGAGAGCTACACCACCGAGAGCGTGGCCGTCGAGGCCGCCGCTGCTCCCCGCCCCGTGCTGTCGGTGCCCGGTGCCGCCGTCGGCCGCCGCAAGCAGGCCATCGCCCGCGTGCGCCTGGTCCCCGGCTCGGGCACCATCACGGTGAACGGCCGCACGATCGAGGACTACTTCCCGAACAAGCTGCACCAGCAGCTGATCAACGACCCGTTCACGGTGCTCGACCTCGCGGGTGCGTACGACGTGATCGCCCGCATCTCCGGCGGTGGCCCCTCGGGCCAGGCCGGCGCGCTGCGCCTCGGCATCGCCCGTGCGCTCAACGAGATCGACGCGGAGAACAACCGTCCCACCCTGAAGAAGGCGGGCTTCCTCTCGCGCGACGCGCGCGTCAAGGAGCGCAAGAAGGCCGGTCTCAAGAAGGCCCGTAAGGCTCCGCAGTACTCGAAGCGCTGAGTCTTCATGGCGCTGTTCGGAACGGACGGTGTGCGGGGCCTCGCGAACGGCTCCCTCACCGCCGATCTGGCGCTCACCCTGGCCCAGGCGACCGCTGTCGTCCTGGGCCAGGGCCGTATCGCCACGGCGCGGAAGGCCGCGGGTAAGCGGCTGACCGCCGTGGTCGCGCGCGATCCGCGGATCTCGGGCCAGTTCCTGTCGGCCGCGGTCGAGGCCGGGCTCGCATCCTCCGGCGTCGACGTGCTCGAGGCGGGGACGCTGCCCACGCCGGCCGCAGCCTTCCTCATCGACGACATCGACGCCGACTTCGGCGTGATGATCTCGGCCTCGCACAACCCCGCCCCCGACAACGGCATCAAGATCTTCGCCCGCGGGGGAGTGAAGCTCCCCGACATCGTCGAGGAGCGCATCGAGCAGGCCATGTCCGGCCCGAAGCTGCAGCCCACGGGCGGCGACGTCGGTCGCGTCACGCGGTTCTCTGACGCCGAGGACCGATACGTCCTGCATCTGCTGGCGTCGCTGCCGCATCGCCTGGACGGCCTCCACGTGGTCGTCGACTGCGCGCACGGAGCGGCGTCGGGGGTCTCGCCCGAGACGTTCCGCAACGCCGGCGCGAAGGTCACCGTCATCGGTGCCGATCCCGACGGGCTGAACATCAACGACGGCGTCGGATCCACCCACCTCGACAAGCTCGCGGCCGAGGTCATCCGCGTCGGCGCCGACGTCGGCATCGCCCACGACGGCGACGCGGACCGATGCCTCGCCGTCGACGCCGACGGCACCGTCGTCGACGGCGACCAGATCATGGCGATCCTCGCGGTCTCGATGAAGCAGCGCCGCGTCCTGCGCGCCGACACGCTCGTCGCCACGGTGATGAGCAACCTCGGCCTGCACCGCGCGATGGCCGCCCACGGCATCACCGTCGAGACGACCGCGGTCGGCGACCGGTACGTGCTCGAGCGCATGAACGAGGGTGGCTTCTCCCTCGGCGGCGAGCAGAGCGGCCACGTCATCATGAGCCGGTTCGCGACGACCGGCGACGGGGTGCTGACCGGGCTCCATCTGTGCGCCGAGATGGCCCGCACCGGCAAGACCCTCGCGGAACTGGCATCCGTCATGACGGTGTTCCCTCAGGTGCTCGTCAACGTCCGGGGCGTCGAGCGCACCCGTGCGACGGCACCGGACGTCATGGACGCGGTCCGCGAGGCCGAGGCCGAGCTCGGCGACAGCGGCCGGGTGCTGCTGCGCCCCTCCGGCACCGAGCCGATGGTGCGCGTCATGGTCGAGGCGGCGTCGCAGCCCGACGCCCAGCGCATCGCCGACGGTCTCGCCGACGTCGTCCGCGGCTGAGCCCGCGGATTCATGTCACGATCGGTCGCTTGCCGCGTGCCATGGCGACAGATTGCGCCACGAATCCGCGCGGATGCCGGTCAGGCGCCCGGTTCGGACCAGCTGAGCGACTCGATGTAGCGCAGCAGCACACCCTCGCGCAGCGCCCAGGGGCTGACCTCGAGCTCGTCGACGCCCATCACCGACATCGCGGTGTGCAGCACGACGGCCCCGGCGACGATCTGGAAGGTGCGGTCCGCCGTGATGCCGGGCAGCTCCTGCCGGGCGCTCGCCGGGAGGCGCGACAGTCGCGGGATCCAGGATCCGAGGGATGCCAGGGGCAGACGCCACCGCTCCTGCCCCGACCACCCGGGCGCCGGGTAGCCGGCGAGCTTCGCGAGCGAGCGGATCGCCTTCGAGGATCCGACGACGTGATCGGGACGGGGCTGACCCGCCATGAGCTCGGCCACGGGCGCCAGGGTCTCACGCGCGTGCGCGCGCAGACGGTCGACGGCCTCCTCCCCGGGAGGATCGTGCGGCAGGAACTCGATCGTCATCCGCCCGGCGCCGAGCGGGACGGATGCCGCGACGTCGGGCAGCTCGTCGCTGCCGGCGGCGAGCTCGAGCGAGCCTCCGCCGATGTCGAAGAGCATGATCTGCCCGGCCGACCACCCGAACCAGCGGCGGACGGCGAGGAACGTGAACCGCGCCTCCGACTCGCCGCCGAGCACCTGCAGGTCCTGACCGAGGGCCGCCTCGATCCGCTCGATGACCGCGGGACCGTTGGCGGCCTCGCGGACGGCGCTGGTCGCGGTGGCGAGCAGTTCCGAGACGTTCTCGCGCTCGGCGACGGCCCGCGCCTCGGCGACCGCCGAGACCAGCGCGTCCACGCCCTCGTCGCTGATCGAGCCGTCCTCCTGCAGGTAGCGCATGAGACGCAGGACCGTGCGCTTGCTGGTCGCCGCGAGCGGACGCCCGCCCGGACGCACGTCCGCGACGAGCAGATGGACGGTGTTCGAGCCGATGTCGAGGACTCCGAGGCGCACGGTCCGAATCTAGTGGGTCCCGGAGCAGTCACCGACCGCACCGGACGCGTCGGCCGGGACCGGGGCGGGCGCTAGAGTAAGCCCGATGTCCACCGAAGACGCGACGACCGACGTCGCCTCGCTGTACCGCGAGGTCGACCGGGCCGAGTGGGCGGCGCTCGCCCCCGGCATCCCGAACCCGCTCACCGAGACCGAGGTCGTCCAGCTGCGCGGCATCGGCGACCGCCTCGACCTCACCGAGGTGCGCGAGGTGTACCTGCCGCTCAGCCGGCTGCTGTCGACGTACGCGGAGAACACGAAGCGTCTCGGCGCCGAGACCTCCGCGTTCCTGCGCGAGCCCGACACGACGACGCCGTTCGTCGTCGGCGTCGCCGGATCGGTGGCCGTCGGCAAGTCGACCATCGCCCGCCTGCTGCGGGAGCTCATGAGCCGATGGCCGGGAACGCCCCGCGTCGAGCTGGTGACCACCGACGGCTTCCTGTACTCGAACGACGAGCTCGAGCGCCGCGGCATCATGCACCGCAAGGGCTTCCCCGAGTCCTACGACCGGCGCGCGCTCGTGCGCTTCCTCACGGAGGTGAAGTCGGGGGCCCCCGAGGTGCGCGCGCCGTTCTACTCGCACATGCGGTACGACATCATCCCCGACGCCCTCGTCACCGTGCGCCGCCCCGACGTCGTCATCGTCGAGGGGCTGAACGTGCTCTCCCCGCCCCCGACGCCCAACGACGTGGCGGTCAGCGACCTGTTCGACTTCTCCATCTACGTGGATGCGGACGAGGCCGACATCGCGCAGTGGTACGTCGACCGCTTCCTGGCGCTGCGCCAGGGCGCGTTCTCGAACCCGAGCTCGTTCTTCAGGGTGTTCGCCGAGCTGTCGGATGCCGAGGCCGTCGACACCGCGATGGGGTACTGGAACGACATCAACCTCCCGAACCTGCGCGAGAACGTCGCGCCCACGCGGCACCGCGCCACACTCGTGCTCGAGAAGGCCGCCAACCACACGGTGGAGACCGTCCTGCTGCGCAAGCTCTGACGGCGGCCGGGCGGACGCGCACCGGTCCGTACCGACGGCCCGGGCGGCGATATCGACGGCCCGGGCGTCCATTTGTGAGGAGTCCGCGCAAACCGCGACGCCTACCATGGGGCGCATGTGTGGAATCGTCGGATACGTGGGCCCGAGGGACAGCCAGGCCATCCTCATCTCGGGATTGGCGCGGCTGGAGTACCGGGGATACGACTCCGCCGGAATCGCCGTGATCGACGCCGACGGCGACCTCGACATGCGCAAGCGCGCGGGAAAGCTCCAGGTTCTGCGCGACGATCTCGCGGCCCACCCCATGCCCGACGGGACGACGGGGATCGGTCACACCCGGTGGGCGACGCACGGGGGGCCGACGGATGCCAACGCGCACCCGCACCTCGCCGACGACGACCGGCTCGCGGTCATCCACAACGGGATCATCGAGAACTTCGCCGAGCTCAAGGCGGACCTCGTCAGCCTGGGCTACACGTTCCGCTCCGAGACCGACACCGAGGTGGCCGCCGTGCTGCTCGGGCACGAGTACCGGGCATCCGGCGACCTCGTCGCCGCCTTCCGGTCCGTCGTCGCGCGCCTGGACGGCGCCTTCACCCTGCTCGCGATGCACCAGGACCAGCCCGGCCTCGTCGTCGGCGCCCGGCGCAACTCGCCGCTCGTGATCGGCCTCGGCGAGGGGGAGAACTTCCTCGGATCCGACGTCGCGGCCTTCGTCGAGCACACCCGCAACGCCCTGGCGATCGGCCAGGACGAGATCGTCGCGATCACCCCCGGAGGCGTCGAGGTCACCGACTTCGCGGGGAACGCCGTCGAGACCTCGCCCTTCGAGGTCGTCTGGGACGCCTCTGCCGCGGAGAAGGGCGGATGGTCGTCCTTCATGGCGAAGGAGGTCTCCGAGGAGCCGGAGGCGGTCGCAAACACGATCCGCGGACGCCTGCGCGTCGGCGAGGAGGGCGGCGAGGTCGTGATCCCCGAGCTCGACGGGCTCGACGACCTGTTCACGGACATCCGCCGCATCGTCGTCATCGCCTGCGGGACGGCGGCCTACGCCGGACAGACCGGCAAGTACGCCCTCGAGCTGTGGACGCGCATCCCGGTCGACGTCGAACTCGCCCACGAGTTCCGCTACCGCGATCCGGTCATCGGGCCGGACACGCTGGTCGTCTCGATCAGCCAGTCCGGCGAGACGATGGACACCCTCATGGCGGTCAAGTACGCGCGCGAGCAGGGGGCCAAGACGCTGTCGATCTGCAACACGCAGGGCGCGACCATCCCGCGCGAGTCGGATGCCGTGATCTACACCCACGCCGGGCCGGAGGTCGCCGTGGCGTCCACCAAGGCCTTCGTCGCGCAGATCACCGCCCTGTACCTCCTCGCCCTGCACGTCGGCCGGCTGCGCGGGGTGCTGACGCCCGCCGAGTCGGCCGATCACGTCCGTGAGCTGGAGGCGGTCCCCGCGAAGATCCAGCGCGTGCTCGACGAGGAACAGGCCCACATCGAGCAGTTCTCCCGCTGGATGGCGGACACCCAGTCGGTGCTGTTCCTCGGGCGCCACGTCGGCTACCCGATCGCGCTCGAGGGCGCGCTCAAGCTCAAGGAGATCAGCTACATCCACGCGGAGGGCTTCGCCGCCGGCGAGCTCAAGCACGGACCGATCGCGCTCATCGAGCCGGGCCAGCCCGTGTTCGTCCTGGTGCCCTCGCCGCGGGCATCCGCCGAGCTGCACAAGAAGGTCGTCTCCAACATCCAGGAGATCCGTGCCCGGGGCGCCCGGGTCATCGTGGTCGCCGAGGAGGGGGATGCCGCCGTGCTGCCCTTCGCCGACGAGGTGCTGCGCATCCCGCTCGCCGGACCGCTGTTCGAGCCGCTGCTGGCCGTTGTGCCGCTGCACGTGTTCGCGATGGGCCTGGCGACGGCGAAGGGCCTGGACGTCGACCAGCCGCGCAACCTCGCCAAGTCCGTCACCGTCGAGTAGGCCGCCGCGGCGGACGGCTGCCGCTGCCGCTGCCGTTGCCCTTGCCGTTGCCGGAGGGGAGCGGCCGATAGGCTGAGGCCATGATCGTCGGAATCGGTGTCGACCTCGTCGACATCCCGCGGTTCGAGCGCTCCCTGGCGCGCACGCCACGGCTCGTCGAGCGGCTGTTCGCGCCGCCGGAGCGCACGCTCAAACCGCACTCGCTCGCCGCGCGCTACGCGGCGAAGGAGGCTCTCATCAAGGCGCTCGGCGGGTCCGAGGGCGTCCACTGGACCGACATCGAGATCGCCTCCGAGCCCAGCGGCCGCCCCGTCTTCGCGCTGAGCGGGGAGACCTCCGCGACGGTGGATGCCCGGGGCATCACGGCGCTGCACCTCTCGCTCAGCCACGACGCGGGACTCGCGACCGCCTACGTCATCGCGGAGGCGACGGACGAGGCGGCCGCCGCGCCCGTGTCCGCCGCGCGCGGTCCGATCGAGGAGGGGACGCGATGAGCCGTCTGCCCGCCGGAGTGATGCGCGAGGCCCTCGTGGACACCGCGGCGATCACCGAGAACGTGCGCCACCTGCGCCGCCTGACCGATGCGGAGCTGATCGCCGTGGTCAAGGCCGAGGGCTATGGCCACGGTGCGGTGCGCTCCGCCGTCGCGGCCCTCGCCGGCGGTGCCTCCCGCATCGGCGTCTCCGACATCCCCGAGGCGCTGGCCCTGCGCCGTGCCGGGATCGACGCGCCCGTGATGGCCTGGTTGCACGCCCCGGGAATGTCCTTCGCGGAGGCGGCCGCCGCCGGGATCGAGCTGGGGATCTCGAGTTTCGACCAGCTCCAGGCCGCCGCGGCCGCGGCGTCCGCCGAGCGCGCCGTCGCCGTCCACCTGAAGGTCGAGACCGGGCTCGGGCGCAACGGCATCGCCCCCGCCGACGCGCCGATCGTGTTCGCCGAGGCGGCCCGGCTCGAGCGGATCGGCAAGCTGCGGATCGCCGGCGTCTTCAGCCACCTGTCGAACACCAGCGTCGAGGACGACCGCGCCGCCGTCGCCCGGTTCCGCGACGCCCTCGCGCTCGCCGCGACGTACGGCCTCACCCCGCGCCTGCGGCATCTCGCCGCCTCCCACGCCGCCATCGCCCTCCCGGAGGCGAGGTTCGACGCCGTCCGCGTCGGGGTGGCGATGTACGGGCTTTCACCGTTCGCGGATCGGACGTCGAGCGATCTGGGCCTTCGCCCCGCCATGACCCTCCGTGCCGCCGTGGCCGCCGTGCGTCGCGTGCCCGCCGGGCAGGGGGTGTCCTACGGCTACGCGCACCGCACGCAGGCCGAGACGACGCTCGCGCTCGTGCCCGTCGGATACGCCGACGGGGCCCCTCGCGCCGCGTCCGGCGGGGCGGCGGTCCGCATCGGCGGGCAGGTCTTCCCCGTCGCGGGCCGCATCGCGATGGACCAGTTCGTCGTCGACGTCGGGGACCACCCGGTGGCGGTCGGCGACGAGGCGGTCCTCTTCGGCGACCCGACTCTCGGCGCGCCCCCGGTGGAGGCGTGGGCGGACGCCGCCGCGACCATCAACTACGAGATCGTCACGCGCATCGGGCCGCGCGTTCCGCGGCGCGAGGTCACGCGGTGACACGCGCCCGCCGGTGCGCTGCCCGCGCGGGTGCGGTCACAACTCCGGAGAATCCGTGCGCCTCCGGGCCGGCGGCGGCGTGACCGCGCGGAATGCCGGAGCCGCCCCGACGGTTGTTCCGGAGTCGTGCACGCGGACGCGGAGAGGTGGTGCCTGATGGCCGGACTGGATGCCTTCGTGGGGGAGCGCGAGGTCGACTCGGTCGCCGCGATGGACGAGCTCGGCCGCGCCTTCGGGGCGGCCCTGGCCGCCGGCGACCTGGTGGTGCTCACCGGTCCGCTGGGTGCGGGCAAGACGACCCTCACCCGCGGGATCGCCGCGGCCCTGAACGTGCGCGGGCCGGTGCAGAGCCCCACGTTCGTGATCGCCCGTACGCACCCCTCGCTCGCCGCCGGCCCCGCGCTGGTGCACGTCGACGCGTATCGCCTCGGGACCGACGGAGAGCTCGACGACCTCGACATCGACTTCGACCGCTCGGTGGTGGTCGCCGAATGGGCGGCGCCCTACGCCGCCGCGGTCGCCGACGTCTGGTGGGAGGTCGAGATCGACCGCGGCTGGTCCGGAACAGGGGTCGACACCGCGTGCGGCACCGCGGGCCACCACATCGCCGACATGGAGGACGCCGCTCCGCGCCGCGTCCGCATCTCGCGCCGCTCCCGCGGCTGAGCGGCCCCGGGGGCGCGCCGTGATCCGCGCCGACTACCCTGGAAGCGTGATCCTCGGCATCGACACCTCCCTCGCGACGACGGTCGCCGTCGTCGAGGACGACGGGGTGGTTCGCGCCGAGGCCTCCCACGACGACCCGCTCGGTCACGCCGAGATCATCGGCACGCTCCTGCAGACGGCGCTCGCGGACGCCTCCCACGGTCCGGTCGGAACGACCTCGCCCGCCCGCCCGGTCGAGATCACCGCGGTCGCCGCGGGGATGGGCCCGGGACCCTTCACCGGACTGCGGGTCGGGATCGCCGCCGCCCGGGCCTTCGCCCTCGGCCGCGGCGTGCCGGTGATCCCCGTGCCGAGTCACGACGCCGCCGCTCTCGCCATCCTCGTGGGCGCGGCGCTGGCGGACCCGTTCGCCGACCCCGCCCGTTTCGCCGTGGTCACCGACGCCCGGCGCCGCGAGTTCGCCTACTCCGTCTACGAGGGGCTCGACGACGACGGCATCCCGGTGCGCATCGCCGGCCCCGCGCTGACGCCGCGCGACGACATCGACTCCGCCCTCGCGGCGGCGGGTGCGCGCCGGTACGACGTGACGGCGATCTCCGCGGCGATGCTCGCGACCCTCGCGGGGCGGGCGCGCCTCGCGGGGCGCGAGCTCTCCGGCACCGAGCCGCTGTACCTGCGTGCGCCCGATGTCACCCTCCCCGCCGCGCGGAAGCGGGTGGGCACGTGAGCCTGCGCCCCGCGACCGTCGCCGACGTGCCCGCCATCATGGAGCTCGAGCGGGCGTCCTTCCCGTCGGACGCCTGGAGCGAGGCGATGATGCACGCGGAGGTCGCGTCGGCGCACGGCGGCTACCTCGTCGACGTCGAGACGGGACGCGTGGTCGGGTACGGGGGTGTCCGCGCGGTGCGCGGCAGCTCCGACGCCGACATCCAGACCATCGCGATGGCCGAGGCGTGGCGTGGCCGCGGGCGGGGGCGGGCGCTGCTGCGCGCGCTCGCCGACCTCGCGCGGGAGCGCGGGGCGCGGGAGCTCTTCCTCGAGGTGCGCGCCGACAACCCCGCCGCCGAGGCGCTGTACGCCTCGGAGGGTTTCGTCGAGATCGGTCGCCGCCCCCGGTACTACCAGCCCGACGACGTCGACGCGATCGTGATGACGCTCGACCTCGTGGCGTGGGCCGCCGCCCGGGACGACGGGCTCGATGCGGGGGTCTGCGCATGATCGTGTTCCGACAGCAGGCCGGATCGGCCGCCTGGCCCGCCGCCGGGGCCGACACCCGCGGTCCGGCCTGCCGATGTGACGGAGGACGCCGATGACGGTCGCCCAGACGCCGCGCGAACCCCTCGTGCTCGGCATCGAGACGAGCTGCGACGAGACCGGCATCGGGATCGTCCGCGGTCGGACCCTGCTCAGCAACACGATCGCCAGCTCGATGGACGAGCACGCCCGGTTCGGCGGCGTGGTCCCCGAGGTCGCGGCGCGCGCGCACCTCGAAGCGCTGCAGCCGGCGATCGAGGCGGCCGTCGTCGAGGCCGGCATCGAGCTGGCCGACCTCGACGCCGTCGCCGTGACCAGCGGGCCCGGTCTCGCCGGTGCGCTGATGGTCGGCGTCGGCGCCGCGAAGGCCCTCGCCGTCAGCCTCGGCACGCCCCTGTACGCGGTGAACCACCTCGTCGGCCACATCGCCGCCGATCTGCTCGCCGGCGACGAGGTGGACTACCCGACGGTCGCTCTCCTGGTGAGCGGCGGGCACACCTCGCTGCTGCTCGTGCGCGACCTGGTGTCGGACGTGCAGCTCCTGGGCGAGACGATGGACGATGCCGCCGGGGAGGCGTTCGACAAGATCGCCCGCATCCTCGGGCTTCCCTACCCGGGCGGGCCCGAGATCGACCGTGCCGCGGCGACGGGAGATCCGGACGCGATCCGCTTCCCCCGGGGTCTGTCGCGGGCGTCCGACATGGCGCAGCACCGCTTCGACTTCTCGTTCTCGGGGCTCAAGACCGCGGTCGCGCGCTGGGTCGAGCAGGCCGAGGCGGAGGGCCGCGATGTCTCCGTCCCCGACGTGGCGGCCTCGTTCCGCGAGGCCGTGGTCGACGTGCTCGTGACCAAGGCGCTGGATGCCTGCGCTCGCCATGACGTGCCGCGTCTCCTCCTCGGCGGCGGCGTGATCGCCAACCGGCGCCTGCGCGAGGTCGCCCTCGCCCGTGCCGAGGAGGCCGGCGTCGCCGTGCGGATCCCGCCGCTCAGCCTGTGCACCGACAACGGTGCGATGATCGCGGCTCTCGCCGCACAGCTGATCGTCAACGGGCACAGGCCCTCGACCCTCGCCTTCGGGGCGGACTCGACCCTGCCCGTCACCGAGATCCAGATCGCCGAACGATCCGCCGCCGACGTCGAGGAGGCATCGAGATGACGCCTCCGGACGCGCTGACCCCGTCCGACGCGCCCGGGCAGCCCGCGGCGTCGGCGCCCGCAGCCCCGCCCGCCCCGACATCCCCGGCCGGCCCGCGCGTCGACGTCCCGTCCGAGGACATCGCCGCCGCCGAGACGTCCGCCCTGCCGGGGGAGCACCGCGGCGGCTTCCGGCGCGAGATGACCGAGCCCGTGCCGATCACCGCGTCGGTGCGCACCGACGCCGAGTGGGCGGCGCCCCCTCCGGCCACGGCGGCACTGCCGCGCAGCGCGCCGTGGGCGCTGTTCTTCGGGCTCAGCGCGCTGGCGGTGTCGTTCGTCGTCGGCTGGGGCTTCCCGATCGGCCTCGTCGGCATCGGCTTCGCGATCGTCGCCCTGCGCCGCCCCTGGGAGTCGCGCCAGATGGCGGTCTGGGCGCTGTGCCTGTGCCTCGCCTCGCTCGTCTACAGCGCCGGCTGGCTGTGGTGGGCCTCGACCCAGGGGCCGCTGTTCGGCTGAGTCCGCGCGCCCCCGTCGCCGAGGACTCCGTCGGGTTCAGACCCGATCGGCGAGAAGGGTCAGGCGCCGGTCGCCGACGCGGGTGAGCAGGAGCGTCGCGGATGCCGATCCGCGCAGCTTCAGCGTCGCGCGGAGCTTCGCGGGATCGACGTCGACGCCGCGCTTCTTGATCTCCAGGGTGCCGATGCCGCGTTCGCGGAGCGCCCGCCCGAGCGCCTTCGGATCGTTGGGCAGTCGTTCGCGCACCCGGAAGCTCTGGACGAACGGGTGGGGCGACCCGTCCGGCAGCAGCGCGGGCGCGTCCGAGGTCAGGTAGGCGATCCGCGGGTCCAGCATCCCCGCGTCGATCGAGCGGGCGACCTCGCCGATCAGTCGCGCCCGGATGACCGCTCCCTCGGGCTCGTGGACGTACGGGCCGAGGTCGCGGATGTCCGCGTCGTCCGCATCCGCTGATCCGGTGAGCTCCGCGGCCGCCCCGCCGCGGATCACGAGCGCCGCGCGGCGGACCCCGGGCCGCGCGAGCCGCCCCGTCCAGACGACGAGCTCGATCGTCGACCCGTCGACGCTGATCCATTGGGCCTCGGCGTCGTCCGGGACGAGCGTCCGGTCGAAGGCCGGCCCCAGCTTGACGCCCGCGGGGTGCTGCGCGGCGCGCTCCCACACCCACTCGAGCGGCGGCGACCAGTCGCCGGCGCCCACGCGGGTCGTCTCGGTGTGCCCCGCGGTGCGACGGGCGGGATCGAGCCACACGCCCTCCACGTCGCCGAGGTCGACGTCCTGCGCGCGGGCGTGCAGGACGCGCGCCGTGTCACCGAAGGGCGCCAGGTTGTAGGCGGCGAGAGCGGCGGTCACCTCGTCGGCGTCGACGGCGAGGACGTCCAGGCCGATTCCGGCGAAGGCGAGGGCGTCTCCGCCGATGCCGCAGCCGAGATCGGCGAGCCGGGCGATGCCGGCGTCTCGGAAGCGCCCGGCGTGACGCGCCCCGACCTCGAGGCGGGTCGCCTGTTCGAGACCCGCCCGCGTGAAGAGCATCCGATCGGCGAAGACGCCGAACTTCTGCCGCGCGCGCGTGCGCAGCCGCGCCTGCCCGACGGCCGCGGACACGAGGTCGGGGGAGAGCCCGGCCGCGCGCAGGCGCGAGACGGCGGCGGCGACCTGGTCGGTGCCGTCGATCGTGCCGAGCTCGTCGACGAGTCGGAGTCCCTCCGGCGTGAGCAGGGCGGTGAGCTCAGCGAGGTCCATCCGTCCAGCCTAGGCACGTCGTGACCGGAGCGCGCGTCACGGAGTTGGCACTCGCGTTGCACGAGTGCCAACCGCGCTCTAGACTTGCGTTAGCACTCCACCCCGGTGGGTGCTAATCAGTCTTTACGTGTCAACGGCAGTACGCCCCACGCCAGAAAGAGGTACACCGTGTCGGTTTCCATCAAGCCGCTCGAGGACCGGATCGTCATTCAGCAGGTCGAGGCCGAGCAGGTCACGTCCAGCGGTCTGGTCATCCCGGACACCGCGAAGGAGAAGCCCCAGGAGGGCGAGGTCGTCGCGGTCGGCCCCGGCCGCATCGATGACAACGGCAACCGCGTTCCGCTCGACGTCGCCGTCGGCGACCGCGTGATCTACAGCAAGTACGGCGGCACCGAGGTCAAGTTCGGCGCCGACGAGTACCTCGTGCTCTCGGCCCGCGACGTGCTCGCGGTCGTCGTGCGCTGAGACGCCTCACGATCGAAGGGCCCGGATGCCACGGCATCCGGGCCCTTCGTCGTCTCTCCGGGCTTCGGGATGTTCTCCCGCCGCGCGCGGTCCGACCCGCCCGGCGACGCGCCCTAACATCGGATCATGCCTCGTTTCGACCTGCCCCTGTCCGAACTCGTCGACTTCCGTCCCCCGCTGTCGATCCCGGACGACTTCGACGATTTCTGGCAGCGCACGCTGCGTGACGCGCGCGCCGTCGGGGGCGAGCCGATCGTCACGCGGGTCGACGCGCCGCTCACGTCGGTCGAGGTCTACGACGTCACCTTCCCCGGGTTCGCGGGCGATCCGATCAAGGCCTGGTTCCTCGTCCCGGCGGGCACGTCAGGACGCCTGCCGACGGTGGTCGAGTTCAACGGGTACGGCGGCGGGCGCGGATTCCCCGAGGAGCGTCTCGGCTTCGCCTCGTGCGGGTACGCCTATCTGGTCATGGACACGCGCGGCCAGGGGTCGCACTGGGGCGGCGGTGGCGAGACGGCCGACCCGCACGGCACCGGTGCGTCGGTGTCGGGCTTCATGACGCGCGGAATCGACAGTCCCGACGACTACTACTACCGGCGCGTGTTCACCGATGCGGTGCGGGCCGTCGACGCGGTGCGACGGATGGACCGGGTCGACCCCGAGCGCGTCGCCGTGTGCGGCGGCAGCCAGGGCGGCGGCATCGCGCTCGCGGCCGCGGGGCTGTCGGATGGCCTGGTCGCCGCCATGCCGGACGTCCCGTTCCTGTGCTCCTTCGAGCGGGCGGTCGGGATGACCGACGCCGACCCCTACCAGGAGATCGTGCGCTACCTCGCCGTCCACCGCGGCCGCGAGGAGAGCGTCTTCCGCACGCTCTCGTACTTCGACGGCACCGCGATGGCGACGCGGGCGAGCGCCCCGGCGCTGTTCTCGGTCGCGCTGCTCGATCCCATCTGCTCTCCCTCGACGGTGTTCACGGCGTACAACCACTACGCCGTGGACGACAAGCAGATCGAGGTGTACCCCTTCAACCAGCACGAGGGCGGCCAGGGGTACCAGTGGCGCGCGCAGGTCGCGTTCCTCTCCGAGCGCGTCTGACACCCGGCTCCACGCGGTTGACCGGATTTCGCGCGGGATCGGCAGGATCGCATCCCCCGGACGTGTCCCGCAGTGTCAGGACCGTCCTAGGGTAGGACTCATGACAGGTGACACCGCGCGCAGGGAGGAGACCCTGGGCGGCGTGTACGCCTTCGTCGCCTACTTCCTGTGGGGCTTCATGCCCCTCTACTTCCTGACGCTCGCGCCGACCGGGCCGTGGGAGGTCGTGGCGTGGCGGATCCTGTTTTCGCTGGTGTTCTGCGCGCTGCTGCTGACCGTCACGCGCTCCTGGCCGAAGCTGTTCGCGATCCTCCGTAACCGCCGACTGGTCCTGTGGACCATCGCGGCCGGGGCGCTCATCTACGTCAACTGGCAGGTGTTCCTCATCTCCACGCTGACCGGGCACGTGATCGAGGGGAGCCTCGGCTACTTCATCAACCCGATCGTGACGGTGCTGCTGGGCGTGCTGGTGCTCGGGGAGAGACTGCGCCGGGCGCAGTGGGTCGCGATCGGGATCTCGGCGCTCGCCGTGGGCGTCATCATCGTGGGATACGGAGCCTTCCCCTGGATCGCCCTCACGCTGGCCGCCTCCTTCGGCACGTACGGTCTCGTCAAGAAGCAGATCGGTCCGAGCGTCGATGCCATCAGCGGTCTCACGCTCGAGTCGCTGTGGCTCGCCCCGATCGCCGTCGTCCAGCTCGTCGTCGTCGGGGCCACCACCGGCATCACCCTCGGGAACGCGGGGGCGGGGCACGCCGTCCTGCTGACCCTCGCCGGTGCGGTCACCGCCACTCCGCTCCTCTTCTTCGCCGCCGGTGCGCGGCGCGCGCCGTTGACGGTGATCGGGATGCTGCAGTTCGTCGCTCCGATCATGCAGTTCCTCACCGGCTGGTGGATCATGGGCGAGCCGATGCCGGTCGAGCGCTGGATCGGGTTCGGTCTCGTCTGGCTCGCGCTCGTGGTGCTGACAGTGGACTCCCTCGCCGCGGCCCGGCGCTCGCGCGGGGCATCCGACGTCACCGACCTCGTCTGACGGGACGCCCGGGCGCCGCGATCCGCGGTCCCGCACCGTTATCGCACCGTGACTTTTCTGTTTCACACCGTTAACGCATTGCAACATTCGCGAGACGCCCCGCCGACTAGGTTTGACGCACTGGGTGGGCCTCCCGAGGTCTCCCGTGTTCATTCACAGCAAGGAGCAACATGAGCGTCTTCACACGTTCGCGCGCGGGCAAGGTGATCGGCGCCATCGCCGTGACCGCCGCCAGCGCCGTCATCCTCGCCGGCTGCGCCGGAGGCGGAACCTCGGCCGAGCCCAGCGGTAGCAAGGCTCCTGCCGAGGACCTCACCCTCAAGATCGGCAGCGTGCTGCCCCAGACCGGCAGCCTGGCCTTCCTCGGCCCGCCCGAGGAGGCGGGAGTCCTGCTCGCCGTCAACGAGGTCAACGAGGCCAAGAAGGGCCTGACGATCGACTTCACCCCCGGGGACTCCGGCGACGCCGACAACAAGGCGTTCGAGACGACCGTTCCCAAGCTCCAGAGCGCGGGCGTCTCCGCGATGATCGGCGCCGCGGCGTCCGGCGTCACGAAGCTCTTCCTCGACAGCAACGTCTCGGCGGGCATCATCACCTTCTCGCCGGCCAACACGTCTCCCGACTTCACGACCTGGGACGACAAGGGGCTGTACTTCCGCACCGCTCCCAGCGACCTGCTGCAGGGCGAGGTCCTGGGCAACCTGATCGCGGAGGACGGCCACAAGAACATCGGCATCATCTACCAGAACGACGCCTACGGCACCGGTCTCGAGGGCGTCATCAAGAAGGTGTTCGAATCCACCGGCGGCAAGGTCGTGGCCGAGGCGTCGTACAACGACGGCGACAGCTCCTTCGACGCGCAGGTCGCCACGATCGCGGCGGCCAAGCCCGACGCGGTCGTGCTCGTCACGTTCGACCAGTTCGCGACGATCGCGCCGCTGCTGGTGAACGCGGGGCTCCCGGCCAAGGACTTCTACCTCGTCGACGGAAACCTCAAGCAGTGGGGCACGGATGTGTCGGTCTCGCTCGAGGGTGCGAAGGGCACCACGCCCGGACCGGTGCTCGAGGATGACTTCAAGGAGCGCCTGAACACGGCGTGGACCGCGGCGGGCAACACCGCGCTCGAGGACTACTCCTACGCGGCCGAGTCGTACGATGCCGTCGTCCTGCTCGCCCTCGCCTCGATGGCTGCCGGCTCCACCACGGGTGCCGACATCGCCGCGAAGCTCCAGGAGGTCTCCGGCGGTTCGGGAGACGGCGAGAAGTGCACCTCCTTCTCGGCCTGCGCCGACATCATCCTCGCGGGTGGTGTGCCGGACTACGACGGATACTCCGGCCCCGTCACGTTCGACGAGAACGGCGACCCGACCGAGGCGTCGATCGGGATCTTCCAGTACGGTCCCGACAACATGCACACCCGCATCGAGACTCGCTGAGTCCCGACGCACCCGACGGGCCCCGGAGCGATCCGGGGCCCGTCCGCGTTCCCGCCCCCCGCGCCCGCCCGCCCGCCCCCCCGCCCGCGGCCGCCCGCCACATCCGCCGAGTGTCCACGACGCGCGGGAGGGGGAGCTCCCCAGGCGGCGCGTCGTGGACACTCGCCAGGGCTCGTCCTCCTGCGTGCGGCCGTCGGGGCCGTCCCGCCCCCCGTACGCGAGCGCGTTCCGCGCCGCGCCGCTCCGCGCGGCCCACGGCCGCCGAGTGTCCACGACGCGCGGGGCGCGGCTCTATGCCCGCAGCGTGTCGTGGACACTCGCCGTGATGGGAAACCCACGCGCGGACGCGTGGGAGCGGGCGCGGACGCGCGGGAGGGGGGCGCGGACGCGCGGAGACGGGCGCGGGCGGGCGGGAGCGGGCGGGCCCGCGCGTCAGGCGGCCTCGTCGGTTCCCAGCGTGCCGAGGTAGAGGCCGATCACCTGCGGGTCGTTGAGCAGCTCACGGCCCGTGCCCTGATGGGCGTCGCGCCCCTGGTCGAGGACGTAGCCGCGGTCGCAGATCTGCAGGCAGCGGCGGGCGTTCTGCTCGACCATGATCGTCGTGACGCCGGCCTTGTTGATGTCGGAGACGCGGATGAACGCGTCGTCCTGACGGACCGGCGACAGGCCCGCGGAAGGCTCGTCGAGCAGGAGCACCGAGGGGTCCATCATGAGCGCGCGGCTCATGGCGACCATCTGGCGCTCGCCGCCGGAGAGCGATCCCGCGCGCTGCTTCAGCCGCTTGCCGAGCTCGGCGAAGATGCCGGTCACGAACTCGAGGCGCTCCGCGTAGATCCGGGGGTTCTGATACAGCCCCATCTGCAGGTTCTCCTCGATCGACAGCGAGGGGAAGACATTGTTCGTCTGCGGCACGAAAGCGACGCCGCGCTGGACGAGCTTGTCGGCCTTGAGGCCGACGATCGACTCGCCGTTGACCGTGATGTCGCCGCCGCGCACCTTGACCAGGCCGAAGATCGACTTCAGCAGGGTCGACTTGCCGGCGCCGTTCGGTCCGATGATGCCGATCAGCTCGCCCTTGCGTGCGACGAGGTTGGCGCCGTTGATGATGTTGATGCCCGGAAGGTATCCCGCGGTGAGGTCGGCGACCTCGACGACGATCTCGTCGCTCACTTGTTCTCCTCCTCGGCCTCGGCGACCGCTGCCGCCTCGTCTTCCTTGATCTCCTCGAGCAGCTCCTGCGCCGAGGCGTCGAGCTCACCGGCCACGCGTCCGGTCACGACGCCCAGGTCGACGTCCTGGTGGCTGCCCAGGTAGGCGTCGATGACGGCCTTGTCCTCCATGACGGTGTCGGGCGGGCCCTCCGCGACGACTTTGCCCTCCGCCATCACGACGACCCAGTCGGCGATGTGGCGCACCATGTGCATGTCGTGCTCGACGAAGAGCACGGTGACGCCGAGGTCCTTGAGATCCAGGATGTGATCGAGCAGCGACTGGGTCAGCGCTGGGTTGACGCCAGCCATCGGCTCGTCGAGCATGACGAGACTCGGATCGCTCATGAGCGCGCGCGCCATCTCGAGGAGCTTGCGCTGACCGCCCGACAGCGACGCGGCGAAGTCCTTCTCCTTGGCGTCGAGCTTGAACCGCGCGAGCAGCCCGCGCGCCTTCTCCTCGTTGGCGCTCTCCTGCCCCTTCCACAGCTTCGGCACGAAGGCCTTCCAGAAGTGCTCGCCCTTCTGGTTCGGGGCGCCGAGCTTCATGTTCTCGAGCACGGTGAGCAGCGACAGCGCCTTGGTGAGCTGGAACGTGCGCACCTGGCCCATGCGGGCGACCTTGAACGCCGGGATGCCCGCGAGGTTCGTGCCGTCGTACGACCACGTGCCCGAGTTGGGCTTGTCGAAGCCGCACAGCAGGTTGAACAGGGTCGTCTTGCCGGCGCCGTTGGGGCCGATGAGGGCCGTGATCGCGTTCCGCGGGATCTCCAGATGCTCGACGTCGACGGCGGTCAGGCCGCCGAAGCGCCGCGTGACGCCGTCGACGATCATGATCGGGTCGGTCTTGGCGACGCCCGGCACGGCGGGACCGGTGGCCAGGCCGGTGGCCTTCGGCCGCGGCACGCTGCCGGTCGCGGGGGCACTGCCGGTCGCGGGGGCGCCGGGGGCGCCCGGGGCACCCGTGGGTGACGTCTCGTTACTTGACAAAGGTCATCTCCCTCTTGTCGCCGAGGATGCCCTGCGGCCTGAAGATCACGAGGAGCATGAGCGAGACGCCCACGAGGATGTAGCGCAGCGTGCCCGCCTGGATGTCGGTCATCGGCAGCCACCCCGCCTTGGCCATCTCCGGCAGGAGGTTGCCCAGCAGCGCCATGACCATCCAGAACAGGACGGCGCCCAAGCTCGGCCCGAAGATGGTCGACGCCCCGCCGAGGAGGAGGATCGTCCAGAGGAAGAAGGTGAGCGCCGTCGTGTAGCTCGAGGGGATGACCGCGGACGGCAGCACGTAGACGATGCCGCCCAGCGCTCCGATCACGCCACCGACGACGAGCGCCTGCATCTTGTAGGCGAAGACGTTCTTGCCGAGCGAGCGCACGGCATCCTCGTCCTCACGGATGCCCTTGAGCACCCGGCCCCACGGGCTGCGCATGAGCGCCCACACCACGAAGAGCGACACGGCCAGCAGGATGAGGCCGAACACGACCACCCACAGCTGCTCGGGCGTGAACTGCCACGGGCCGAATCCGTAGCGTCCGCCGCCGGGCAGTGCCGGGAACGGGTTCGCCGACTGGAAGCTCCCGTTGTAGTTGCCCAGGCCGTCGGCCGAGTTGGTCCACTCGTCGAACACCTGCGTCGTGAACAGGAGGCGGACGATCTCGGCCGCCGCGATCGTCACGATCGCGAGGTAGTCCGCGCGCAGCCGCAGGGTCGGGATGCCGAGGATGAATGCGAAGATCGCTGCGAGGACGAGCCCCATCATCATCGCGAGCCACCACGGGAACCCGAAGGTCAGGATCGAGATCGCGTAGCCGTAGGCGCCGAGGGCCATGAAGCCGGCCATGCCGAAGTTGAGCAGGCCCGCGTAGCCGAAGTGCACGGCGAGACCCGTGGCCGCGAGTGCATACGCGATCGTGACCGGGCTCAGCAGGTAGCTGAGCGTGTTGGAGAGGATCGAGCCCCAATCCATGGCCGTCACCCGAGCCTTTCTCTACGACCGAGGAGGCCTTGCGGTCTCACCAGCAGGATGAGGATCAGCACGACGAGCGCGCCGGCGTACTTGAGGTCGGACGGGATCCACAGCGTCGAGGTCTCGACGACGAGTCCGACGATGATCGATCCGAGCAGGGCGCCGAACGCGGTGCCGAGTCCGCCGAGGGTGATGGCCGCGAAGATGAGCAGCAGCATCTGGCTGCCCATGTCCCAGCGCACGCCGGGGCGGAAGTACGCCCAGAGGATGCCCGAGATCGCCGCGAGCGTCCCGGCGAGCACCCACACGATCCGCACCACGCGGTCGACGTTGATGCCGGATGCCGAGGCGAGCTGCGGATTGTCCGAGATGGCGCGGGTCGCCTTGCCGATGCGGGTGCGCAGCAGGAAGAAGGCGACGGCGAGGATGACGACGACGCTGACCCCCATGCTGACCAGGTCGATGTACGACAGCTGGATCGGTCCGAAGTCGATCGGCGTCGGGCTCGCTCCCGGCAGCTGGTAGGTCTTGCCGCCGATGAAGAACTGGTAGGTGTACCGCAGCGCCAGCGAGAGGCCGATGCTGACGATCATGAGCTGGACGACGCCGAGCCCTCGCCTGCGCAGCGGCCGCCACAGCACGACATCCATCGCGAAGCCCAGGACCGCGCCGGCCCCGATCGCGATGATGAGCGCACCCCACAGCGGCAGCGCGAGGGCGGACGAGGCCACCAGCGCCACGAGGGCTCCGAAGGTCACCATCTCGCCGTGGGCGAAGTTCGACAGCCCGGTCGTGCCGTAGATCAGCGCCGCGCCCATCGCCGCCAAGGCCAGGAGGAGACCGAAGTTCAGGCCGTTGACGAGCCGGACGGCCAACTGATCGACGAAGGACTGCGTCGTGCGTTCGCCCGCGCCGAGGAACAGGTTCACGATCTTGGTGTTGGTGAGCCCGAACTCGACCTCGAACTCTCCGGTCGAGCCCTGTTTGGGCTGAAGGCCCTCGGGCAGCTGCGAGGGATCGACGATGACGCCGTCGGGCAGCGTCGTCTCGTCGACGGTGAGCGTGTACGTCGCCTTCTCGGGCACGTACAGGCGCCACTTCCCCTCGGCGTCGGTGATCGTCTCGGCCTCGAAGCCGTTGCCGGAGACCTTCATCGTCACCCCCGCGACGGGCTGCTCGGCATTGGTGATGACGCCTCCGAAGTAGAAGTTCGTCTTCTCCTGATCGCCGCCCGGGGTGTCCGGTGCGGCGGCGAACGCGACGCCGGCACTGCTGAGCAGAAGCGCTGCGGCGGCGAGGAACGCCCCCAGCACGAGGATGAACCACCGCAGCGGATTTCGCGCAGTGACGGTCGTGGGACTCAAAAGATCCTCCAGTCCGGCGCACCAGTCGGGGTGATGCGGTCGCATCGACATTGATCAACGACGGTACGAGCGTAATGTGTCCACTTTGTTTCCGCCTCCCTCTTGCGTGTTTCCGGTTTTCTCCTCTCCGTTCCGGCGACCCGAGAAGGGCGCCGTCCGGAATGAACGCACGCGCGCGCGACTTACACTGGGTGGACGGGTCGGGGCGGCCCGCGAGCGACAGGGCAGGGAGAGTACGTGGAGCACAACGATCCGTTCGGATTCGTCGGATTGACCTATGACGACGTGCTGCTCCTGCCCGGGCACACCGACGTCATCCCCTCCGAGGCGGACACCTCGTCGCGCGTCACCCGTCGCATCACGGTGGCCACGCCTCTGCTCTCCGCCGCCATGGACACCGTCAGCGAATCGCGCATGGCGATCGCGATGGCCCGCGAGGGCGGCCTCGGGATCGTCCACCGGAACCTGTCGATCGCCGACCAGGCGGCCATGGTCGACCGCGTCAAGCGCAGCGAGTCGGGCATGATCACCGACCCCATCACGACCAGCCCCGACGCGACCATCGACGAGGTCGACAAGCTGTGCGGTCAGTACCGCATCTCGGGACTGCCGGTCGTGGACGACGACGGACGCCTGCTCGGCATCATCACCAACCGCGACATGCGGTTCGTGTCGGGCTTCGAGCGCCAGACGACGAAGGTCCGCGACGTGATGACCCGCGAGGGCCTGGTCACGGGCCGGGTCGGCATCGGCGCGAACGAGGTCATCGCGCTGTTTGCGCAGCACCGCGTCGAGAAGCTGCCGCTCATCGACGACGACGGGCGCCTCGCCGGCCTCATCACGATCAAGGACTTCGACAAGAGCGAGAAGTATCCGCTGGCGACCAAGGACGAGCACGGACGGCTGCGCGTCGGTGCGGCGATCGGCTTCTTCGGCGACGCGTGGGAGCGCGCCGAGGCGCTGCGCGACGCCGGCGTGGACGTCATCGTCGTCGACACCGCCAACGGGCAGTCGCAGGGGGTCATCGACATGGTCCGTCGCCTCAAGGCGGACGAGTCCTTCGCCCACATCGACGTCGTCGGCGGCAACGTCGCGACCCGCGAGGGCGCGCAGGCCCTGATCGATGCCGGCGTCGACGCCGTCAAGGTCGGCGTCGGGCCCGGGTCGATCTGCACGACGCGCATCGTCGCCGGCGTCGGCGTCCCCCAGGTGACCGCCATCTGGGAGGCCTATCAGGCCGCGCGCGACGCGGGCATCCCCGTCATCGCCGACGGCGGCCTGCAGTACTCGGGCGACATCGCCAAGGCCCTCGTCGCGGGGGCTGACACGGTCATGCTCGGCTCGCTCCTCGCCGGCACCGACGAGTCGCCGGGCGAGATCGTCTTCCAGGGCGGCAAGCAGTTCAAGCTCTACCGGGGGATGGGATCGCTCGGCGCGATGCAGACCCGCGGAAAGAAGACCTCCTACTCCAAGGACCGGTACTTCCAGGCCGACATCCCCTCGGACGACAAGCTCATCCCCGAGGGCATCGAGGGCCAGGTCGCGTACCGCGGCCCGGTCTCGGCGGTCGCGTACCAGCTGGTCGGCGGCCTGCGGCAGTCGATGTTCTACGTCGGCGCGCGCACGATCGAGGAGCTCAAGGCGCGCGGCAAGTTCGTGCGCATCACGGCCGCCGGACTCAAGGAGAGCCACCCCCACGACGTCCAGATCGTGGTCGAGGCGCCCAACTACAAGAAGTAACCCCCCGCGGCTCGCGCGGGCGGCCCGTCTCGCGGCGTCCGGCCCTGGCGGCTTCCCGCCCTCGCGAACGCCGCAGGATGTGACGAACTCCGCACCCGTCTCCACGATCGGGTGCGGAGTTCGTTGCATCGTGCGGAGTTCATCGGCTCCTCCCCAGGCGACGGATGCCGCGGACTGTCCACGGATGCGGGTGACGCGGCATCCGCGCGGCCGCCGTGCCGTCAGGATGCCGGTATGCACCTCGCCCCCGTCTCGGAACGCCTGCGCGGAACGGCCGCGCACCGCGAACAGCTGCGCGGAGAGGGGTACCGAGACACCCAGATCCGGGCGGCGGTGCGGGCGGGGGAGATCGAGGTGCATCGTCGGGCGTGGTTCGTGTCGCCGGATGCCCCCGAGCATCTGCGCGCCGCGGCGCGGTGGGGAGGGCGGCTGACGTGTACGACGTACGCGCGGTCCCGCGGATAGTGGATGCCGGACGGCGTCGGCGACGAGGTGCACCTGCACTTCCCGCCGGGGTCGACGGGGCCCCGTGCCCCGTGGGACGGGGTGGCCCACTGGACGCGCCCGGTCGGGCCGCTCGGGCGGTCGTTGGTCGCGACCATCGAGGATGCCCTCGCGCACGTCGCGGTCTGCCAGCCGCCCGCCGTCGCGCTCGTGCTGTGGGAGGCGGCCGCCCGCGCGGAGCATCTCGCCCCCGGGGCGCTGCGCGCGATCCGATGGCCCTCGCGCGCCGCGGCCGACCTCGCCGCCGAGGTCACCGGGCTCGCCGATTCGGGGCTCGAGGTGCTCGTGTGCCGTCCGCTGCGGCGGCTGTGCGTGCGGGTGCGGCAGCAGGCGGTCGTCGCGGGCAAAAGGGTCGATGTGCTCGTGGGTGAGTGGCTCGTCGTCCAGATCGACGGGTGGGCGCATCATTCCTCGTCGGCGCAACGCTCGAAGGACATCGCGCACGATGCGGAGCTGCGCCTGCGCGGCTACACGGTGCTGCGGTTCTCCTATGCGCAGGTGGTGCACGACGCGGTGGGCGTCGAACGCACCATCCGCCGTGCGCTGGCGGCGGGCCTCCACGCCGCGCCCACCCGCTGACCCGGGCTCGCCCCGCGGCATCCGCCTCGCCGCATCCGCCTCGCCGCATCCGCCTCGCCCCGCGGCATCCGCCTCGCCCCGAAGTCCGCAGAATGCGACGAACTCCGTACTCCGTGGCCCGGTCGGGTGCGGAGATCGCGCCAATCTGCGGAGTTCGTGCCGGAGCCGGGCGCCCGAGGCCGGAGCGGGCTGCCCCGGGGCGCCCCAGTCCGCCCGGCGCGCGGCGGGGGCCCAAGTTCGATCGGATGCGCGCGAGCGGATAAGCTGGTCGGCTCTGCGCCGCTGTGGCCCGGGGCGGAAGGACCTGCCGTGGGCTACATCGACATCGCCGCCGTCTCGTTCGTCCTGCCGGACGGGCGTCCCCTCCTCGACGAGGTGACGTTCCGCGTCGCGGACGGGAAGACCACCGCGCTGATCGGCCAGAACGGCGCGGGCAAGACCACCCTCCTGCGGATCATCCGCGGCGAGCTCGCCCCGCGGTCGGGAGCGGTCACGATCGACGGCGGGCTCGGCGTCATGGACCAGTTCATCGGTCACGGCGAGGCCGGTCAGACGGTGCACGACCTCCTGATCGCCGTGGCGCCGAATCGCATCGGCGCCGCCGCACGCGAGCTCGAGGATGCCGAGGCCGCGATCATCGAGCGCGACGACCTCGACACGCAGATGCGCTACGCCGCCGCGCTCGCCGACTACGCCGAAGCCGGGGGATACGAGTACGAGACCGTCTGGGACACGTGCACGGTCGCCGCCCTCGGCGTCCCGTTCGCGCGGGCGCGCTTCCGCGATCTCGGCACCCTTTCCGGCGGAGAGCAGAAGCGGCTCGCCCTCGAGGCCCTCCTGCGCGGACCCGACCAGGTGCTGCTCCTCGACGAGCCCGACAACTATCTCGACGTGCCCGGCAAGCGCTGGCTCGAGGAACGGCTGCGCGAGACATCCAAGACCGTTCTCCTCGTCTCGCACGACCGCGAGCTGCTCGCACGGGCCGCCGATCGCATCGTCACGCTCGAGGCGGGCGCCGCCGGAAGCACCGCCTGGGTGCACGGCGGAGGATTCGGCACCTATCACGCCGCGCGCGACGACCGGATGGCGCGCCTCGACGAGCTGCGCCGGAGGTGGGACGAGGAGCACACGGCGCTCCTCCGCTTCGTCGCCGACATGAAGGTGAAGGCCGCCGCGAGCGATGACTTCGCCTCTCGGTATCGTGCGGCCCAGACGCGGCTGCGCCGCTTCGAGGAGGCCGGACCGCCCGAGGAGCGTCCCCCCGTGCAGAACCTCGACGTGCGCCTGCGCGGCGCGCGCACCGGCAAGCGCGCCGTCGTCGCCGAGCGGCTCGAGCTCACCGGGCTCATGCAGTCCTTCGACCTCGAGGTGTGGTTCGGCGACCGCGTCGCGGTGCTCGGATCGAACGGATCGGGCAAGTCGCACTTCCTCCGCCTCCTCGCACGCGGCGGCACCGATCCCGACGGCCTCCTCGGCCACATCACCGAGGTCGGCGCCGCCCTCGACCCGGTGGCGCACACGGGTCGGGCGGTGCTCGGCGCGCGGGTGACGCCCGGCTGGTTCGCGCAGACCCACCGGCATCCGGAGTACGCGGGCCGCTCGCTCCTGGACATCCTGCACCGCGGCGACGATCGCAGGACGGGGATGCCGCGCGATGCGGCGAGCTCCGCCCTCGACCGCTACGGTCTCGTCCGACAGGCCGAGCAGGACTTCGACAGTCTGTCCGGCGGGCAGCAGGCGCGGTTCCAGGTGCTCCTTCTCGAACTCTCCGGGGCGACGCTGCTGCTGCTCGACGAGCCGACCGACAACCTCGACCTCGTCTCGGCCGAGGCGCTGGAGGATGCGCTGCAGCGGTTCGAGGGGACCGTCCTCGCGGTGACCCACGACCGGTGGTTCGCGCGCTCGTTCGACCGCTTCGTCGTGTTCGGGTCCGACGGACGCGTCGTCGAGACCGGCGAGCCCGTGTGGGACGAGAAGCGGGTCGCCCGGGCCCGGTGAGGCCGGGGCGGGCGCGGAACGTCGCAGGACGCGCCACGAACTCCGCAGGATGTGACGAACTCCGCACGAGAGGCGGCCGATGGGTGCGGAGGACGTGAGATTCTGCGGAGTTCGTGACGGGTGACGGGATGCCGGGCCGGGCCCGGGACGGGGCGGTGGCGGGGCTCAGGCGACGGGCAGCCGGAAGGGCGCGGCGGCCCGCGCCGACGGGTCGAGCGCGAGCGCGGCGAGGGTGGCGCCCACGCCCGGGGCGAACTTGAAGCCCTGGCCGGAGAACCCGGCGCCGACCACGATCCGGTCCACGCGGTCGAGGACGAACGCCTCGGTGGGCGTCGACGTGTACGTGCACGAGATCGGCACCGCCGTGTCGGGATCGAGCCCCGGCATCCATTCGCGCACGTAGTCGCGCAGCTCGCGCTGCCGCACGGGGCGGTGCGGGCGTCGGTCGGGGTCGACCTCGTCGCCGATGCCGTGGAAGCCGACCTTGACCCCTTCGCCGGGCGTCGGCATGCCGTACACGTTCGCGGGCTGCGACCCGGGCGCGACGAAGTGGTTGAACGACGGCCAGGTCTCGTCGCCGACGGGGGAGAAGTGCGCCGGCGTCTCCTCCGTGACGCGCAGGGGCGGCAGCGCGATGCCGGGGCCCCCGTCCTCTGCACGGATGCCCGCGAGCAGCCCCGCCGTCCACGCCCCCGCGGTCACGACGGCGACGTCGGCGCGGATCGCCGCGGCATCCGTCACGACGTCGACCCCGCTCGCATCGGGGGAGACGGCGCGCACGCGGGTGTTCCACCGCACCTCGCCGCCGCCCGCGACGATGCGCCGCTCGAGCTCGCGCAGAGCCGCCGCCGCGCGCGCGACTCCCGCGTCGGGGGAGAAGAGCACCGTGTCCTCGAAGCGCATGCCCGGCCAGCGCCGCGCCGCCTCGGAGCCCGAGAGCAGGTCGGCGGGGATCCCGCGCCGCGTCAGCTCTCCGGCGATCGTGGCGAGGGTGACCCTCTCGCCCTCCGCCCCGCTGCCGAGCGCCGCGCCCGCCCCGTGCGAGACCAGCCCGTGCCGCCGCAGCAGCGGCTCGCCGTCGACCTCGCCCAGGGCATCCCACCCCTCCCGGGCGAGCGCGAGGAGGTCGAGGTAGTGCGCCTCGCCGTAGGCGTTGTTGTAGTTGCGCGTCTCGCCGTGCGAGGCCCCCTCGTGGTGGCCCCGCGCGAAACGCTCCAGCACGACCGGGCGTACGCCTCGGCGCACGAGCTGCCACGCCGTCGCGAGCCCCATGACTCCGCCGCCGACGACCACGATGCGTTCCGTCACGCGCCCTCCCTCGTCCGCCTCCATCCTGCCGCCACGCACCGGCCTCGGCGAGAAACATGACCGCGCGTGAGAAACACGGGCGGGGAGGGTTTCTCGTGTCGGGGATGGCTTCTCGCGGGCGCAGGACGGGAGGCGGGGAGGGGGCGGCGGGTAGGCTGGGGGCGTGAGCATGGAGATCGAGCTCGGCCGCGCCAAGCGCGCCCGCCGCGCCTACGCGTTCGACGACATCGCGGTGGTGCCCTCTCGCCGCACCCGCAACCCCGAGGACGTGTCGACGGCCTGGTCGATCGACGCCTTCGGGTTCGAGATCCCGGTGCTCGGAGCGCCCATGGACTCGGTCATGAGCCCCACCACGGCGATCATGCTCGGCCAGCTCGGCGGACTCGGCGTCCTCGACCTCGAGGGCGTGTGGACCCGCTACGACGAGCCCGAGCCGCTCCTGGCCGAGATCGCCTCGCTTCCCGCGGCCGAGGCGACCCGCCGCATGCAGGAGCTCTACGCCGAGCCCATCAAGCCCGAGCTCGTCCGCGACCGTCTCGCGGAGATCCGCTCGGGCGGCGTCACCGTGGCGGGCTCGCTCACGCCGCAGCGCACCCAGGAGCTCTACGAGACCGTCGTCGCCGCGGGCGTCGACCTGTTCGTCATCCGCGGGACCACTGTCTCCGCCGAGCACGTGTCGTCGGATGCCGCGCCGCTGAACCTCAAGAAGTTCATCTACGACCTCGACGTGCCCGTCATCGTCGGCGGGGCGTCCACGTACACCGCGGCCCTGCACCTCATGCGCACGGGCGCCGCGGGCGTCCTCGTCGGCTTCGGCGGGGGCGCGGCGTCGACGACGCGCGCGACCCTCGGCATCCACGCCCCGATGGCGACGGCCGTCGCCGACGTCGCGGGAGCCCGTCGTGACTACCTCGACGAGTCGGGCGGCCGCTACGTGCACGTCATCGCCGACGGGGGCGTGGGCACGTCCGGTGACATCGTCAAGGCGCTCGCGATGGGAGCCGACGCCGTCATGCTCGGCGTCGCCCTCGCCCGCGCGACGGATGCCCCCGGCCGGGGCTTCCACTGGGGGCCGGAGGCGCACCACGCCCGTCTCCCGCGCGGCAAGCGGGTCGAGGTCGGCCAGGTCGGTCCCCTCGAGCAGATCCTGTACGGTCCCGCGCCGGTGGCCGACGGCACGGCGAACCTCATCGGCGCGCTGAAGAAGTCGATGGCCACGACCGGGTATTCCGACCTCAAGGAGTTCCAGCGCGTCGAGGTCGTCGTCGCGCCGTACAACGTCTGATGACGTCCTCGGATCGGACCCCCGCGGAGGTCTTCCCGCCCACCCTGCGCGAGGTCATGCTGCGCCCGTGGTGGATCGGGATGCTCGCGTTCGCCCTGCTGGTGGCCGCCGTCTTCGCCTGGCTCGGCCAGTGGCAACTGGGCCGCGCGATCGACACCGACCCGCCGCCCCCGGGCATCACCGAGCAGGTGACCCCGATCGCCGAGGTCATCCAGCCGGGACGCTACTTGCCCGAGCCCCTCGTCGGGCAGCGGGTCGAGGTCGACGGATCCTTCGTGCCCGGCGACTTCCTCGTGGTGTCGTCGCGCTACAACGACGGCGAGGCGGGCTACTGGGTGACCGGTCAGCTCCGCCTGTCGCCGGATGCCTCCCTGCCCGCCCCCACCTCCCTCGCCGTGGCGATCGGGTGGACGGCGGACCGCGCCGCGGCCGACGCCGCGGCATCCGCCCTCGACGCCGACCCGGGGTCGGCGGTCCGCCTCACCGGGCGCCTCATCTCGGACGAGGGCCCCGCCCTCCCGGGACGCGGCGCCGCCGCGACCGAGATGACCCGGATGTCCCCCGCCGCTCTGCTCGGGTGGTGGCACGACGTCGAGGAGCTCAACGTCTTCCGCCCGTACCTCGTCGCGGACGCCGGGGAGGCCCTGCCCGCCGGTCTCGTCGCCATCGACTCGCCGGCGCCGACCGAGGGCTCGAACGTCAACTGGCTGAACATCTTCTACGCGGTCGAATGGGCCATCTTCGCCGGCTTCGCCTTCTACATGTGGTACCGGCTCGCGCGCGACGCGTGGGAGAAGGAGGTCGAGGCCCTCGACGAGGCGCGCCAGGCCGACGGCTAGACTGGAGCCCATGCCCCAGCCCAAGCTCGCCACCTTCCCGGCGATCCGCGGAGCGCTGCGTTTCTACCAGATCGCGTCGGTGATCACGGGCGTCATGCTCCTGCTCCTGTGCGCCGAGATGCTGATCAAGTACGCCTTCGGGTACGAGCTGTTCCTCGGCGGCACGGGAGGGTTCCTCCACTTCGCGCCCGTCGTCGAGACGGCGACCGGTCACGAGTCGACCGGCGACGGGGTCAACCTGTCCCTCGGCATCCTCATCGCCCACGGCTGGTTCTACGTCGTCTACCTCTTCGCGTGCTTCCGCGTCTGGAGCCTCATGCGCTGGGGCTTCATCCGCTTCGTCACGCTCGCCCTCGGCGGCATCGTGCCGCTCCTGTCGTTCTTCATGGAGGCGCGCGTCGGCCGCGAGGTGAAGGCCTACCTCGCCCAGCGCGAGGCCGCCGAGGCATCCGTTTCCCCTCTCCCCGCCACGGAAGGCACCCGGTGACCACCCAGACCGAGACCGCCCAGCGTCCCGTCCTCGTCGTCGACTTCGGCGCGCAGTACGCCCAGCTGATCGCCCGCCGCGTCCGGGAGGCCGGCGTCTACAGCGAGATCGTCCCGCACACCGCGACCGCCGACGAGGTGGCCGCGAAGAACCCCGTCGCCCTCGTGCTGTCTGGCGGGCCCTCCTCGGTGTACGAGCCGGGCGCGCCGACCCTCGACCCGGGCATCCTGCAGCTCGGGGTGCCGACCCTCGGCATCTGCTACGGCTTCCAGGTGATGGCCCAGCAGCTCGGCGGCACGGTCGCGAACACCGGCCTGCGCGAGTACGGCGCGACGGATGCCACGCTCGCCGGCGACGGCGGCGTGCTGCTGGGCGGCCAGCCCGCCGAGCAGAACGTGTGGATGAGCCACGGCGACCAGGTCTCGCAGGCGCCCGAGGGCTTCGAGGTGCTCGCCTCGACCGCGGCGACGCCGGTCGCCGCCTTCGGCAGCGCCGAGAAGTGCTTCTACGGGGTGCAGTGGCATCCCGAGGTCAAGCACTCCGACTACGGCCAGGACGTGCTCGTGAACTTCCTGCACAAGGCGGCCGGCCTTCCCGCCGACTGGAACAGCGGCAACGTCATCGCCGAGCAGGTCGCCCGCATCCGCGAGCAGGTCGGGACGGGGCGGGTCCTCTCGGCCCTGTCCGGCGGCGTCGACTCCGCCGTCTCGACGGCGCTCGTCCACGAGGCCGTGGGCGACCAGCTCGTCGCGGTCTTCATCGACCACGGGCTCCTCCGCAAGGGCGAGCGCGAGCAGGTCGAGAACGACTACGTGGCATCCACCGGCGTCCGCCTCATCACGGTCGACGCGCGCGAGACGTTCCTGACCGCTCTGGCCGGGGTCAGCGACCCCGAGCAGAAGCGCAAGATCATCGGGCGGGAGTTCATCCGCGCGTTCGAAAAGGTCCAGCAGGACCTCCTCGCCGAGGCGGCGGCCGAGGGCGATCCGATCCGCTTCCTCGTGCAGGGCACGCTCTACCCCGACGTCGTCGAGTCCGGCGGCGGCACGGGGACGGCGAACATCAAGAGCCACCACAACGTGGGGGGTCTGCCGGAGGACCTGCAGTTCGAGCTCGTCGAGCCGCTGCGGACGCTCTTCAAGGACGAGGTGCGCGCGATCGGGCGCGACCTCGGCCTTCCCGAGGCGATCGTGGGGCGCCAGCCCTTTCCGGGCCCCGGCCTCGGCATCCGGATCGTGGGTGAGGTCACCGCTGACCGCCTCGAGATCCTGCGTGACGCCGACGCCATCGCCCGCGAGGAGCTGACGAAGGCCGGCCTCGACGGCGAGATCTGGCAGTGCCCCGTCGTGCTGCTGGCGGATGTGCGTTCGGTCGGCGTGCAGGGAGATGGCCGCACCTACGGGCATCCGATCGTGCTGCGTCCCGTCTCGTCGGAGGACGCCATGACGGCCGACTGGACGCGCCTGCCCTACGACGTGCTGTCGAAGATCTCCAACCGCATCACGAACGAGGTCCGCGAGGTCAACCGGGTCGTGCTCGACGTCACGTCGAAGCCCCCGGGGACCATCGAGTGGGAGTGAGCGCCGGCTGACGGCCGCGCCGAACTCCGCAGAAAGCGACGAACTCCGCATCCCTTCGCGAGGAAGGATGCGGAGTTCGCGTCATTCTGCGGAGTTCGCGGCCCGGACGGCGGCCGCTGCGGACGCGGGCGAGCCGTGCCAGGGCGTGCCGTGGCCGGGCAGCACCCAGGATGCCTCGAGTGCGGCGAGACGGTCGAGCGAGGCGAGGGCCTGCGCCGGGTCGTCGGTGAACGGGGCCGGCTGCGGGCCGCGACGGCCGGTCGTCACGTGTCGCGTGGTGAGGGCGTCGCCGACGAAGACGGCGTCGGCGAGGGCGGAGTGGACGGTGATGCTCCCGGGGGAGTGGCCGGGCATCCCGACGATGAGCGGTGCGCCGGGGAGGTCGAGCCGGTCCCCGTCCCGCACCTCGACGACCTCGTGTACGGGAGGGGTGCGCAGCGCGCCCTTCCGCAGTCCGTAGGCGAAGAACCCCAGCGTCGGTCCGGGGCGCAGGTGCGGCATCGCGACCTTCGGCGGCTTCTGGCCCCGGGCGCGGGCGGCGTCGGACTCGTGGACGTAGACGGGGACGCCGGCCTCCCGGCGCAGACGCTCGGCGAAGCCGATGTGGTCGCTGTCGCCGTGGGTGAGGATGAGACCGCGGACGTCGGAGAGGGGGCGGCCGAGCGCGGCGAGCTCGCGCATGAGATCGCGCCACTGCCCGGGCATCCCCGCGTCGACGACCGTGATCCCGTCGTCCGCAACGATCAGGTACGCGGCGACGATGTCGTTGCCGATGCGGTGCAGGTGCGGCGCGAGTCGCATGAGAGCCCTCCGGATGATTGACTGTGGCTATCGTACGTAGCCATGATGGCTTACGTCAATAGCCATGAAGGAGGGGTCACATGCCCGCACCGGATCGCACCTCGCTCGCCGAGATCGTCGCGGCGGCGCGGGACCTGCTCGAAGCGGCGGGTCCGGCCGGCGTCACGATGCAGGCCGTCGCGGCGCGCGTCGGCGTCCGCGCACCGTCCCTGTACAAGCGGGTGAAGGACCGCGAGGCGCTGCTCGTCCTCGTGGCCGAGGCGAACGCGGACGAACTGACCCGCGCGCTCGCCGCATCCGATCGTTCTCTCGCCGCGCTCGCGGAGGCCTACCGTCGCTTCGCGCACGCGCGACCCGAGGGGTTCCGTCAGCTGATCACGATCGACGCCGACCTCGCGGCGCTCGGGGAGGTGGCTCGACCGGTCCTTGACGCGATGGGCGAGCTCGTCGGGGAAGAGGACGCGCTGGATGCCGCGCGGCTGCTCGTCGCGTGGGCGACGGGCTTCCTCACGATGGAGCTCGGCGGCGCGTTCCGGCTCGGCGGCGACGTCGAGCGCGCCTTCGCGTACGGCGTCACCCGCATCCTCGACGGACTCGCCGCCCCGCGGGGCTGACGCCCACCCACCGCGGGGCTGGCGCACGCCGCTCCGCCTGGCTGACGCCCGCCCCACCGCCTCTCGACGGGACGCCCCCGGGCCACACCGCCTCCGCAGAATGTGACGAACTCCGCATCCGATCGGGGGGACGGATGCGGAGTTCGCGCCATACTGCGGAGTTCGTGAGCCGGACCGGGCGGCGCGGACCGGGCGGACGGGCGTGCCGGGGACGGCGAAGGCCCGCCCGGCGCGAGCCGGACGGGCCTTCAGTGACGCGGGTGCGTCAGTTGTTGCCGCGGAGGATCGCGATGAGGCGCAGGATCTCGACGTACAGCCAGACGACGGTGACCATGATGCCGAAGGCGCCGAGCCACGCGTACGCGCGGGGCGCGCCGTTGCGCACGCCCTGCTGGATCGAGTCGAAGTCGAGCACGAGTGAGTACGCGGCCATGATGACGACGAGCACGCCGATGATGACACCCAGGGGGATGCCCATGATCGAGTAGTGCGACAGCATGCCGAACGGGCCGCCGCTGCCGGCGGGGAAGGCGCCGAACATCATCATGACGACGTTGACGAGCGAGAAGACGAGGTAGCCGATCATCGCGATCATGAAGACCTTCGTCGCCTTCTTGGAGGCGCGCACCTTGCCGCTGGCGAACAGGGCGAGGGTCACACCGACGACCGAGAGGGTGGCGAGGGTGGCCTGGACGACGATGCCCGGCCACATGAACTCGAAGAACGCGGAGATGCCGCCGATGAACAGGCCCTGGAAGGCCGCGTAGGTGAGGATCAGGGCGGGGCGGATCTTCTTGCGCGAGGTGAAGGTGACGACCATCGCCAGGACGAAGCCGCCGAGCGCGCCGATGATCCAGGGGAGGATCGTCGGGGTCGGGTTGGCCGCGGTGACCGGCGACATGGTCCAGATCCAGCCGACGACGGCGGTGACCAGGAGCACGCCGAACAGGGCGACGGTCTTGACGACCGTGTCCTCGACGGTCATCCGGCCCGTCTCGACGGCGCCGGCGGAAGGAGCGGCGAACGCGCCCTCCATCTGCGCCTGCGCGGCGAGGTCGACGGACTGCGCGCTCGATGCGGCGAACTCGGTCTGGGCAGCCGGCGGGGTCAGCCCGGGCCGCCGTGCCGAGGAGTTGTCCTGGAACGCGGGGTTGCTGAATGCGGGATTGCTGCTCGAGGCCATGGTGGTCTCTCTCCAATGCGAACGGTGCCGCGGTGTCTGCCCGCGGGATTCCAGCGTATCGGACGCCCGCCGCACAGGGTGGGGCAGCGCCTGTGAGCAGGCCGAGAACGTGCAGCCCCGGCGGTCGCTAGCCTGGTCCCATGTCGCGTCGCCGTCCCCTCGTGATCGGTCATCGGGGCGCACCCGGCTACCTCCCCGAGCACACGCGCTCGTCGTACGAGCTCGCGCTCCGTCAGGGCGTGGACGCGGTGGAGCCGGACGTCGTGTTCACCGCCGACGGCGTTGCGGTCATCCGCCACGAGAACGAGATCGGCTCGACGACGGATGTCGCGACGCGCCCCGAGTTCGCCGCGCGCCGGACCACGAAGACGATCGACGGGGTCGAGCTCACGGGGTGGTTCACGGAGGACTTCACGTGGGCCGAGCTGGCCACGCTCCGGTGCCGCGAGCGGCTCCCGCGGCTCCGGCCGGGCAGCGCGGCCCACGACGACACCGAGCCGCCGATGCGGCTGCGCGAGCTGCTGGACCTCGTCCGCGACGCGGGGCGGACCCGGGGGCTCGACATCGGTGTCGTCCTGGAGATCAAGCACGCGACCTCGTTCGCCGCCATGGGCATCGACGTCGCGGGGACGGTCGCCGCCGAGCTGCGCGCCGCCGGCTGGGGCGACGGGGGGCTGCCCCTGTACGTCGAGTCGTTCGAGGAGACGGTGCTCGGCGAGCTGCGAGCCCTCGGCATCCGCGCCACCTACGTCTACCTGCTCGAGGCCGAGGGGCGCGCCTACGACCTCGTCGCGCGCGACGGCCGGACGGCCCCCACGTACGCGGACCAGCTCGGGCCGAGCGGGCTCGACCGGCTGGCGGCCTCGGTCGACGGCATCAGCCTCGACAAGAGCATCATCCTCGCCTCGGTGCGGCGGCCGGAGGAGCGCCGCGGGTGGTTCGGGCGGGGGAGTGAGGCCGCGCCCGTGGTCGCGCGGGCGCACGCGAGAGGGCTGCGGGTGTTCACCTGGACATGCCGCCCCGAGAACGCCTTCCTCTCGCCGGAGTTCCGCCGCGGCCGCGACAAGGGGGCCTTCGGGGACTACGAGGGGGAGTGGCGGGCGATCGCCGCCGCGGGCGTCGACGGCGTGTTCGTCGATCATCCCGACCTCGGGGTCGCGGTCTTCGGCTGAAGCCGCGCCTCGGGATGGGCGCCCTCGGGCGAACCCGGGGACGCCACGTAGGCTGGGGTCATGAGCTCCCCCGGCATCGTCGCCGATCGCGTGCGCCGCTCCTTCGGAAGCGTTCACGCCGTCCGCGACGTCACTCTGGAAGCGCGCGCAGGCGCGGTCACGGGTCTGGTGGGCCCCAACGGATCCGGCAAGACGACCCTGCTGCTGATGCTGGCTTCGCTGCTCGCCCCCGATTCCGGCACGCTGCGCATCGCGGGCATCGACCCCGTCGTCGACCCGGCGGCCGTCCGCGCGGCGGTCGGCTGGATGCCCGACACGCTCGGCGCCTGGCCGTCGCTGACGGCGCGCGAGACCCTCGTCATGACCGGTCGTCTGTACGGCATCGACCCGGACGACGCCCGCGCCCGCGCGGCGCGGCTGCTCGTCGAGGTGGGGCTGGAGGAGCTCGCCGATCGACCCGCCCGCGTCTTCTCGCGCGGCCAGAAGCAGCGCCTGGGGCTCGCGCGCGCCCTCGTGCACGACCCGCGCGTCCTGCTGCTGGACGAGCCCGCCTCCGGTCTCGACCCCCAGGCGCGCATCGAGCTGCGCACGCTCCTGCGACGCCTCGCCGCCGAGGGGCGCACCGTGCTCCTGTCCAGCCACGTCCTGTCGGAGCTCGAGGAGGTCGTCGACGACGCGGTGTTCCTCGTCGAGGGGACGACCGTGAGCTCGGAGCGGGTGGCCGCCGCGGCGACCCGCACCCGCACCTGGCGGATCCGCCTCGCCGACCGCGATGCGCGGGCGGCGGCGGCGCCGGTGGCGGAGACGCTCGGGCTCGACGCCGCACTCCTGCCGATCGACCGGAGGGACGTGCTGGTCGCCTTCGACTCGGACGCCTCGGCGGCATCCGCCCTGACCGCGCTCGTGAACGCCGGGCTGCCGGTCGCGGAGTTCGCCGCAGCGACGGGGCTGCTCGAACACACGTTCCTCGACCTGGAAGGGGGGCGCCCGTGAACGCCGTGCGCCTGTGGACGGTCGCCCGCCTCGAACTGCTCCAGCGCGTGCGGACCGCGTCCTGGTACGTGCTGCTGGGCGTGTTCGGACTCGTCCTGCTCGGGGTCACCATCCTCTCCTTCTTCGCCTACGGCGGGTGGGGGACGGGAGGCCCCGGCGTCTACTCCGTCGTCGTCTACGTGACGCTCCTGCTCGTCCTGCTCGTCTCGCCCACCCTGAGCGGGAACAGCATCAACGGCGACCGGGACGCGGCGACGCTCGCGCCCGTGCAGGTGACGCTCGCGACGACCGGCGAGATCCTGTTCGGGAAGTTCCTCGCGGCATGGATCACGGGTCTCGCCTTCGCCGTCGTCGCGGCGCCCTTCCTCGTCGTGGCGACCCTCGGAGGAGGAGTCGACCCGGCGACGGTGATCGTCTCGCTCGCCGTCCTGATCGTAGAGACCGGGGTCATCTCCGGCATCGGCGTGGCCCTGTCGGGCATCCTGGCGCGGCCGCTGTTCTCGGTCGCCGCGACGTACCTCGTCGTGGCCGCACTGACGGTGGGCAGCGTGGTCGGCTTCGGGCTGATCGGCTCCGCCGTCGCGAGCGAGGGCGTCAGCCACTCGCGATCGGCCGCGTACGATCCGGCCACCGGAGACCCGGTGTGCACCGACGGCGCGGGGCCGTGCTACGGCGACGTCGAGCGGATGGTGTGCGGAGAGTGGACCACGACCACGTACTCCGTTCCGCGGTACGACCGCGTGTGGTGGATGCTGCCGGTCAACCCCTTCGTCATCCTCGCCGACGCGCCGCCGACGCGGTTCGACGACCGCGGCAACCCGGATGACATGTTCGGCTGGCTGAAGTACGGCGTCCGCTCCGCGCAGATCGCGCCGCAGCTGGAGTCGAGCTGGGACGAGTGCGATCCGGCGCTGTACAAGAGCGACGGCAGGCAGTCCGACTACCGGACGCCCGAGCAGGTCATCGGTCAGACCGTGCCGAGCTGGTTCGTCGGGCTGGGCCTCCAGATCGTGCTGGCGGGACTGCTGCTGTGGTGGGCGTGGGCGCGCACCCGGACGCCCGCCCGCACCCTGCCGCCCGGGACGCGCATCGCCTGAGCGGCCTGAGCGGCCCGGCGCAGGTCAGTCCCAGTCGAGGTAGTCCTCGATGAACCAGGACGTCTCCCCGGGATGGGTGGCCGGGAACGCATGGCCGGCGCCCTCGACACGCTTCAGGCTCGCGAGGGCCGGCGCCGCGGCCTGGAGGCGCTCGCTCTCCTCGATCGGGGTGACGGCGTCGTCGGTGCCGTGGATGATCAGCACGGGGATGTCCGCGGCGAAGGGGAGGTCGGCCGGTTCGGGAGCGAGCAGAAGCACGCCGTCGACGCGGTCGTGGTGATCGAGCGAGATCGCCCGCGCGATCGTTCCGGCGGCACCGTGCCCGCCGATCCAGGCGTGGTCGATGCCCACCGCGTCCAAGAGCCCGACCAGTGCGGACGCGGCCGCGCGGGCGTCGGCGGACCCGGCGAATCCGGCGGTGCGCACGACGCGGAAGTCCTCCTCGACGAGGATGCTCGCCAGCGTGCCGAGCGACTCGACGCCCTGGTCCGACTCCGGCAGGAGGATGACGGCGGGTCCGGTGCCCTCGTCGATGTAGGCGATGGCCCGGCCATCGTGCTCGAAGGTCGGGAGGGGCGCGGTCGTCATGGCATCCAGTCTTCCAGGGGGCTCCGCGCCGCGCCAATCCGCGCGTCCGCGAGGCGGGCTCACACCGGGTGCTCGGAGCGTTCCGCCGTCGGCCCGTCGACCCCGGGGAGGTCCTTGCGCAGGAAGACCTGCGCCGTGCCGTCTCCCTGCGCCACCCGCTCGCTCTCGCGGTAGCCGAGGCGCTCGTACAGGTCGATGTTCTGCCGGCTCAGGGAACCGGTGAACAGCTCCGCCTGACGGCATCCGCGCGCCGCGCCGCGGGCCTCCAGCGCCTCGAGGAGGCGGGGTCCGACCCCCTCGCCCTGCTCGTCGGGCGCGATCGCGATCCGTCCGACCAGCAGCAGATCGCCGGAAGCGACGGCGCGCGCGGCGCCGACGATGCGCTCGCCGCGCACCGCGACGCAGCCCAGGTTGTCCCGCAGCTCGAAGGCCACCTCGTCCAGGGTCTGGGTGAGCGGCGCCATGTCCGGGTCGCCGTAGATCAGCGCCTCCGCGACGAACGCGGCTCGCTGGATCGTGAGCACCTGCCCCGCGTCGTCCGGCACGATCGGGCGGATCGTCACCTCGGTGTCGTCGGTCATGCGTCAGATCGTCGCGACGGAGCCGGAGTCGACGCGGTAGGTCGACCCGTTGACGAACGAGGCGCGGTCCGAGCACAGGAACGCGATGACAGCGGCCACCTCGGCGGGCTCCCCGCGACGACCGAGTTCCATGTACGGCCGTTCCTCCTCGAGGAACGACGCGATCGCCTCATCGACGCTCTCGCCGCGCTCCTCGGCGCGCTTGTCCATCATCGCGTCCGTCATCGGCGTGCGGATGAACGCGGGCGAGACGGCGTTGACGAGCAGTCCCTCCGCGGCGTAGCTGCGCGACAGGCCCTTCATCAGGGCGAGGATGCCGGCCTTCGCCGCGCAGTAGGGGAGCTCGTCGTCGTAGGGCTGCACGGCGTCCTCCGATGCGAGGAAGACGAGCCGCCCCCAGCCGCCGCTGCGGAGGTCCGCGAGGAACTCGCGCACGACCCGCACGGGGCCGAGCAGATCGGTCTCGATCGTCGAGGTCCATCCCTCGTCGTCGATCTCGTGGAAGAGCCCCTGCGCGCCGGTGATGCCGGCGGACTGGACGAGGATGTCGATCCCCCCGACGGCGGCGCGCACGCGCCGGCCGAGCTCCGCGACCGCGGCGACGTCGGTGATGTCCGCCGCGAACCGGTGGAGCCGGTCGGCCGGTGCCCCCAGCCGGTCGGCCGCCTCGGCGAGGGCCTCCTCGTCGCGATCGGTGAGGAAGACGGTCGCCCCCTCCTCGAGCAGGAGGCGCGCGGTCTCCCAGCCGATGCCCGAGTCTCCGCCGGTGATGAGGGCGGTGCGCCCCGAGAGTCCGAGATCCATGTGCTGTCCTTTCGTTGGACGTCGTGTGCCGACGAGTCGGATGGTCGGGGCTCACCGCCCCGCGAGGTCGCCCGCGGGCACGACGTCGACGATCGTCAGGGCCGCGCTGACGACGGCGAGGTGGCTGAGCGCCTGCGGGAGGTTCCCCCAGAACGCCCCGTCCTCCGCGATCATCTCGCTGTAGAGGCCCACGTCGTTGGCCTGTCCGATCAGCTCGTCGATCGCCGCGACCGCCTCGTCGTGCCGTCCGACGCAGGCGAGCGCGTTCGCGCGCCAGAACGCGGAGGCGACGAAGGTGTGCTCCTCGCCCGGCATACCGCTGTAGCGGTAGAGCAGCGCTCCGCGCCCGAGCTCCGCCGTCAGCGCATCGACCGTGCGCGACATCCGTTCGCCCCGGTCGAACCCGCTCTCGGCGTGCAGCAGCACGGAGCTGTCGAGCGCCCGAGACCCCGGGAACATCGTGTAGGCCCCGGCATCCTCCGACCAGCACTCGCGCTCGATCCACGCGGCGATGCGTTCGCGCTCGGCCGCCCACCGGTCGGCGGGGCTCGGGATCGCCCCGGCCTCGGCGAGGTGGACGGCGTCGCGGAGGGCCTGCCAGCAGCCCATCTTCGACGAGGTGTAGTGCTCGAGGGCCGGCAGCTCCCACATTCCCGAGTCGCGGCTGCGCCACAGGTCGCACACCCGATCGGCGAGGCGGGCGAGCAGGACGCCGGTCTCGACGTCCAGGACGTTCCCGGCGTCGACGTAGGTGCGGCAGATGGCGAAGATGTCGCCGTAGACGCCGAGCTGCAGCTGCCCGTGCGCGGGGTTCCCGGTGACGACGGGGCCGATCCCCGACCAGCCCGGGGCCTCGAACTCGTCGGCCCCCTCGACGAGGTCGCCGCGCAGCGTGTACATCACGTGCGGATCGCCGCCGTGCCGACGGATCGTCTTCAGCAGCCACGACAGGGCGGCGTGGGTCTCTTCGCGCAGCCCGAAGCGCACGAGCGCATGGGCGGTGTAGGCGAGGTCGCGCACCCAGGCGAAGCGATAGTCCCAGTTCTTGCCGCCGGCGGGGTTCTCGGGGAGCGAGGTCGTCGCGGCGGCGGCGATCGCGCCGGTGGGTGCGTAGACGAGGAGCTTCAGCGCGAGCGCGCTGCGCTGGACGGCGTCCGCCCACGGGCCGTCGTAGGAGAATTCGCGCGACCACGCGCGCCACCCCGCGATCGAGCGGTCGACGCTCGCGTCGAGGTGTTCGGGAGCGGGCAGATGCAGCGGCTCGTCGTCGGTCGCGACGACGGCGAGGAGGTGCCGCGACTCCGCCGTGGCGGTCACGACGCCGGTGACGGCGGGGAGCCCGGCGGCGTCCTCCGTCGCGCGGGCGCGGCCGAGGCCGTCGGTCAGGACGGCGAGGGTCGTCCGTCCCACGCGCAGCAGGTGGTGGCCGTCGGTGCGGACGATCCAGGGCGACGCCGTGTGCAGCCGGGTCCCGGGCCGGACGGCCCACCGCAGCCGGACCTCGCCGTCGACGCCCTCCACGCGACGCACGAGCTGTGCCCAGGGGAGGCGTCCCGCGACGCCGGTGACCAGGGCGTCGGTGACGCGCACCGAGCCGGATGCCGTCCGGAACGTCGTCTGGAGCACGTTCGTCCCCGCCAGGTAGCGACGCCGCACCGTGTACTCCGCGTCCGGTGCCAGCTCGATGCATCCGCCGTCGTCGTCGTCGAGCAGGCGGGCGAACACGGGCGTCGAGTCGAGCTGGGGCAACGGCAGCCAGTCGATCCCGCCGTCGCCGGCGACGAGCGCGACCGTGCGCCCGTCGCCGATCGCGGCGTACGTGCGCAGGTCGGGGCGGCCGACGACGGTCACCGGCTGCCTGCCCGCGGCATCCGGTGACCGATCGGCGCGGCGCGTCTCACGTGACGGGCATCCCGCCGGTGACCGCGATCGTCTCGCCCACGACATAGCTCGACTCCTGCGACGCGAGGAACACGTACGCCGGTGCGAGCTCGACGGGCTGGCCCGCGCGGCCGATCGGGGTCTGCTCGCCGAAGTGCTCGATCTTCTCGTTCGGGACGAACGCGGGCTGCAGCGGCGTCCAGATGGGGCCGGGTGCGACGCCGTTGACGCGGATGCCGCGCTCGATCAGCTGCTGCGCCGTGGCCCGCGTCCAGTTGGCGATGCCCGCCTTGGACACCGCGTACTCCGCCAGCGACGGCGAGGGGTCGAAGCCCTGGATGCTCGACGTCGTGATGATCGCGGAGCCCGGCTTCAGGTGCGCGGAGGCGGCCTTGGTGAGCCAGAACAGCGGATAGATGTTGACCTGGACGACGTGGTCGAGGGTCTTCGTCTCGAAGTCGTCGATGCTGTCGACGGTGGGCATCGTGCCCGCGTTGATGACGAGGATGTCGAGGCCGCCGAGCTCCGCGACGGCCTTCTCGACGACGTCGATGTTCGTCTGCTCGTCCTGCAGGTCGCCGGGGAGGAGCACGGCGGTGCGGCCCTCCGCGCGGATGAGTTCGGCGACCTCTTCGGCCTGCTCCTGCTCGACGGGAAGGTACGACAGGGCGACGTCGGCGCCTTCGCGGGCGTAGGCGATCGCGACGGCGCGTCCGATGCCGGAGTCGGCGCCGGTGACGAGGGCCTTGCGCCCCGGGAGGCGTCCGAACCCGATGTACGTCTTCTCGCCGTGATCGGGCGCCGGGTCCATCTCGTGGATGTCGCCGGGGCCCTTCTGCTGCTGAGGGGGGAACGGAGGCCGGGGGTACTGGGTGGTGGGGTCCTGTGCCGTGTACATGTCGGTCATGAGCGCCACGCTACGGATGTCGCGCGGATCGGGTGGCCCCCTTGCCGCCGCCCGGGTGGAGTGTTACCGCAGGGCGCGGCGGACGCGACGGCGGGAGTCGAAACTGCGGTTGCGCTGATCTCGGTGTTGCCGGAGAAGCGCGGAATCACGCGGGATGGTCCGTCGCGCCCTGGTAAATCAAGGAGCGTGAGCTGTGCTCGAGTCTCGTGTCGTTCGGTTCTGATCAGCGGAACCGGTCTGGATGCGCGCGGGCTGTGTCCACATGGTGTCCACGGGAGAGGAGCATCTAGTCGACGCCGTCGGACCACTCGATCAATTCAGGAACGTTTTGCTCGTAGCGCGGGATCTGGATTGGCGTCGCGCCGGGTGCGATCTGCTCAACAGTCGGAGGGTACGCCGACTTTGTGAGCATCGAGGCAAGGGTGTCAACGAACACGGCATCGGAGTCCAGGATCAGGATCGCGTGCTCCATTCCAGCACGCACCGCAGCAGGGGTCGTGCCACTGATCCTGTGAGTCTGAGGCACCGTGATCTCGGTCATGCACTGATCTCGGGGTGTCAGTTGCACTCGGCGCAGACGCCGGTGAGCGGCAGTTGCAGGCCGCATGTCGGACAAGACTGTGAAGCCCGTTGGTGAGCAGATCGCCTGGCTCCACCATCTCGCATCCGGTTCTCCGGGTGACTCAACCCCCAGAGTCCGTGCCGGCTGCTCTTCCAGCGCTCGACATCGCCAGCCGTCTCGAGTATCTCCTCTTCGCTGAGGAACCCGTTCGTGTATCCGGGTGCGATGTGCATTGCGCGGGGACTGTCGGTCCGCGTCGCCTTGATGTAGCCCGCTCTCGAGTAGTAGCCGTCGATGGGGAGCCTGCTCATGACTGTGCGTATGAGCTCTCGATTTTCGAGCGCGATGCTGTGCCCTTCAAAGGCGGCATCAAGCGAGGCGTACGGAGCTTGGCGCCCTGCCGCACTCACCGCTCTGCTCCACCCGTGGGGCCGACCGAGTCGCTTTGGACTGTCAAAAACCTCATAATCTCAACCTAGACGGGTCCGCCGACGCTCCCGAAAATTGCGGGCGGTAGACTTCCAGGATAGTGACGTACAAGGGGAAAGTGTGATCCGGCTGACCACCACCCGTTGTCACGGCAGATCCGCCACGCCGTCCGCTCCGCCATGGCCTCGCCCGCGGCACGGGCTTCGCCGAGCAGGAACCGGTAACCGAACTCCGGATCGTGGCGGTGCGCGTCGAACAACGTATTCGCGCGATACGCCGCGACGAGTTCAGCATCGGTTATGGGGGCAACCAACCACTGGTAGTTAGGCTGGCGAGCGAGCCCCCGCACCCGTCACGTCACCGCGACAGGAACCCCGTCGACGGCGAGCTCGGTCACGAGCTGGCCGAGCCTTTTCCCGGCAGGTTCGCCTGCGACAGATACGTCGCAGCACCTCGACCTCCTGCTCCAGGGGCCGGATCCGCTTCCGAGCCTCCCGCAGCTCCGCGCCCTGTGACCAGGTCACGCCCGGCTTCGCACCCTCCTCGACTGCGGCGCGCCGCCCCACTCCGTGAGGGTCATCGGGTGCACGCCGAAGTCGGTCGCGATCTGCTCAATGGTCGCTCCGGGTTCGCGACCACGCGCGACGCGCACGACGTCGTCACGGAACTCGCTCAGATAAGGCTTGGGCACAATGACATCCGTCCAGGGCGCCCTCCCGGGCAATCCACCTCAGATGTCACCTACCGGTGCGGCAGACCCGCAGAGCGTTGCGCTCGCATGGATTGAGCTCGTGCTCTCCAGCGCCGTACCGGCGGATCGTATCGACACCGACATCATCCCTGGCGAGCGGCGACCTCGGGCGCTCCGATGGGTGCCTCGATCCAGAGTCACCGCGCAGCGGCCCGCCCTCGTTCGATGATGCCGTTGAAATGTGCTGAGCGCGTTCGGATGTCTCGGTCGCGCCGCGAGTGCGAACGCCCCGTCGACAACGGTCGGATGCGTAGCGCGGTTGAGAACACGGCGAGTCTTGCACAGCCTGACTTCGACGGGCGCCTGCTCGTTCTGCCGCTTCGCGCCCGGTGGGTCATGGCCTGCAACCGTCCTAGCCCACGAACGTTGCGGAAGGCAACGTAACCGCTGGTCGAACGACGTATAGCGCCTTCAGGTCCGATCGAGTTGCGACCGTTCGCTGATACCACGCTGGTGGCCTTCCGGTAATTCTGGAGCGCTGCCAACTGACCAGCGATCCCACAAGCGCGCCTGCGACGACTGCGGCAGGAATCACCGCGAGCCCAGCCAGTGCCGATACCTTGCCGCTCGTTCCGACGAACTTCGGGTCCCACGCCCGCGCTACCGCCGTCGCTGTCGTCATGCCCGCAGTCATGCCGGTCGCCGTGAGATTCCTCGCGAACGCGGCTTGAGCTTCCTCCCGCACTGATGAGTCGATTACCTCTTCACAGATGGCCGCTCCGTTGGTATCGCGCGCCGTCGTCAACCAGCGTTGGAAGTTGCTCTCAGCTTGGCCCCCTCCCCACAGAGACTCGTAGACAGCCCGCACCTGCGATGCGGGAAAGTACTTCGGCAAGAGGTCGAGCGCCGCTGTTGTCTTCGTGAGTTGCTCGCGCCAATATCCTGCGATCGCGAGCCTGACGGGATCGAGCGGCGCTCGCTGCTCGCTCCTTCGGGCGTTGGCAGGCCAAGGGACCAACTCCGTCCAAGCATCACTTCGCAGTTCTGTGACCGCGATGGGGAGGGTCGCCGTCAGAAGCAGATTCGGAGAGCCAGACGAGTACTCGACCCCCGCGTTCTCTAGACGAAGGGTGTAGATCGCATCGAACTCCTCGGTCAGAAGCTCGTCCGGTACAGCGCGCGAAAGAAGTTGCCGAGCAAGGCCGACCACATCTGAAGGCTCGGAGACAGCCTCGGATAGCCATCCCGAGTCCAGGCTGAAGTAGGAGAGTGACAGCGCGGGTCGCGTCGGGTCGTCATTGGCGCGCAGTGCCACTGGAACCACCGTCACTCGAAGGGTAGGCATGGGAAGATCTTACCTTGTATCCGGCCCGTCACTCATAATCGAACTAGTTTTACTCATCTGAGTGAAACTATGGTACCTTCGCTACGTCGCCGACCTGCGGTGCACTTCTCACACGAACGGACGGACTGGAACATGTCGAGCCTCGAAATCACACCCATGCTTGATCTTCGACGGGTTGCGGAAACTGCAGTTGTCTGCGGTGTCCTCGGTGCGGCTGGCGCTGTACTGTGGCAGATCCCCGCGTTCAAGAAGTTCGCCACCTCGGTGGACGGGAAGAAGGTAGTTGTGGATGCCTTCAACTGTTTCGTAGACGGACAGGCGGGAGACTGGGGACGGATCTCGCCGGCGTAGTCGACATTGGCGACGTGGCGCGGGTTCCGCTTAGGAGTCGCGAGTGCCATTCGCGAACTCCAGGAGCTCGCATCGCTCGATGGTGACAGGCGCCGCGGCCACGCGACGGGATGTGTGTTGTGGTCGACGTTACCCAAGAAGGAAAGCAGGATCCTCAAGGTGGCTAACATCAGCACTAAGGCCTTTGGTGCCGACATGATCTTTCGCGTCCCGGACGATGCGGACACGAGCGGCTTCGCGTTGAACGGGTTCGGCAGCCGCGCCGCGCCGCAAGCTCAGCTCGACGCCCACCTTGAAGGTCTTGGCTACGACCCCGCCGAGACCTATCTCTGGTGATGTTGCCGGAGGACAGATGGTTCCCACTACCGGCCGCTTGGGTGTTTCGCGAGCCCAGGGTGATCACGCGTCGCGCGTACGACGACGCTTTGGATTGGTTCCCAGTCCCAGATCCGAGCGGCTACGCGGGGATCGGCATGGCGCTGATGGAGAAGCTCGACGGGGCGCGCGAGTTTTGGATGTGGACAGACGAGTCTGAGGACCGGACGGTGCGCATCATCCGACTCGGCCATCGACGAGACGTCGTGGAACTTCATAGCGTGAATGGTTGTGCCGTCATTGAGGACCCAACGCGCTTCGGGGACGAGCGCTTGGTGGCCGACGAGGAACGCGACGTGCTGGGCCATCCCACGATCAGCCCAGCCAGAACGCTTTCCTCTTGGGTCATGACAGAGAGCTGCGCGCGCATGTGGTTGAACCATCGGCGTGTGCACGATCGCTACGTTCTCGGCATGTGGGCGTGCGACGGCGGGTGAGGGACGCGAGCGGACGCGGCGCGGCTACCGCGTACGCCCCAACTTGCCGGTGCCGCCGGGCCCGCGCACGCGACCATCGTCTACGCAGCGGCATACACGGGACTCCGCGGGGGTGAGCTCTCCGCGCTCCGCGTCAGAGACCTCGATCTCGACCGGCGCCGACTCTCCGTCAACCAGAACGCCGTGCGGGTCGGTTCCGAGCTGGATGTCGGAACTCCGAAGACCCACGAGCTTCGCTCCGTTGGCTACCCCAACTTCCTCGCAGAGACGCTTGGCGCGCTCGCCGAAGGCAAGGAACCGGGCGCACTCCTGTTCGGTGAAGGCTACGAGTACATACAGCGGCCACGGTCTTCCGGCACGTTGCGTTGATGGTTCATGCGCGCGCTCGCCGATGCTGGCTGCCCCGGATAACGGTGCACGATCTGAGACACACTGCGGCGTCGCTCGCGATCGCGTCGGGAGCGAACGTGAAGGCGGTCCAGCGGATGCTCGGCCACGCTTCCGCAGCCATGACGGTGGACGTCTACGCAGACCTCTTCGATGACGATGTCGATGCCGTTTCGGCCGCGCTCGACCAGGCTCGTACGACCGCGATTGTGTCCAAACCGCGTCCAGTAGCGCATTCCGGCGCCGACTGAGTGGCCACGATCCCTTGCTATGACTGGGATCGCGGGCTCTCGAGAGTGGACGCGACGGCGGGAGTCGAACCCGCAACGCGACCGGGTATGAGCCGGTGCCCGGGACCACCCGGATCGCCGCGATGTCCGGAGCCGTGGGGCGATCCCGCCCCTCGGACATCCGGAACGCCTCCACGCTAACCCGGTCGACCCCGCGAAGCCAGGCCCGTGTCGCCCCGTGACCGCCCGTGACGCCCCGTGTCGCGCGGCCTCGCGCGGTCTCGCGGGTGCGCGGGGCGGGGCAGGGGGTCAGAAGGGGCTGTCGCGCGTGGAGACGATGTCCTTGCCGAGGGGCATGAGGGAGATCGGGATCAGCTTGAAGTCCGCGATCGCCATCGGGATGCCGATGATCGTGATGCACAGGGCGATCCCGCTCACCAGGTGTCCGAGCGCGAGCCACCAGCCGGCGAGGACGACCCAGACGACGTTGCCGAGGAACGAGCCGATGCCCGCGGTCGGCTTCGCCACGATCGTCCGCCCGAACGGCCAGATGACGTAGCCGGCGGTGCGGAACGACGCGATCGCCCACGGGATCGTGATGATCGGGATGCACAGCAGCACCCCCGCGAGGAGGTAGCCGAGGAACAGCCAGAATCCCGCGAAGACGATCCAGATGATGTTCAGCAGGGTGCGCACGGCACCCATTCTGTCTCAGTCGGTCGTGGAGGCGGTGGCGCGGCGGCGGGCCGCGCGGCGCTGCGCGCCTCGGAGCAGTCCCGCGACCCCCGTGACGAGCGCGAGCGCACCGAGGGTGAGCGGGATCACCGACAGCAGTCCGGTGGGCGTGAGCGTGGGCGCGGCGGCGACGAGCTCGTCGACGCCGCCCGGAGCGCCCGTGAGCCAAAATCCGAACGCCGCCACCGCGGCGAGCGCGAGGCCCCAGACGATGCCGGCCCAGCGCACGCGAGGCCCGGCCGGACCAGGGAGGTCGCCGGTCTCGGTGGTCGCGGATCCGACCGCCGGATCGGCGTCCGGCTCGGCGAGCGGCAGGAGTTCCGCGGTCGGTGCGTCGTCGTCGGTGCTCATCGGTCGCCCTCACTCGTCTGTGTGTCGTCTCGGGGAGCGTCGTCTCCGGGATCGTCGTCCCCGCGCTGGAAGACGACGGATCCGCCGTCCTGCTCGAGGAAGAGGCTCACGCGGGTGCGGGCGTCCTCGTCGCCGAGCGTCCCGGTGTATCGGGTGCGTCCGTCGGGGAGCGTCGTCGCGGTGAGTCCGGCGTCGTCGAGGCGGACGAACTCCTTGGCCCCCGGCCCGGTCCTCCAGTGCTCGACCAGCGCGCCCCGCGTCGTCAGGTCGATCTCGATCGCCACGCCCCGCGCGTAGGCGATCTGGGTGATGTTGCTCGAGCCGGGGATCGCGTTCCGCCTGTCCACGTGCAGGTCGCCGTCGTGCCCGGTGTCCTCGAGTGAGATCCAGAGGTCGCCCCAGGGCTGCACGAACGGATCGGCGGCCGATGCGCGCCCCTGCGGGTGGATGTTGGACAGGCTCTGAGAGCCCACGTGCAGGGCGGTCGCCGTCGGTACGGCGACCGCGATGGCACCGGCTCCGAGGGCGACGGCGGTGACGAAGGCGAGGAAGCCGCTGCGACGACGCAGGGTGCCTGCGACCGCCATCGCGACCGCCAGCACCAGCGCGACGACGAAGAGTCCGCGCGCGAGGGCGAGCGGCCCGTCCTGCTGCACGGCAGCCACCGTGCCCGCGACGAGCGCGACGCCGACCGCCGTCGCGACGAAGGCGAACGGCGTGCGCGGAGAGGTCGCCCGGCGCAGGCGCCGTCGTTCCTCGGCCGCCGCCGTGAAGGCCGCCGCCCGCTCCTGGCGCTCGCGGCGCGCCTGATCGCGCGCGGCGCGGTCGGCGTCCTGCTGTTCGCGCCGCCAGGCGTCCTCCTGCGCCCGCCACGAGGCGTGCTGCTCCCGCCAGGCGGCGTAGGCGGCGTCGTCGGACGCGGGCGGTGCGTCGCCGGGAGGCAGCGGGGCGGGGGGCGACTCCGAGGAGAGGGAGGGGGAGAGGGAGAGGGTGGACGCCGCGAAGCCGGCGGCATCCACCCCCTCCGCGTCCGCGTCCCGGCCCGGTCCCGAACCGGGCCCGACGGCGGACGGAGCCGGCTCCCCGGAGGCAGCGGAAGCCGTGCGCTGCGTGGACGGGGCCGCCGGGTCTACGGCGTACGCGGTGCGGCGAGCCGCGCGCACGATGACGAAGAGGAGCCCGGCGACCAGCACCGCACCGACGAGGGCGGCGACGGCTGACAGCGGCGACCAGCCGCCGAGGCCGGGCGCGGACATCCAGGACGGGATGCCGCCGACGAACAGGAGCGCGGGCATCACCGGGACGAGTCCGAACAGTGCGACCACGAGGATGCCGACCTGCGCCGTCTCGAACCGGCCGTGCAGGGCGTCGCGCAGCGGGATGCGACCGTCGAGGTCGGGGAGGAGCCCCCACGCGAACGCGTAGAGCAACGGCACGGGAAGACCGAACAGCCCGGCGACGACGAGGATGCCCCGCACGATGAGGGGATCGATGCGCAGCCTCGCGCCGATGCCGGCGGCCACCCCGCCGATCCAGCCGTCGCCCCGCACGAGCCCGAGCCCGGCCGTCCAGGCGAAGAAGCGATCGCTCGCGCGGCGGGACGGCGTCGGCGACGCGGAGGGGGGCGACGTCTCCTGGTGGGGCGTGGTCATGACTCGATCCTCGCCCGGCGACGCGCGCCTCGACCATGAGGGGAACCCCTGAGTGGCCCCTGATTCCCGGCACCGGGGGCGGTGCGGGAGCGGGTCCGGGTGGTTGGATGAGCGGCATGACACCCTCCGCCGCGACGCCCGCAGAACGGCTCTTGCACGCGGCCGTCCCCGGGAGGACGGCGCCCGTTGCGTGCCCCGTGCCGCCGCCGCGACCGGCGCTCGCCCGCCCGCGGGAGCGCCTGGTCGCGGGGGTGGCCGAGGGGCTCGCGCGACACCTCGGTGCGCCCGTCGTCGCCGTGCGCGCGCTGTTCGTGGTGCTCGCGTTCTTCGGCGGAGCGGGTGTCCTCCTGTACGCCTGGTGCTGGGCGTTCGCGCCGCGCGACGCCGGCGAGGCCCCGGTCAGTCGCGCCGCGCCGGTCGCATGGCTGCTGATCGCCGCCGCCGTGCTCGCCGGCCTGGGCGCTGCGGGCGCTGCGGTGCGCGCCTTCGGGTCGGTGGGGCCGGTGGGGCAGGCGGTTCCCCTCCTGCTCGCTCCGGCCATCGTGCTCGGCACCGCGGCGGCGACCGCCGCGGGCGTGTGGGCCGCCCTCGTCGATCGACGCGACCCCGCGCGCGGGCCTCGCCACGCGGGCATCGTCCGGATCGTCGCGGCGGTCGTCCTCCTCGCCGTCTTCGCGCTCGTGGTCGTGGCGGCGAGCGGGTCCGGCGTGGGGGTCGCGCTCCTCGCGCTCCTGCCCCTCGCGGGCCTCGCGGTGCTCGCCTCGTCGAACCTCGTCGAACGGTGGCGGGAGCTCTCCGGTGAGCGGATCCGGCGCATCCGCGAGGAGCAGCGCGCGGAGATGGCGGCGCACCTCCACGACTCCGTGCTCCAGACCCTCGCGCTCATCCAGAACCGGGGTGGGGCCTCGAGCGAGGTCGCCCGACTGGCGCGTGCGCAGGAGCGCGAGCTGCGCGCCTGGCTGTACGACGGCGATCAGCCGGCCGACAGCGACCTGCCCACGGATCTGCGCGACTACGCCGCCGCCCTCGAGCTCGACTTCCCGGTGCGCATCGACGTGGTGGCGGCGGGCGCGTCGACCGAGCGGGCCAGCGGTGAGGTGGCCGCCGCGGCGCGCGAGGCGATGCTCAACGCCGCGCGGCATGCCGGCGGCGAGGTCTCGGTGTACCTCGAGGGCCGCGCCGGCGGCGTGGACGTGTACGTCCGCGACCGCGGGGCGGGATTCGACCCCGACGCGGTCCCCGCCGACCGCCTGGGCATCCGGCAGTCGATCGTCGGCCGGATGCGGCGTGCCGGCGGCACGGCGACGGTGTCCTCGGGGCACGCCGGCACGGAGATCCATCTCCGCTACGACGGTGACGGGGGCGAGAGCCGTGGCTGAGGGCGTCCGCGTCGTCATCGTCGACGACCACTCGATCTTCCGATCGGGGCTGCGCAGCGACCTCGACGAGACCGTCCGCGTCGTCGGCGAGGCCTCCGACGTCCCGGGGGCCATCGCCGTCGTCGCCGAGACACGGCCCGACGTCGTACTCCTCGACGTGCACCTCCCCGGCGGAGCGGGACGCGAGGCGACCGGCGGCGAAGAGGTCATCCGCGCGTCGACCGCCGTGCCGACGCGATTCCTCGCGCTGAGCGTCTCGGACGCCGCCGAGGACGTCGTCCGGGTCATCCGTGCCGGAGCCCGGGGCTACATCACGAAGGGCTCCTCCGGCGTCGAAGTGAGCCGGGCCGTGCACGCCGTCGCCGACGGCGACGCCGTGTTCTCGCCGCGCCTGGCCGGATTCGTCCTGGACGCCTTCGGGGCGGTGTCGGGAGAGACCGCGGCCACGGGCGACGAGCTCGACCGTCTGTCGGCACGCGAACAGGAGGTCATGCGCCTCATCGCGCGCGGCTATGCCTACAAAGAGGTGGCGTCGACGCTGTTCATCTCGATCAAGACCGTCGAGACCCATGTCTCGGCGGTGCTGCGCAAGCTCCAGCTCTCCTCGCGCCACGAACTGACGGCGTGGGCGAGCGAGCGTCGCCTGCTCTGACGCGCCGGGACGGTGCGTCGCCGACGGGAGGCGTGTCGCCGGGGCGACCTAGACTTGACGCGTTATGAGCGACCCGATCGAACCCGTCATCGTCCGCCGTCCCGCGGAGCGGAGCGGAGCCGACGACGAGCTGCTGGCCGGACTCAACGAGCCGCAGCGTGAGGCGGTCACCTACCGGGGCCCCGCGCTCCTGATCGTCGCCGGTGCGGGGTCGGGCAAGACCAGCGTCCTCACGCGACGAATCGCCTCGCTGCTGCGCGGTCGTGAGGCGTGGCCCAGCCAGATCCTCGCCATCACCTTCACCAACAAGGCCGCCGGCGAGATGCGCGAGCGCGTGCAGGGTCTCATCGGAGACGTCGCCCAGGGCATGTGGATCTCGACCTTCCACTCCGCGTGCGTGCGGATCCTCCGGCGTGAGGCGGAGCAGTTCGGCTTCACCAAGAACTTCACCATCTACGACTCCGGCGACTCGCGCGCCCTCATCAAGAGACTCGTCAAGGAGCACGAGGCCGATGCCTTCGGACTCACGCCGGCGTCGGTGCAGGGTCGGATCTCCAAGCTCAAGAACGAGCTCGCGGATGCCGAGTCGTTCGCCCGCACCGCGAACCTGAGCGACCCGGCCGAGCGCGTCTTCGCGGAGCTGTTCGCCGACTACCAGCGTTCGCTGCAGCGGGCGAACGCGTTCGACTTCGACGATCTCATCGGCCAGACGGTCTACCTGTTCCGGGCGTTCCCGCACGTGGCGGACGTGTACCGCAAGAGGTTCCGGCACATCCTCGTCGACGAGTACCAGGACACCAACCACGCCCAGTACGCGCTCATCCACGAGCTCACGCGCCCGCCGGGCGCGGACGGGCACGCGCACGACAGCGGGATGATGATCTTCGACGCCCCGACCGAGGAGGCCGCCTCGCTCACCGTCGTCGGCGACTCGGACCAGTCGATCTACGCGTTCCGCGGCGCGGACATCCGCAATATCACCGAGTTCGAGCGCGACTACCCGGGGGCGAAGGTGGTCCTGCTCGAGCAGAACTACCGCTCGACGCAGACCATCCTCAGCGCGGCGAACGCCGTCATCAGCAACAACTTCGACCGCAAGGACAAGAAGCTGTGGACGGATGTCGGGGCCGGCGAACCGATCGTCGGCTACACGGGGTACTCGCAGCACGACGAGGCCCAGTTCGTGGCCGACGAGGTCGAGGCCCTGCGCCGCGCGGGCGTCCCGTACAGCGAGATGGCGGTGTTCTACCGCACGAACTCCCAGTCCCGTGCGCTGGAGGAGATCCTCATCCGCGCCGCCGTGCCGTACAAGATCATGGGCGGCACGAAGTTCTACGACCGCGCCGAGATCAAGGACGCCCTGGCCTACCTCGTCGCCGTCGCGAACCCCGCCGACGAGCTGAGCGTGCGCCGCATCCTGAACCGGCCCCGGCGGGGGATCGGAGACGTCACCGAGACGACGATCGCCCGGTACGCGCAGGAGGAGGGCATCACGTTCCGCGACGCGCTGGCCAACGCGTCGGCGCTGGGGGTGGGTCCCAAGCTCCAACAGGCCATCGCGCAGCTGGACGCCGTGCTGGCCGAGGCGTCCGCCATCCTTCTGCCCGCCTCGGGCGAGGTCGCACCGCCGACCGCGGTCACCGAGGGCCTCACCGTCCTGCTCAACAAGAGCGGGTACCTCGATGCGCTGCGCCGTTCGAAGGACCCTCAGGACGAGGCGCGCGTGGAGAACCTCGACGAACTGGTGGCGGTGACGCGGGAGTTCGCCCGCAACAACCCGGAGGGGACGGTCCTGGACTTCCTCACCGAGGTCGCCCTCGTCTCGGACGCGGACGATCTGGACGACGCGACCGGCACGGTCTCGCTCATGACGATGCACACCGCCAAGGGTCTCGAGTACGACGCGGTGTTCGTCACCGGCGTCGAGGAGGACCTGATCCCGCACCGGATCTCGGCGGGAGAGCCCGGCGGTCCGCAGGAGGAGCGACGCCTCTTCTACGTCGCGCTCACCCGGGCGCGCAAGAGACTGCACCTCTCGCTCGCCATGACCCGCGCCCAGTTCGGGGAGGTGTCGGCGGCGATGCCGAGCCGCTTCCTGCAGGAGATCCCGCACGACCTCATCGACTGGCGTCAATCGCCGGGGGACGTCAACTCCCGTGGCGGGATGCAGTCGCGCGCTCTGAACGCGCGGCGCCCGGGGGGAGGCTTCGGCGGCGCGGGAGGGTCGCGTTACGGCGACGACCTCGTCCCGCTGCCACGCCGGGAGAAGCCGGCGGGCGACCTCTCCAAGTTCGCCAACCGCATCCCCGCCAAGGTCCGGGACAACGGAGACCTCGAGATCGCGCCCGGTGATCGCATCCGCCACGACGACTTCGGCGAGGGCCGCGTCGACCTCGTGACCGGTGAGGGGGCCAAGCGCGTCGCCCACGTGCGGTTCGACGGCGCAGGCGCCAAGAAGCTCCTGATCAAGATCGCTCCGATCGTCAAGCTCTAGCGTCGCCCGCCGAGGGGACGAGGGCGTCGCGCAGCACCGGGTCCGCGGCGACCGCGCGCACGATCCGGCGCGCGCTCTCGAGCGTGACCTCCGCGTGGAGGCCTGCCCCGTCCTCGATCACCAGCCAGACCTCGGGGTCGGTGCGCCGCTGCAGGAGACCGACCTCGGCGATCGTGCGGTGGCCGCGCCCGGCGCGCGAGCGGGTGTGCACCGCGACGCCGAGCCCGGCACTGCGGTGGTCCTCGTCGTCGGGGTGCGAGGTCTCACCGTGCGCCGTCACGCACCACGGTCGGGTGCACGTCGCCGACCCCTTCCGATCCCGGTCCGGGTCGCTCCGCCCCTCGCTCACCGTCATGCCCTTCTCCCCGCTCATCGGACGTTCGACGCCGCGGCGATGAGCTCGCCGCGGGGGAGGCGGGCACGACCTCCGACTCCAGTGAACCGGGGGCGTCCGACATCACCGGCCCGGTGCGATGCCGGAGTCGGCGTCGGGCGGGGGCAGCAGGTCGGCGGGATCGATGCCGAGCACCTGCCCGAGGGCCACCAGCGTGCGCAGGCGCGGGTTGGCCGGCGTGCCGGGGTTCGACTCGCCCTTCTCGAGCTTGCGATAGGTGAACGTCGAGATGCCTGCGGCGTGGGCGACACGCTCCTGCGAGAGCCCGCGCGCGGAGCGCGCCCGCGCGAGGGCGTGGCCGAGGGCGGTCGCGTAGCGCCGCCACTCCTCTTCGGGATCGTGCATACCTCCAGCATGCCTACATGCCTCTCTCCCCATGTATATGTATACATGCGATCCTGACCTGCGGAGCCCGATGCGCAGGACGAGAGGGCCGCGGCGCCGTGTCGGGTCGTCGCCGCCTCGCATAGGCTCGTCCCATGGCCCTGTTCTCACGACGCGACAAGAGCGGATCGGTCCCCGAGCCCGTTCCCGACCAGCCGACCGAGCCCGCGCCCGTCGTCGAGCCGGAGGTCGTGCCGCACGTCGGGATCTCGGTGAGCACGTTCGGTCAGGGAGCCGAATCGGCGCGTTCCCTCCCCGACGCCGAGGCGGCGGACCCGCCGCCCGTCGTGCCGGCCGCCCGCGCGGCCGCAGCCGCACCGGCGGCCACGCAGACGGTGCCGGGCATGATCGACAACACCCTGCTGCAGGCCGCCCTCGCCGCCCTGCCCGAGCAGCCGCAGAGCGGCGACGTCATGAATGTCATGCGCCAGGCCCTGCAGGGACCGCTGTACGTCCGCGCGCAGGGGGACGCGCAGGCGCTTCTCGCCGCCGGGCAGGGGCTGAGCCTCGCGGTGACGACGCACGAGGACAAGCGCTTCCTCCTGGCGTTCACCGGAGGCGCCTCGATGCAGCTGAGCGTCGCGGACGAGCCGGCCGCCGCGACATCCGTCGTGGGTCAGTCCGCCGCGAACATCCTGCGGATGGCGGTCGACTCCGGATACGACGGGATCTACCTGGACCACTCCGTCGTCGGAGCGCGTCTCGTGCTGCCGGTCACCCTCGTGCAGAAGGCGATCGACGAGGGGGCTCCGCCGCCGTTCGAGCTGAAGGCGGCGCTGTCGGGCGAGCGGACGGATGCCACGGCGACGCAGGTGGCGGAGATCCTCGGTCGCGTCCCCGTCTGGGCGGCGGGCGGAACGGACGCGGAGGGGCGGATCGGCCTCGCCGAGGCGCGTACGGCCGACGGAGTCCGGCGTCTGGAGATCTTCTCGCACCCCCTCGAAGTGCTCGCCATGGGCCGCGGTGATCGCCCGCTGTCTCTCGCGCCCGAGCAGCTCGCGGCAGCCCTCGCCTCCGATCCCGCGCTCACCGGCGTCGTCGTCGACGCGGCGGGGCCGTGGATCGAGCTCGACCGGGACGCCCTCGCCCCGCTTCTGGCGCTCGCCGGCTGAGTCGGGCCCTGTCGCACGCCGCGACCCGGCCGTAGGGTCGAGCCATGGCATCCGAGCGCATCCGTCTCACCGTTCCCGGGCCGGACGGCGACCGGGAGGTCTCCCTGTCCAGCCCTAATCGCGTGATCTGGCCCGCGGTCGGCATCACCAAGCACGAGCTGGCCGAGTACGTCGTCTCCGTCGCCGGTCCCTTCCTCCGGGCGAACGGGCACCGCCCCGTGTCGCTCGAACGGTTCCCCGACTCGGTGGCCGGTGAGGCGTTCTTCTCGAAGAATCCGCCGAAGGGTGCACCCGACTTCGTGCACGAGGTCATGTGCACCTACAACAGCGGGAGGCGCCACCCCCAAGTGGTCCTCGACGAGGCCGCGGCGGCCGTCTGGGCCGTGCAGATGAACACCGTCGTCTTCCACCCGTGGGCCTCGCTCGCCGCCGACACCGACGACCCGGTCGAGCTGCGCATCGATCTCGACCCCCAGCCCGGGACGACCTTCGCCGACGCCGCGGCCGTCGCCCCCGCGCTGCGCGAGGTGCTGCGGGAGGCGGGGCTGGAGGCCTGGATCAAGACGAGCGGGAACCGGGGCATCCACGTGTTCTGCCCCATCGAGCCGACGCTCGAGTTCCTCGATGTGCGCCACGCGGTGATCGCCGCCGGCCGCGAGCTCGAGCGGCGCATGCCGGACCGGGTCACGATGAACTGGTGGAAGGAGGAGCGCGGAGAGCGCGTCTTCATCGACTTCAACCAGGCGAACCGCGACCGGACGATGGCGGGCGCGTACAGCCCCCGGGCGCTGCCGGGGGCGACGGTGGCGACGCCGATCGGCTGGGACGAATTGGAAGCGGGCGTCGACCCCGCCTCCTTCACGGTGCGGACGGTACCCGGGCGTCTCGCCGAGGTCGGCGATCCCTGGGCGGACCTGCAGGAGCGCCCCGGTCGGATCGACGTCCTCCTGCAGTGGTGGCAGCGCGACCTCGACGCGGGCCTGGGCGAGCTGCCGTTCCCGCCCGAGTTCCCCAAGATGCCGGGAGAGCCTCCCCGCGTGCAGCCCAGCAGGGCGCGCTCGCCGGAGGAGTGAGCGCCGTCGTCAGCCCGGCAGTGCCCCACCCGTCCGCGCACGCGACGCGGAGACCGGCCGCCGCTTCGGACGCGCCCATCGCGCCGGTGTGTCCGGCCCGTCCCAGACCTGGACGATGCCCCAGGCGACGGCGGTGATCGGCACGGCGAGGACCGCGCCGACGATGCCGCTCAGGACCGTGCCGATCGTCAGCGCCACCAGGACGACGAAGGCGTGGAGCTTCATCGACCGGCCCATCAGCACGGGCTGCAGCAGGTTGCCCTCCAGCTGGTTGACCAGCACCACGACGCCGACGACGAGGAGCGCCACGACCCAGCCGTTCGCGACGAGGGCGACGAGCGCGGCGAGGATCCCCGCGAGCGTCGCGCCCACGATCGGGATGAACGCGAGCAGGAAGACGAGAACCGCGAGGGGGACCGCGAGCGGCACCTGCAGGATGAGCAGCCCGATGAGGATGCCCACGGCGTCCACCGCAGCGACGGTCGCCGTCCCGCGCACGTACGAGCCGAGGGTGGAGACCGTCTTGTCGCCGATGCGCACGGCCCGCTCGTACTTCTCGCCGCGGAACGGTCGCAGCAGGAACGCCCACATCTGCGGGCCGTCCTTGAGGAAGAAGAAGAGCATGACGATCATCAGCACGAAGCCGGTCACGAAGTTCGCCACCGCGCTCACCCCGGCCAGGGCGCCGGAGCCGAACTGGGCGCTCGTGAGGTAGCCGCTGAGCTGGCTCAGCCACTGGTCGATCCGGTCGTGGTCGATGTCGAACGGCAGCGTCCGCGCCCAGGCGAGCAGGTCCTGGAAGCCCTGCGCGGCCTGGGTGGCGAGTTCGTCCCACTGGTCGCGCACCGCCCAGACGATCAGCCAGCCCACCGCGCCGAGGATCACGACGATCGCGAGGAGGGCCAGCAGCGTCGCGGCGAGCGAGGGGACGCCGCGCCCCCGCAGCCACGTCATGACCGGCGCGAAGGCGGACGCGAAGATGAGCGCCAGCACCAGCGGGATCGTGACGACGGTGATCTGCTGGATGCCGAGGATCGCCACGGCCGCGATGGCCGCGACGATCATGATCTGCAGGGCGCGGATGGACAGGACGCCGAGGCCGTCCGCCCAGAGCCGCCACGGGGCCCGGTCGGTGACCGGGTCGATCGTCACATGGCCGGAGACGGGCTGCGCCGGGGGCGGCGTGCGGAGGCTGCGGAAGAGTCCCATCCTCCGACGCTAACCGACCGGTCGCACCGTCGCGACGGCTTGACAGCGGAGGGGTCGTGCCTCGACGGGCCGGCTCAGCGTCGCGGCACCGACCACTCGCGCTCGGTGAGCACGCGGGCGACGGTGAGCCCGATCGCGAGCGCGACGACCACGAACACCGCCGTGAAGCCGTTCTGGATCGCGAGCAGCGTGTCGCCCGCGATGACGCCCGTGATCGCCCGGTAGGCCGCGGCGCCGGGGACCATGATGAGAACGGCCGGGACGGTCAGGGTGACCCGTGCCGCCCGGAGGCGGTCGCCGACGAGGTAGGCGCCCAGCCCCACGAGCAGTGCGGCCCCCGCCGCCGCGATCGGCGGGGTCGAGCCACCGTCGACGAGCGCGAGGCGGCCGGCGTTCGCGACGGCGCCCAGGGCGGCCGCGGTCAGCGCGATGGCCGGGGGCGTGTCGAACAGGACGGCGAAGCCGAGGACGCCGACGAAACCGGCGAGCAGGCGCACGACCGACAGGAGCGGTTCGTCGAACAGCGGCGTCGCGGTCTGCGTGACGACGGCGTGCGAGAGGGTCGCGACACCCCAGACGGCCGTGCCCGTCGCGAGCAGGACGAGAGTCGCGTAGACGACGCGCGCGATCCCCGCGTTGAGGTCGAGCCGCGCGAGGTCGAGCGCGCCCGTCACGAGGGGGAATCCCGGCACGAGGTAGAGCACCGCGCTCGTGATCGCCGCGTCGTGCTGTCCGCCCGGCACGCCGGCGACGGCCAGCAGCTCCGCCACGCCGAGGTAGACGAGCAGTGCGGTCATCGCGGACAGGAAGACCACCAGGAACTCGTTCGTGTGCAGGCGGCCGATCCGCATCCGGACGAACTGCCCGAGGCCCGCCGCGACCCCGACGGCGACGAACTCCTGCCAGCCGCCGTTGTTGAGCAGCGCGAAGGCTGCGCACGCGAGGGCTGCGCCCAGCACGCGGACGATCTCGGGATACCGGCGAGGGCGCGCCTCGACGACGTCGAGGTGGCGCTGCAGCTCGACCGCGGTCGTGCCCGGGGAGAGCTGGTTCGTGAGCCGCTTCAGGGCGGTGAGTCGTTCCGCGTCGACGGCGGGGCGCCGTACCTCGGCCACCCGGGTGCGGAACATCGCGCCCCGGCTCGTCGTCGCGACGATGTCGGTCATCCCGACCCGCATGTGCAGGTCGTCGATGCCCAGGGCACGAGCGGCGCGCGCCATGCTGTCGCGCACGCGGGCGGAGGACGCGCCGGCGCCGAGCATGAGCGATCCGAGCCGCACGACGGCGTCGGTCCGGGCGATGAACTGCACCGGCTCGAGGCGCAGCTCCTCGGTGTAGGTGGGTTCCTGGGTGTACGTGGGCCCGTCGTCGTCGGCCGTGCCGTCCGTACGATCCGTGCCGGGCGGGCGCGGCTCGAGAGAGTCGGACATGCCTCGATCCTGGCATCACGGCGCCCCCGTCCGCACGGTTCGAATAAACCCGGCCGGCTCGCGCGTGTCGCGCGAGCGGGCCCCGGTACGGTCGGTGTCACGAGGGAGCGGCCAGCGGCCCCCTTCGCACCTCGGGCCCGTATGGCCGGCCGCCGGAGTCCGGCGCCGATACGGGCCCGATCTGCGTCGGCGCGTCAGTCGATCACGTCGGCCAGGTCGTACGCGGGGACGCGTTCGAGCTGGGAGAACGTGCAGGAGGCGGCATCGCGATCGGGCCGCCATCGCTCGAACTGGACCGTGTGGCGGAAGCGCTCCCCCTCCAGCTGGTCGTAGCGCACCTCGAGGACGCGTTCGGGCCGCAGACGCACGAAGCTGACGTCGCGGCCCGCCGCGGTGAACCGCGAGCGCTCGCCTTCGCCGTGGACCGCGGAGCCCGAGGCGTCCGTCTCCACCAGTGGCGCCAGCTCATCGACGAGCTGGCGCCGCCGCGCATCGCTGAACGCCGCGACGCCGCCGACCTGCCGCAGCTCGCCCTGAGCGTCGTAGAGGCCGACGAGGAGGGAGCCCACTCCGGTGCCGCTCTTGTGCACGCGGTAGCCCAGGGCGACGACGTCGGCGGTGCGGGCGTGCTTGATCTTGAGCATCGTCCGCCTGCCCGGGGCGTACGGCTGGGCGAGCGGCTTCGCGACGACGCCGTCGAGCCCGGCGCCCTCGAACAGATCCAGCCATCGCTGCGCGCGAGCCGGGTCGGTCGTCGTGCGGGTGAGGTGGATCGGGTGCGGGGCCCCGGCCAGGAGGTCTTCGAGCTGGGCGCGACGGGCGGAGAACGGTTGCGGCTGCAGGTCGCGGTCGCCTCGCGCGAGGAGGTCGAACGCCACGAACTGGGCCGGATCGCTCCGGCTCAGCAGCCTGACCCGCGACTCGGCGGGGTGGATGCGCTGCGACAGCGCCTCCCACGACAGGCGGGCCGGCTCGCCGTGGGCGACCACGATCTCGCCGTCCAGCAGGCACGGCTCCGGCAGCACCTGGCGGCACGCGGAGACCAGCTCGGGGAAGTAGCGGGTGAGCGGTTTCGCACCCCGCGAGCCGATGACGACGTCCTCGCCGTCCCAGGAGATCAGGGCTCGGAAGCCGTCCCACTTCGGCTCGAACGAGAGTCCGCCCGGCGTCGCGGCGGGGTCGGGGATCGCCGCGACCGCTCTGGCGAGCATCGGCGCGGGGATGTCGTAGGCCATGGGGCCCATCCTGTCCTCCCGCCGCCACGCGGTCGAGGGGGTCGCCCGTGTCCGTCCACCGAGGGTCGGCGGTGGCACGTGAGACTACGTGTCACGTATCATGAACCTAAGTCTCAAGCCGGGAGGATGCCCGGTCGTCGCGAGGAGGAGCCCGCATGGCCACCGAGTACCAGCCGCCCGTCGCCGATTACGCCTTCCTGTACGGCGAGGCGTTCGGCCTCGACATCGTCGCGCGCGCCACCGGCGGGGCGCTGACCGCGGAGGACGCGAGCGACGTCATCGCCGGCGCCGGCGAGTTCGCGGCATCGGTGCTCGCGCCGCTCCAGTCGATCGGCGACCGGGAGGGCGCCGCCCTGGTGGACGGCCAGGTGCGCCTCCCCGACGGCTTCGCGGCCGCGTACCGGGCGTTCGTCGACGCCGGGTGGCTCACCGCCGAGGCGCCCGTCTCCGCGGGCGGCGACGGCCTCCCAGGGTCCATCCGAGCGGGTCTCGGCGAGATCTGGAACGCCTCGAACGCGGCGTTCGCCCTGTGCTGGCTGCTGACGGCGAGCCAGATCCACGCCCTCGACGCCGTGGCCTCCGACGAGCTGCGGGCGACCTACCTCTCGAAGCTCGTCTCGGGCGAGTGGACGGGGACGATGAACCTCACCGAGCCGGCTGCGGGCACCGACCTCGGTGCGATCCGCACGCTCGCCACCCCGCGCGGCGACGGCACGTGGTCGGTGCGCGGTCAGAAGATCTTCATCACGTGGGGCGACCACGACATCGCCGAGAACATCGTCCACCTCGTCCTCGCGCGGACGCCCGACGCGCCCGCCGGCGCCGCGGGCCTGTCCCTGTTCGTCGTGCCCAAGCGAGCGGTGCGCGCGGACGGGACCCTCGGCGAGCGCAACGCCGTCGAGGTGACCGCGATCGAGCACAAGCTCGGCATCCACGGGTCGCCCACGTGCGTCCTGTCCTATGAGGACGCGACCGGCTACCTGGTGGGCGAGGTCGGCGGCGGCCTGGCCGGGATGTTCGTCATGATGAACTCCGCCCGCATCGGCATGGGGTTCCAGGCGACCGGCATCGCCGACCGTGCGCTGCAGCGGGCGACCGCATATGCCTCCGACCGCATACAGGGCCGCGTCCTCGGACGCGACGCGGGGGCGCCCATCGCCGAGCATCCCGACGTCCGTCGTCTGCTGATGTCCATGGCGAGCGACGTCTTCGCGATGCGCGCGCTCGGCGTCTACGTGGGCGACCTATTCGACCGCGCCGAAGCCGGGGAGGCGGGAGACGTCGGCGCGCTGGCGGAGTTCTTCGTGCCGATCCTGAAGGGCTGGGCGACGGAGGACGCCGTCCACCTCGCGAGCGACGCGATCCAGGTGCACGGGGGCATGGGCTTCATCGAGGAGACGGGCGTCGCGCAGCACTACCGCGACGCGCGGATCATGACGATCTACGAGGGCACCACGGCCATCCAGTCGAACGATCTCATCGGGCGCAAGGTCATCCGCGACGCGGGCGCGACCGCGGAGACCCTGTTCGCGCGGATGGACGAGACGGCCGCGACGCTGCGCGAGCGCGGCGCGCAGGACGCCCTCGCCGTGCGCCTCGCCGGGCGGCTCGAGCGCGCGGTCGCCGCCGCGCGTCGCGCGACGGCGGACGTCGTCGCGTTCGGCCCCTCGTCGCGCGACGCGCACGCCGTCGGAGTGCCGTATCTGATGCTGCTGGGCGTACTGTCCGGCGGATGGATGCACGCGCTCGCGGTGGCCGCGGTGCTCGCGCACGAGACGCCGACCGAGGCGGACGCGGAGCGTCTCCGTCTCGCGGACGCCTACGGAGCGCATCACCTGTCGCGCGTGCACGCGCTCGCCGAGACCGTGGCCTCCGGCGAGACCGCCTGAGCGGGTCGCCGCGACGCCCGAACGTCAGAGGGAGTCGCGGAGGCGACGGGCGACCTCGGCGGCGGGCATCCGCCGCGGGAAGGTCGCCACGACCACGTCGTCCTCGCGGGCGTCCTCGCCGTCGGGATGGACCCCGAAGCGATGCAGGAGCCGGTCGTAGGCATCCCACAGGACCTGCTCCGAGACGTCCTCCGTCCCGCGCAGCAGCCGGCGCAGGACGTGGTTGTGCACGGCCGTGACCGCCGCGGCGAAGGCGACCGCGTCGATCGGGTCGATGCCCGGCAGCGCGGCGCGCAGGTAGTCGTCGAACAGACGCTCGTACTGGAAGACGGTGACGATCTCGCGCTCGCGCAGCGCCGGCACCTGGCGCACGACGGCGTAGCGGCGCCGGGCGAGCTCGGGCTCGGCGGCGAAGTGACGGAACACCTCGACGGACGCCGCGCACGCCGCGGCCCACGGGTTCTCCAGCCGCTCGCCGCGCGGCGAGCGTCGCGCCTCCGCGAGGAACTCGCGCAGCTGCGCGAGCAGCACGTCGTGGTCGCTGAAGACGACGTCGTCCTTGCCGCCGAACTGCCGGAAGAAGGTCGAGCGCGACACCCCGGCGGCCTGGGCGATCTGCTCGACCGAGGTCGCCTCGAAGCCCTGCGCGACGAAGAGGTCGAGCGCGGCGGCGACGACGGTGTTGCGTGCGGAGGCGGGTGCGGCATCGGACATGCGCCCGAGCCTAGTGCGCGGCGTGGGGCGATTCCGGGGGGTCGGGGGCACCCAGCCGTACGTATTAGGCTGGGGGATCGGTCGATATCTCTCGACATCGAGATTTCTTCGGCACGCACGACCCCCGGGACACCCCTGAAAAACCACAGTCGCCCAGCGAAGGATTGCACGTGGATCTCTACGAGTACCAGGCACGAGACCTGTTCGAGAAGTACGAGGTGCCGGTGCTCCCCGGCATCATCGCCGACACCCCTGAGGAGGCGAAGGCGGCGGCCGAGAAGCTCGGCGGCGTCGTCGTCGTGAAGGCTCAGGTCAAGACCGGAGGCCGCGGCAAGGCCGGCGGCGTGAAGGTCGCCAAGACCCCCGACGAGGCGTACGAGGCGGCCCAGGCCATCCTCGGTCTCGACATCAAGGGGCACGTCGTGAAGCGCGTCATGATCGCCGGCGGCGCGCAGATCGACAAGGAGTACTACTTCTCGGTCCTGCTCGACCGCGCCAACCGCTCCTACCTGAGCCTGTGCTCGGTCGAGGGCGGCATGGAGATCGAGCAGCTCGCCGTCGAGAAGCCCGAGGCGCTCGCCAAGATCGAGGTCGACCCGCTGACCGGGATCGACGAGGCGACCGCGCTGGAGATCGCCAAGGCCGGCGGCTTCGACGACGAGACGGCCGCGAAGGTGGCGCCCGTCTTCGTCAAGCTCTACAACGTCTACACCGGCGAGGGCGCGACCCTCGTCGAGGTGAACCCCCTCATCCAGGACGCCTCGGGCAACATCATCGCCCTCGACGGCAAGGTCTCGCTCGACGACAACGCGAGCGAGGTCCGCCACCCCGAGCACGAGGAGCTCGAGGACAAGGATGCCGCCGACCCGCTCGAGGCGAAGGCGAAGGCGTCCGGCCTCAACTACGTCAAGCTCGACGGCCAGGTCGGCATCATCGGCAACGGCGCGGGCCTGGTCATGTCGACCCTCGACGTCGTCGCCTACGCGGGCGAGAACCACGGCGGCGTGAAGCCCGCCAACTTCCTCGACATCGGCGGCGGCGCCTCGGCGACCGTCATGGCCGCGGGCCTCGACGTCATCCTCGGCGACCCCCAGGTGAAGTCGGTCTTCGTCAACGTCTTCGGCGGGATCACGTCGTGCGTCGCCGTCGCGGAGGGCATCGTCAAGGCGCTCGAGATCCTCGGCGACACCGCGACCAAGCCGCTCGTCGTCCGCCTCGACGGCAACCAGGTCGAGGAGGGCCGTGCGATCCTCGCGGCCGCGAACAACCCGCTCGTCACCCTTGCCGCAGGCATGGACGAGGGCGCCGACAAGGCCGCCGAGCTGGCCGCCGCCTGAACGCCTCCGAGATCAAGGACGAGAGAAATGTCTATCTACCTCAACAAGGACTCCAAGGTCATCGTGCAGGGCATCACCGGCGGTGAGGGAACGAAGCACACCGCCCTGATGCTCAAGGCCGGGACGAACGTCGTCGGCGGCGTGAACGCGCGCAAGGCCGGGACCACGGTCTCGCACGTCGACAAGGACGGCAACCCGGTCGAGCTCCCCGTCTTCGCGTCGGTCGCCGAGGCGATCGCCGCCACGGGCGCCGACGTGTCGATCGCCTTCGTGCCGCCCGCGTTCACGAAGGACGCGATGGTCGAGGCCATCGACACCGAGATCCCGCTGCTGGTCGTCATCACCGAGGGCGTCCCCGTCGGCGACACCGCCGAGGCGTGGGCCTACGCCAAGAGCAAGGGCAACAAGACCCGCATCATCGGGCCGAACTGCCCCGGCGTCATCACCCCCGGCGAGGCGCTCGTCGGAATCACGCCCGCGAATATCACGGGCAAGGGCCCGATCGGTCTCGTCTCGAAGTCGGGCACGCTGACCTACCAGATGATGTTCGAGCTGCGCGACCTCGGCTTCTCGACCGCCATCGGCATCGGCGGCGACCCGATCATCGGCACGACCCACATCGACGCGCTCGAGGCGTTCGAGGCCGACCCCGAGACGAAGGCGATCGTCATGATCGGCGAGATCGGCGGCGACGCCGAGGAGCGTGCGGCCGAGTACATCAAGGCGCACGTGACGAAGCCGGTCGTCGGCTACGTCGCCGGGTTCACGGCGCCCGAGGGCAAGACGATGGGCCACGCCGGCGCCATCGTCTCGGGCTCGGCGGGCACCGCGCAGGCCAAGAAGGAGGCCCTCGAGGCCGCCGGCGTCAAGGTCGGGAAGACCCCGTCCGAGACCGCGGCGCTCATGCGGGAGATCATCGAGACGCTCTGACGCTCACGCAGAAGGGGGTGGATGCCGCGGCATCCACCCCCTTCTGCGTGCCCCCGGGCGCCCGTCCCGTGCGACGAACTCCGCAGAATGTGACGAACTCCGCACCCGATCGTGAGATCGGATGCGGAGTTCGCGACATCCTGCGGAGATGATGCGGCGCTGGCCGCGCGACCGCGGGCGCTCAGCCGCCCAGGAGGGTCTCGATAGGGCCGCGCGCGAAGTAGATCAGGAAGCCGGCGGCGACGACCCACAGCAGCGGGCTCACCTGCCGCGCCTTGCCCGAGAGCGAGCGGACGACCACCCAGCTGACGAACCCGGCGCCGATGCCGTTGGCGATCGAGTAGGTCATCGGCATGACCGACACGGTGAGGAACACCGGCAGCAGCACGCTGAAGTCGGTGAGGTCGATGTGCTTGACCTGCGCCATCATCATCGCGCCCACGATCACGAGCGCGGCGGCGGCGACCTCGGTCGGCACGATCGAGGTCAGCGGGGTGAAGAACATCGCCAGCAGGAACACGACGCCGGTCACGACGTTCGCGAGGCCCGTGCGGGCCCCCTCGCCGATGCCCGCACCGGACTCGATGAAGACGGTCGACGAGGACGACGAGGTCGCCCCTCCGACGATCGCCCCCACGCCCTCGACGACGAGCGCGGACTTGATGCGGGGGAAGTCGCCCTTCGCATCCGCGAGCTCGGCCTCCTTCGCAAGACCGGTCATCGTGCCCATCGCATCGAAGAAGTTCGAGAAGACGAGGGTGAACACCAGCATCACGAGGGCGACGACGCCGACCTTGCCGACGTCGAAGCCGAAGTCGACGGCGCCCAGGAGGCTGAGGTCGGGGATGCCGACGGGAGAGCCGCTCAGCGCCGGGACCGTCAGTCCCCAGCCGCCCGGGTGGTCGACCGCCGAGCCCAGGTGCCAGATCGCCTCGACGATCACGGAGAGGACGGTGCCGCCGACCAGACCGATCAGCATCCCGCCCTTGACCTTGCGCGCCACGAGGACGCCCGTCGCGAGCAGCGTCAGCACGAACATGAGCGTCGGGACGGAGGCGACCGATCCGCCGATGCCGAGCCCGACGGGCGGCGAGTTGGAGCCCGTCGCGGTGACGAAACCGGAGTTCACGAACCCGATGAAGGCGATGAACAGGCCGATCGCCACGGTGATCGCGAGCTTCAGCTGCACGGGGACGGCGTCGAAGATCATCTTCCGGAGCCCGGTCGCGGCCAGCAGCACGATGACGACGCCGTTGATCATCACGAGCGCCATCGCCTCGGGCCAGGTCACCTCCTGGACGACGCTGAAGGCGAGGAACGCGTTGATGCCGAGTCCCGCCGCGAACGCGAAGGGCAGCCGCGTGACGAGCCCGAACAGGATCGTCATCACCCCCGCCGTGAGGGCGGTGGCCGCGCCGACGGCGGAGAAGGCCAGCTCGTTGCCGGCGATGTCCGGTTTGCCGGAGAGGATGATCGGATTCAGGATGACGATGTAGGCCATCGTCACGAAGGTCACGAGCCCGCCGCGGACCTCGGTGCCGATCGTCGAGCCGCGCTTCGAGATGTCGAAGAAGCGGTCGAGGGTCCCGGCGAGTCCCGGCGGAGCGGTCGGGGTGGCGGCGGTCGAGGTGGACGGGCGTGACGGTGACATGGATCCTCCCTGGAGAACGGTAGTGGATGCCGCGCGCCCGATCGGTCGCAGGCCCGACGATGGGTAGGGTCGAACCCGCATGAATCGCCTTCTCGTCGCTCTCCTAGCCGCCGTCGACGCCCTCGTCGCGGCGGCCGTCGGTGTCGCCGTGCTCCTCGCACCCCTCACCGTCCTCTGGGTCGTGAGCCTCGGCGGCAGCGCGGACTGGGGCGCGCTGTGGCCCGCGGCGGCGCGGATGTGGCAGCTCGGTCAGCTCGTGCCGGTGGAGATCTCGCTGCCCGCCGAGTACCTCGCCGCCGTCGGCATCCCGGCCGACGCGGCATCGTTCTGGATCTCGCTCGCGCCGCTCGCGCTCGCCGGCTCCACGGCGGTGTTCGCCGCCCGCTCGGGGGCGCGCTCCGCGCGGGCCGGCGCCTGGCCCGTGGGGGTCGCGGCGGGCGCCGTGGTGACCTTCGCGGTGGCGTGGTTCCTGTGGCGCACCTCGGCCAACCCCGTCGCCGCGGTGTTCGGCTGGCAGGCGCTGCTGCTGCCGACCGCCGTGTTCGCGCTGCCTGCGCTCGCGGGGGCCCTCGTGACCGCCTGGCGGCACGGTGACGACGGGATCGTCGACGTCCTCCGCGATCGACTCGAGCGGGACCCCCGGTGGCGCACCGTGCCCGAGGCCGCGGCGCGCGGGGTCGGGGTCGCTCTGGCCGGCTTCGTCGGCGTGGGCGCGCTCCTCGTCGCGCTCGCGACGATCGTCCGCGGCGGCCAGGTCATCGCGCTCTTCGAAGCGGCGCACGTGGATGCCGTGGGGGCGAGCGTCATCGCCCTCGGTCAGCTGGCCTACCTGCCGACCCTCGTCGTCTGGGGCGGCGCGTTCGCCGCCGGGCCCGGGTTCGCGATCGGCACGGGCACCGCTGTGTCGCCCGCCGGGACGAACCTGGGCGTGCTCCCGGGCATCCCCGCCCTCGGCATCGTCCCCGAGACGACGTCGTCGTGGCTGCTGCTGACGGCGCTGCTGATCGTCGCCACGGGATTAACGGCGGGCGCGGCGGCTCGGGCGCGCATGATCGGGGCGTCCGCGACGGACGGCACCGCCCCCCGCGCGGTCGTGCTCGCCGTCGTCGTCGGGGGAGGTGCCGCGGGCGCCGCCCTCCTGTGCGCCCTCGCGTCCGGATCTCTCGGGCCGGGGCGCCTCGCCGCGGTCGGCCCCGACGCCGGGCCGGTCGCCTTCGCCGTCGGGCTGGAGCTGCTCGTCGGTGCGGCCATCGCGATGTTCGGGCCCGCCCGCGACGCCGGACGATCGCACGCCGTCCCGCAACCGGCGCCGCACTCCTCGGCACCGGCGACACTCGGCGCGCCCGAGCTCGCGGTCGGCGGCCGCTCGACGGCCGTGCCCGCGGACGCCGACACCGAACCGTTCGCGGCATCCGACCTCGATCCCCTCGCGGGGTGGGGCGGGTCCGACGGCGGCAGCCGCACGTAAGCGGCCCCGGCGACCCGCCGATAGACTGGGCCCGTGCTCACGGTCGCCGTCCTCATCTCGGGCACGGGATCCAACCTGCGCGCCCTCCTCGAAGCGGCCGCCGAGCCCGGATTCCCTGCGCGCGTCGTCGTCGTCGGCGCCGACCGCGAGGCCGACGGCTTCGCGCACGCCGAGGCCTTCGGGATCCCGACCGTCCTCGTCCCGTTCCGCGAGTACGACACGCGGGAGCAGTGGGGGGCCGAGCTGCGCACCCAGATCGACGTCTGGACGCCGGACCTCGTCGTCCTGAGCGGACTCATGCGCCTGCTGCCCGCGGACCTCGTGGCCGCGTGGGCGCCCGCCCTCATCAACACCCACCCCGCCTACCTGCCCGAGTTCCCCGGCGCGCACGGCGTGCGCGACGCGCTCGCCGCCGGGGTCACCGAGACGGGGGCGAGCGTCATCGTCGTCGACGGCGGCGTCGACACCGGCCCCGTCCTCGCGCAGGAGCGGGTGCCCGTCCTCGCCGGCGACACCGAGCACACCCTGCACGAACGCATCAAACCGGTCGAGCGGCGGCTGCTGATCGATGTCGTCCGCGGCATCGCCACGGGCGAGATCGACCTCGCCCGCTGGGCGACCCCCGACGTCCGCTGACCACTCCGAATCCCCACCACCCGAACTGGAGCACCGCATGGCCGGCCCGACCATCGATCCCGCCCTCTACCGCGACCGCGACCTCGTGCCCATCCGGCGCGCGCTCGTCTCGGTGAGCGACAAGACCGACCTGCTGCCGCTCGGCCAGGCCCTCGCCGCCGCCGGTGTCGAGATCGTCTCGACGGGTGGCTCGGCCGCGCTGCTGCGCGAGGCCGGACTCGAGGTGAAGGACGTCGCCGAGATCACCGGCTTCCCGGAGTCGCTGGGCGGTCGGGTCAAGACGCTGCACCCGAGCGTCCACGCGGGCCTGCTCGCCGACCTGCGCCTGGAGGACCACGAGAACCAGCTCGGCGAACTGGGCATCCTGCCCTTCGAGCTGGTCGTCGTGAACCTCTACCCGTTCGTCGAGACTGTGGCGTCGGGCGCCGAGGGCGACGCCGTCGTCGAGCAGATCGACATCGGCGGCCCGGCGATGGTGCGGGCCTCCGCGAAGAACTTCGCCAATGTCGCGATCGTGGTCTCGCCCGAGTCCTACGCGGCCGTCATCGAGGCTCTCGGGCAGGGCGGCACGTCGCTCGCGCAGCGCCGCGAGCTCGCTGCCCGTGCGTTCGCGCACACCGCCGCGTACGACCGTGCGGTCGCGACGTGGTTCGCCGAGGAGACGCTCGAGGGCGAGGGCGACCTGCCCCAGCACCTCACCATCAAGGCGGAGCGTCTGGAGACCCTCCGCTACGGCGAGAACTCGCACCAGCGCGCCGCCATCTACTCGCGCGTCGGCGGCCACGGCATCGCGCAGGCGACCCAGCTCCAGGGCAAGGAGATGAGCTACAACAACTACGTGGATGCCGACGCGGCCCTGCGTGCGGCGTTCGACATGGTCAAGCCCGCGGTGGCGATCATCAAGCACGCGAACCCGTGCGGCATCGCCATCGCCGCACCGCAGGCGCTCGACCCGATCGCGTCCGCGCATCTGCGTGCGCACGAGTGCGACCCCGTGTCGGCGTTCGGCGGCGTGATCGCGGCCAACCGCACCGTGACCCTCAAGATGGCCGAGAACCTGCGCGACATCTTCACCGAGGTGATCGTCGCTCCGGACTTCGAGCCCGAGGCGCTCGAGGTGTTCCGCCTCAAGAAGAACCTCCGCGTCCTGCAGCTGCCGAACGACTGGCGGCAGGAGCCGATGGATGTCCGGCTGGTGTCCGGGGGGCTCCTGCTGCAGGACGCCGACCGCTTCCCGCCGGAGGTCGAATCGCTCGTCGAGGGATGGGAGCTCGTGACCGGCGAGATGCCCGCCGACACCGAGAAGAGCAACCTCGCGTTCGCCTGGAAGGCGTGCCGCGCCGTGAAGTCCAACGCCATCGTCCTCGCGCAGGGGTCGGCGACGGTCGGCATCGGCATGGGGCAGGTCAACCGGGTCGACTCGTGCCGTCTGGCCGTCGAGCGGGCGGGCGACCGCGCCGCGGGCTCGGTCGCGGCATCCGACGCGTTCTTCCCGTTCGCGGACGGACCGCAGGTGCTGATCGACGCGGGCATCCGCACGATCGTCCAGCCCGGCGGCTCGGTGCGCGACCAGGAGGTCATCGACGCCGCCCGCGCCGCGGGCGTCACGATGTTCTTCACGGGCGAGCGGCACTTCTTCCACTGAGGTGGCTCGCTCGCGTCGGACCGTCGTGTCCGATTTCCGCGAGCCGAGGCGACGCGAGCGTGTCAGGCTGGGAGCATGACCCCGGCCTCCGCGATGACCTTCGACGAGCGGTATCGCGCCATCGACGCGCGCGACACGCGGTTCGACGGGCAGTTCGTGACGGCCGTCCGCTCCACCGGGATCTACTGCCGGCCCAGCTGCCCCGCCCGCACGCCGAAGCCGGTGAACGTCACGTTCTATCCGACCTCGGCGGCCGCGCACGAGGCGGGGTACCGGGCGTGCAAGCGCTGCCTCCCCGAGGCCGCGCCGGGATCGCCGGAGTGGAACCTGCGCGGTGACGTCGCCGGCCGCGCGATGCGGCTGATCGCCGACGGCGTCGTGGAGCGCGAGGGCGTGACAGGTCTCGCCGCGCGGCTCGGCTACTCGTCGCGCCACCTGACGCGCCTGCTCGCGGCCGAGCTCGGGGCAGGTCCGCTCGCACTCGCGCGGGCGCAGCGCGCCCACACGGCGCGCATGCTGCTCGTGTCCACCGAGATGCCGGCCGCCGACGTCGCCTTCTCGGCCGGCTTCGCGAGCGTGCGCCAGTTCAACGAGACCGTCCGCGAGGTCTTCGGCATGACGCCCCTGGCGCTGCGCGCCCGGCGACCGGTTCCACCCACTCCGCGAGACCGCCCAGATGTCACGCTCCGCGCTCCAAAGGCGGACACTCGAGAGGGCTCGCGAGGCGAGGGGAGCGTGCCGGGGGTGATCGACCTGGCGCTGCCGTACCGGGCGCCGTGGGATGCGCAGGGGCTCTTCACCTGGATGGCCGCCCGCGCGGTCTCCGGCGTCGAGACGGTCACCGCGGACACCTTCGCGCGGACGCTGCGGCTGCCCGGCGGTCCGGCCTGGTTCTCCCTCCGTCTCGACGGAGAGCGGCTCCGCCTGCGGGCCCGGCTCACCCACCTGCGCGACCTTCCGGTGCTCGTCGCCCGCGCGCGCCGTCTGTTCGACCTCGACGCCGATCCCCTCGCGGTCGATGCGGCGCTCGCCGAGCATCCCGCGCTCGCTCCGCTCGTCGCCCGCACCCCCGGCATCCGCGTTCCCGGAGCCGCCGATCCGCACGAGATGCTGATCCGCGCCATGGTCGGCCAGCAGATCACGGTCGCGGCGGCGACGACGGCGCTCAGCGCGCTGACGGAAGAGCTGGGCGAGCGGGTGCCCGACATCGACGGGCTCGACCGGCTGTTCCCGACGATGGCGGCGATCGCCGAGCACGGCGCCGACGTCCTGCGCGGTCCCGGAGCGCGCATCCGCGCGATCACGGGTGCCGCGGCCGCCCTCGCCGACGGGACGCTCACGCTCACGAGCGGCGACGACGGGGCGGAACAGCGCGCCGCCCTGCTCGCTCTGCCCGGCGTCGGGCCGTGGACGGCCGACTACGTGCGGATGCGCGTTCTGGGCGACCCCGACATCACGCTCCCCGGCGATGTCGCCGTGCGGGCCGGCGCGGCGGCGACGGGGCTTCCCCACGACCCCCGCGGCTACGCCGAGTGGGCCGCCCGGACCGCGCCGTGGCGCAGCTACCTCACCGCGCACCTCTGGCGGGCGCCATCCCTTCTCGGCGGGGCCCCTTCCCCGACGAGCACAGGTGCCGGTCGTCGGACCGGTGAGGCGAGTGCGGCCTCCCGTGGCGCCGCAGCACACTCCCGCCCCACTCGTCCGACGACGGGTCCGACGACCGGACCCGCCCACCCCGCCCGCCCGACGCAGGAGCCCCGATGACCGCCCTGATCCAGACCATCGACACCCCCGACGGCCCGTTCACCCTCCTCGTCGAGGAGGGCAGGGTCCTCGCGAGCGGCTGGACGTCCGACGAGGCCGCGATCCTCGGGCGTCTGCGCACGCCCCCGGCCTCGGTGCGAGCGGGGGAGACCGATGCCGCCGACGCCGTGGTGCGCTACTACGAGGGCGAGCTCGGGGCCATCGACGCCGTCGAGGTCTCCCAGCGGGGGACGCCGCTGCAGCTCGCCGGCTGGAGCGCCCTACGGCGCATTCAGCCCGGCGCGCCGCTCACCTACGCGCAGTTCGCCGTCGAGCTGGGCAGCCCCTCGGCCGTGCGCGCAGCCGCCTCCATCTGCGCCCGCAACGCGCCCGCCCTGTTCGTCCCGTGCCACCGCGTGCTGCGGACCGGGGGAGCGCTGGGCGGGTTCGCCTGGGGGCTCGACGTGAAGCGTGCGCTCCTCGAGCGCGAATCGGTCTGATCCGATCACATCTGCGTCCTTGCACACAGCTGACGCTCAGGTCTAGGCTGGAGGGCTGTCGCGTGGTGATCCGACGCGGCGGTCCCCGTTCACCGACACCTGGAGGAAGCCATGTCCACGGCCATCGTCTCAACGAAGCCCGCTGCCCTCCCGCGCCGTCTGCGCCCGTCGGTCGCCGGGGCGCCCCGGGCGTAGTACGCCGGCACTCCCGCGGCGACGCCGCGCTCTCTCCTCGACGGCGACCGCGCCGACATCCGATTCCGCCGACCCTGTCGCGTCGGCATCCGCACCACACCCCTCACAAGGATCATGACCTCTTCCACCGAGAGACACTCCACCGAGGCGGGTTCGAGCCTTTCCACGATGAAGGCCCTCGCCCGTCTGTACCCGTTCGCCAGACCCGTCGTCGGGCGGCTCGTCCTGGGCGCCGTCAGCGCGCTCGTGGCGAGCCTGCTCGCCCTGTCCATCCCGCTCGTGCTCGAGGTCCTCGTCCAGGGACCCATCCAGGGCGGCGACCCCGCCGCACTCGTCTGGGGCGCCGGCCTCATCCTCGTCCTGGGGCTGCTCGAGGCCCTGATGGTGTGGCTGCGCCGCTGGTTCGTGCTGAGCCCCTCCACCCGCGTCGAGTACGACATGCGCACGTCGTTCTACGAGCGGCTGCAGCGCCTGCCCGTCTCGTTCCACGACCGCTGGCAGTCGGGGCAGCTGCTCAGCCGCATGATGCAGGACATCAGCATGCTGCGGCGCTGGCTCGCGTTCGGCGTCGTCCTGCTCGTCGTCAACATCCTCACGATCCTCGTCGGCATGGTGCTGCTGTTCCGGTGGCACTGGGCCCTCGGGATCACCTTCCTCGTCGTGTGCGCCCCGCTGTGGTACGCCGGGTACCGCTTCGAGAAGACGTACGGCACCCTCGCCCGGCAGAGCCAGGACCAGGCGGGAGACCTCGCCACGAGCGTCGAGGAATCCGTGCACGGCATCCGCGTCCTCAAGGCGTTCGGTCGCGGCAAGCACGCCCTGGTCAAGTTCGCCCGCCAGGCCGAGGGGCTGCGCGAGACCGAGCTCAGCAAGGCGCGCGCGGTCGGATGGATCTGGTTCTGGCTCGTCCTCCTGCCCGACATCGCCTTCGCGCTGTGCCTGGGTGTCGGCATCGTGCTGACCCAGACCGGGCAGCTGCAGGTCGCCGAGCTCGTCGCGTTCTTCGCGATGGCGACGGTGCTGCGCTGGCCGATGGAGTCGATCGGGTTCCTGTTCTCGTTCCTGCTCGATGCGCGCACGGCGACCGACCGCGTCTACGAGGTGTTCGACGAGCAGAACCCCATCACCGACCCGGCCGAGCCGCGGACGATCCGCGCCCCGCGCGGCGCGCTCGCCTTCGAGGGCGTCCACTTCCGGTATCAGGACGCCCCGGCGTCCGAGCGCGACCTCATCGACGGCATCGACCTCGTGCTCGAGCCGGGGGAGACAATGGCTCTCGTCGGGCTCACCGGATCGGGCAAGACGACCCTCACGACCCTGCCCGCGCGCCTGTACGACGTGACCGCCGGACGGGTCACGATCGACGGCGTCGACGTGCGCGACCTGACGCTGCACGAGCTGCGCACCCACGTGGGCATGGCCTTCGAGGACGCGACCCTGTTCTCGCAGACGGTGCGGGAGAACGTCCTGCTCGGCCGGGAGGACCTCGAGCCGGGGAGCGCCGAGGCGGAGCGGGTCATGCGCGAAGCGCTCGGCGTCGCGCAGGCGGGCTTCGTCGAGAGCCTTCCCGACGGCGTCGACACCGTCATCGGCGAGGAGGGGCTGTCGCTCTCGGGCGGTCAGCGCCAGCGGCTCGCCCTCGCCCGCGCCGTGGCGGCGCGGCCCGCCGTCCTCGTGCTCGACGACCCGCTGTCGGCGCTCGACGTCGACACGGAGGCGCTCGTGGAGGATGCCCTGCGCGAGGTCATGGCCGACACGACGACCCTCGTCATCGCCCACCGTCCCTCGACGGTCATGCTCGCCGACCGCGTCGCGCTCCTCGAGGACGGCCGCGTCACGGCGGTCGGCCGGCACCGCGACCTGCTGCGTGACAGCGCCCACTACCGGCACGTGATCTCCAGCCTGGAGGACGCCGAACGCGAGGGCGCCGACCGGCGCTCGCCGCGCCCCCATACCGATCTCACCGCAGAGGAGGTGGCCCCGTGAGCTCGACCACCGTCGCCGGCACCGCCGGCGAAGACCGCTCCGACTACACGCGCGACGAGTCCCGCGCGATCCGGAGGCGTTCGCTGCGCCTGCTCGGCTCGCTCGTCGCGCCGCTGCGCTGGCAGCTGGTGCTGGCCGGCGTCGTCCTCGTCATCTCCACGGCGCTGCGCGTCGCGGGTCCCGCGCTGATCGCGTTCGGGATCAACGAGGCGCTGCCGGTCGTGATCGACCAGGGCGACTGGATGCCCACCATCGTGGTCGTGGCCGTCTACCTCGCCGCGGGCGTGGGCGGCGCCGCACTCATCGGCTGGTACGCCGTCGTCGCCGCCCGCCTCACCCAGGCGGTGATGCTCGATCTGCGCAAGCGCATCTTCGTGCACACCCAGCGGCTCAGCCTCGAGTTCCACGAGTCGTACACGTCGGGCCGCATCATCTCGCGCCAGACGAGCGACCTCGACTCGATCCGCGAGCTGCTGGACGGCGGCCTGAACGAGCTCGTCTCCGGCCTGCTGTACGGCGGGTTCACGCTCGCCGCCCTCCTGCTGCTGGACTGGCAGTCGGGCCTGGTGCTGGTGGTCGCGAGCATCCCGCTGTACGCCCTGATGCGCTGGTTCTACCGCCACTCGCAGCGGGCGTACCGCGATTCGCGCATCGTGAGCGCCAAGGTGATCGTCAAGTTCGTGGAGACGATGACGGGCATCCGTGCGGTCAAGGCGTTCCGCAAGGAGGAGCGCAACGATGCCGAGTTCGGCGACCTGTCGGGACAGTACCGCGACGTGAACATGCGCTCGCTGCGCCTGTTCGGCACGTTCGAGCCCGGGATGATGGTCGTGTCGGCGTTCGCGGTCGCGGCGGTGCTCCTGTGGGGCGGCATCCGCGTCGCCGACGGCGCGCTGCTGGTGGGAACCCTGCTGGCCGCAGTCCTGTACGTGCGGAACTTCTTCGCGCCGCTGCAGGAGGTCGCGATGTTCCTCAACTCGTACCAGTCGGCCACGGCGGCGCTGGAGAAGGTGTCGGGCGTCCTCGACGAGGAGCCCACGGTCCCCGACCCCGTCCACCCGGTCGACCTGTGGGAGGCGCACGGGCACGTGGAGTTCCGGGACGTGGTGTTCGGCTACTCCGCGGAGCGCACCATCCTGCCGCACTTCTCCCTCGACATCCCGGCCGGGCAGACGATCGCCCTGGTCGGCACGACGGGGGCGGGCAAGTCGACGCTCGCCAAGCTCGTGTCGCGCTTCTACGATCCGTCGGCGGGCGAGGTCTCGCTCGACGGCGTCGACCTGCGGTCGCTGCATCCGAAGGATCTGCGCCGCGCCATCGTCATGGTGACCCAGGAGGCGTACCTGTTCAGCGGCACGGTCGCGGAGAACATCGCCCTCGGCAAGCCCGACGCCACTCTCGACGAGATCACCGCCGCGGCGCGGGCCGTGGGGGCGGATGACTTCATCCGGCGCCTCCCCGACGGGTACTCCACCGACGTGAACAAGCGCGGCGGGCGGGTGTCGGCGGGGCAGCGTCAGCTGATCTCGTTCGCGCGGGCGTTCCTCGCCAACCCCGCGGTGCTGATCCTCGACGAGGCGACGGCATCGCTCGACATCCCGAGTGAACGGCAGATCCAGGAGGCGCTGCAGACGCTGCTCGGCGGGCGCACGGCGATCATCATCGCGCACCGGCTGTCGACGGTGGCGATCGCCGACCGCGTGCTCGTGATGGAGCACGGCGAGATCATCGAGGACGACACCCCCGAGAACCTGATCGCCGGCACGGGCAAGTTCGCCCAGCTGCACAGCGCCTGGCGGGCCTCGCTCGTCTGACCTCGCCGAGACCGCCGTTGCGCGTCGAGACCCCGCCCGTGGGCGTGGGTCTCGACGCGCGGCGCGGGTCTCGACGGGGAGAGGCGGTCCGACGCGGGGCGCGCGACGCGAGGCGCGCGGGGGTGACCGCTAGAGGCGGATCTCGGCGATGACCTCGCCGAACTCGGTCTCGTCGACCGGGACGAAGCCCACGCGGGTGAAGAACTGCTCGGGGCCGCCCTGGCCGGCCTCGTAGATCACGGCGACGCGGTCGACGCCTCGGTCGCGCGCCTCCTCGAGGAGCTTCTCGACGGCGAACCTGCCGACGCCACGGCCCTGGTCGTCGGCGTCCACATTGATGCGCCACAGCACCGAGCGGAAGTGCTCGTCGGGGGCGTCCGCGTCGAAGTTGGCGCTCACGAATCCGACGACCTCGTCCTCGTCGAGGACGACACGCTGCCACGCGGTGGCGGGATTGACGACGGCGCCGGCGACTGCGTAGCTCGTCGGGGCGAGGAACGCCTCCTGCCCCGGCTTGAGGGAGAGGGCGTTCACCGCGACGATCGTCGCGGCCGACAGTTCCACGAGACGCAGGTCGGTCATGATCCACAGGGTACCCTGCCCGCATCCGTGGTCGGCACCCTCGAAAGGGTGATTAACCCGCCGGTCATCTGCGCCGCGGTGGTCGCGCCCCCGCGCAGATATCTTGACGTCAAGATACTTTCCGTGGGTGCGATAGGCTGGGGACCGACCCGGCGCCGCCCTCGCTGTGCGCCGTCGTGACGCTCGAAGAGTCGCTCGAAGAGGAAGATCAGACGTGCCTGAGTCCACCATCATCTACACCCACACCGATGAGGCGCCGGCTCTGGCCACCGCCTCGTTCCTGCCGATCGTCCAGGCCTTCGCCGGGCAGGCGGGCGTCGAGATCGACACCCGTGACATCTCCCTCGCCGGCCGCATCCTGGCGGCGTTCCCCCAGCGCCTGACGCCCGACCAGCAGGTCGGCGACGCCCTCGCCGAGCTCGGCGGCCTTGCGACGCTCCCCGAGGCGAACATCATCAAGCTGCCCAACATCTCGGCATCCATCCCCCAGCTGAAGGCCGCGATCGCCGAGCTCCAGGGGCAGGGCTACGACATCCCCGACTACCCGGACGACGCGGCGACGGTCGAGGAGAAGGACATCCGGGCGCGGTACGACCGCATCAAGGGATCCGCCGTGAACCCCGTGCTGCGCGAGGGCAACAGCGACCGCCGCGCGCCCCTCGCGGTGAAGAACTACGCGAAGAAGCACCCGCACCGCAACAAGGCGTTCGCCGCAGGCTCGAAGACCCGCGTCGCGACGATGGGTCACGACGACTTCAAGAGCAACGAGAAGAGCTGGATCGCCGCCCACGACGATGTCCTGACGATCCGTCACACGGCATCCGACGGCACCGTGACGGTGCTCAAGGACGGCCTCAAGGTCCTGCCGCGCGAGGTGGTCGACGCCACCTTCCTCTCGGCGAAGGCGCTCGACGCGTTCCTGGCCGACACGATCGCCCAGGCCAAGGCGGAGAACCTCCTGTACTCCGTGCACCTCAAGGCGACCATGATGAAGGTCAGCGACCCGATCATCTTCGGTCACGTCGTGCGCGCCTTCTTCGCGGACGTCTTCGACGCCTACGGTGCTCAGCTCCAGGGCGCGGGCCTCACCGGCAACAACGGCCTCGGCTCGATCCTCTCCGGTCTCGGCGACCTCGCCGACGGCGAGGCGATCTCGGCCCGCATCGCCCAGGACCTCGAGAACGGCCCGCGCCTCAGCTACGTCAACAGCGACAAGGGCATCACGAACCTGCACGTGCCCAGCGACGTGATCGTGGATGCCTCGATGCCGGCCCTGATCCGCAACGGCGGCAAGCTCTGGGGCAAGGACGGCGGCGAGGACGAGACGATCGCCGTCATCCCGGACTCGTCGTACGCCGGCGTCTACCAGGCGGTCATCGAGGACGTCATCGCGAACGGCCCGCTCGACCCCGCGACGATCGGCACCGTGCCCAACGTCGGACTCATGGCGCAGGCGGCCGAGGAGTACGGCAGCCACGACAAGACGTTCGAGATCCCCGCCGACGGAGTCGTCGAGGTTCTCGACTCGGACGGCGTCGTGCTGATCGAGCACCACGTGGAGACGGGCGACATCTGGCGCGCCACGCAGGCCAAGCACATCGCGATCATGGACTGGGTGCGCCTGGCGGTCACCCGTGCCCGCGCGACGGGCGTTCCCGCCGTGTTCTGGCTCGACGTCAACCGCGCCCACGACGCGCAGCTGATCGGCAAGGTGCACCAGGCCCTGGCCACCCTCGAGACCCACGACGTGACGATCGTGATCCTCTCGCCCGAGGAGGCCACGAAGTACACGCTGGCGCGTCTGCGCAAGGGCGAGGACACCATCTCGGTCACGGGCAACGTGCTGCGCGACTACCTCACCGACCTGTTCCCGATCCTCGAGGTCGGCACGTCCGCCAAGATGCTCTCGATCGTGCCCCTGCTCGCGGGCGGTGGTCTGTTCGAGACGGGCGCCGGCGGCTCCGCCCCGAAGCACGTGCAGCAGCTCCTCGAAGAGGACTACCTGCGCTGGGATTCGCTCGGCGAGTTCTTCGCCCTCGCGGCATCCTTCGAGCACCTCGCGGAGTTCACCGGCAACGCGAAGGCGAAGGTGCTCGCCGACACGCTGGATGCGGCGACCGGCACCTTCCTCGAGGAGGACCGCTCGCCCGGCCGTGCGCTCGGCACGATCGACAACCGCGGCAGCCACTTCTACCTCGGCCTCTACTGGGCGCAGGAGCTCGCGCGCCAGACGGCGGACGCCGAACTGGCCGCCGCGTTCGCCCCGATCGCAGCCGCCCTGACGGACGCCGAGGAGACGATCGTCGGCGAGCTGAACGCCGTGCAGGGTCACCCGGTCGACATCGGCGGCTACTACCACCCCGACGCGGCCAAGGTCGTCGAGGTCATGCGTCCCTCGGCCACCCTCAACGCGGTGATCGACGCGCTCTGATCGACCCCGAGAACGGGAAGGGCCCGGATGCCATGGCATCCGGGCCCTTCCCGTTCGTGCGGCGGCTGCTCAGTCGTGCACCCAGACGTCGCCGCCGTCGGGCAGCCAGTTGTAGATGATCTCGGCGCGCCAGTTCGGCATGCCGATGCAGCCGTGGCTGCGCGGGTTGCCGAAGTCGTTGTGCCAGTACACGCCGTGGAGGGCCTCGCCGCCGTCGTAGTACATGATCCACTCGACGTTCGGCACCTCGTAGTTCCAGTAGCTGTCCGTCGCCGAGGTCGAGGACATCGTCTGCACGCGGTGGTGGGACTGCACGGAGTGATGGCCGACGGTGGAGGGCGACTCGGCGATGCCGCTGGAGATCGGCCAGGAGTCGACGACGGCGCCGTTCTCCTTCATGTACAGCATCTGCTCGCTGAGATCGACCTCGACCATGCGCGCCGAAGCCGCCATGACCGCCGGGGTCACCTCCACCGGCAGGGCGTATGCGGCGTTGCCAGAGTCGAGCTGGCGGGCGAAGTCCGCGGCGACGTTGCTGACGTCGCCGAGGACGCGCCCGTCGGCGCCGGGGGTGATCGTCTCGAGCACCGTTCCGGCGGAGTCGGTGACGACGGCGCCGTTGGCCGGAGCGCGGTTCACCGCGGCGGCGAGGCCGTCCACCATGGGCTGGATCTTGGTCGCATCCGCGGTGACGGTGAACGCGCCGGTGGCATCCGGAGCGACGGTCAGCCAGCTCGCGGCGGTTGCGGCGTCCACCGGCACGGTCCGCTCGGTGTCGACGTAGAACCCGATGCCGGCCAGCATGGCGTTCACGCCGTCGGCTGCTGCCTGGGCCTTCTCCGTGGTGGCGGGGGAGTCGACCGTGGTCTCGGCGAGGGTCACGGTGGCCCCCGACTCGCCGGCCGCGAAGGCGTCGTGGAGCTGTGCGGCGACCGCGTCCACGTCGACACCGGTGCCCGACACCTCGGGCGTGACCACGTAGGAGGCGCCGTCGAAGGAGACCTTCGCGGGGATCGGGTCGGTGTATGCGGAGGGCAGGGCCGCGCGCAGCGCCGCGTCCGCCTTGGCCGCATCGAGGGTGATCGGCGCGTCGAGCGGTGCGCCGAACCACTGCGACACGTTCCACATCGGACGCTCGCCGAAGGCCGTGTCGGCCAGGGCCTTCGCGTCGACGGTGGCGCCGAGGTCGGCGCCGGTGACCGTGGGGCCGCCCTCACCGAGGGTGAGGGTCGTCTCGGACAGGCGGGCGTTGATCGCGTCGGACGCGGCGCCGGCCGTCTGGAGCCCGACGGGCACGCCGGCCACCGAGGTGCCGGGGGCGATGAGGACCAGAGACGCGGCCACGGCGCCGGCGGCGACCAGGGCGGCGGGCACGCCGATCCAGAGCCAGAGGCGGCGCGGGCGAGGCTTCGGTTCCGCGGGCGCCCACTGCACGGGCGCGTCGCCCGACGGCGGCACGGCGGAGGCGTCGAGGACGGCGGTCGCGGTCGTGGTCGACCCATCGACGGGGCGTGCGGACGGGTCCGTCGGCCCATCGGCCTCGGACTTTGTGGCCAGGTCGGTCACGGCAATACCCCCGGTCTGCGAGAAGTCGCGCGATTCTATGGTACGCGATCACCCGGTCGGCACGCCGTGTCGTGTCCGGGTCGTGATCTCAGCGGTCTGCGCACAGCGCCGAGAAACGCCCGAAGGCGGACTGGATGTCGCCGGTCGCGCGCTGCAGCGCGGGCAGCTGCGCGAGGTCGCCGGCGGCGAGGCCCCGGACGGCGTCGGCGGCGGCGCCGAATCCGTGCTGCAGGTCGGGGAGGACCGCGCCCAGGTCGGTGTCCTCGACCGCGGAGGCAGCCGCGCCCAGCCGGTCGGCCATGTCGGCGAGGGCGTCCACGGATGCGGCGGGATCGCCCACGTCGACCGCTCCGAGGCGATCGACGGCCCCCGTCACCGTGTCCCGGACCGTGGCGCAGGCCTCGGTGATGCTCTGCGCATCCGGCGAGGTCGACGGCGTCGCGGCGCCGTCGGGCGCGCATCCGACGAGGGCGGCGGCCCCGAGAGCGAGCGCGAGGATCGGGCCGACGGCGCGGATGGGATGGGGGAGGGTCATGGGGGCTCCGGAGGGCGACGGGATGTAACAGTTTTGTAAACACGCCTACCAAATGCGGGGACGCGCTTGCGGATCGTCAGTTCGTAAGGTCTACTAACAAACATGCCAGCCTCGGACACGAGCAGTGACGCCGTCGAGAACCACGCCCCCGCGGGGGCCCGTTCATTCGGTTCCGGCCGCGCCCTGCGTCACGCCGCCAAGGTCCTCCCGGAGCACGCGCGGGCGCACAACCGGTCGCTGGTGCTGCAGACCCTGTTCCACCAGGGTGCCATGAGCCGGGCCGACCTCTCGCGCGAGACGGGCCTGACGCGCGTCACGATCTCCGACCTCGTGGCGGAGCTGATCGACGACGGCTACGTCGCCGAGCGCGGCCTGCGCGAGGTCACCGGTCCGGGCAAGCCCGCCATCCTCGTGGACCTCGACCGCTCCGGGCACCGCATCGTCGGTCTCGACCTGTCCCGCAGCGACCGGTTCCTCGGCGCGGTGCTCACCCTCGACGGGGAGATCGTCGCCCGCCACGACGTCCCGGTGCCGACCGATCCGGCCGACATCCTCGAGACCGTCGTCCGGCTCACCCGCGACCTCGTCGCCGATGCGCACGCCCCCGTCCTCGGCGTCGGCGTCGGCACGCCCGGCATCGTGGACGACCACGGCACGGTGCTCGCCGCCCCCAACTTCGGCTGGACCGGGGTCGACCTCGAGGGCATCCTGCGCGCCGCCGTCTCCCTCCCGGTCCTCGTCGCCAACGACGCCAACGCCGCGGTGCTCGCCGAGTACACCTTCGGTGGGGCGGGGGAGGACGTCATGCTCGTCCGCGTCGGCCGAGGCGTCGGATCCGGTCTGCTGTCGGGTGGCCAGCCGATGCGGGGCAGCCGCTTCGCCGCCGGAGAGATCGGGCACGTGACCGTCGGCACCGACGGGGGGCCGGTCTGCGTCTGCGGGAAGATCGGGTGCCTCGAGGCGTGGCTCTCCGCGCCCTCCCTCGAGCGCGCCCTCGCCGAGGACGACGCCGACGAGGCGAGCGTGCTCCGCGACGCCGGCGAACGGCTCGGCATCGCCCTCGCCCCCATCGTCGGCGCGCTCGACCTGTCGGAGATCGTCCTCTCCGGCCCGCCACGTCTGCTCGACGGGCCCCTCGCCGCCGCGACGGTCGAGACGCTGCGCGCGCGCACGCTCGCCGAGTTCCACGACGGCGTGCAGGTGCGCATGACGGAGCAGGGCGAGGACATCGTCCTCCGCGGTGCCGCCGTCATGGTCCTGTCCGGGCAGCTCGGGGTGTCCTGACACCCGTCCCACCCCCGGTCCGGTCGCCCGACCCCCGGGGTCACACCAAGAAACACCGACAAAAGGAAGACACCATGAACAAGAAGCTCGGAGCACTCGCGCTCCTCGGCGCTTCGGCCGTCGTTCTCGCCGGGTGCTCCGGCGGAACCACCGGCGGATCCGACGGCACGCCCGCCCCCGCAGAGCTGCGGGTCTGGCTCAACGGCACCGACACGCCGCAGGACGCCCGCGACTACCTCGTCACCACCTTCGAGGCGCAGAACCCGGGCAGCACCCTCGTCATCGAGGAGCAGCAGTGGACCGGTCTCGTCGACAAGCTGACGACGAGCCTGTCGTCCAACGACACCCCGGACATCGTGGAGATGGGCAACACGCAGGCCGCCGCCTTCACCTCGAGCGGCGCGCTGCTGGACCTCTCGGACATCAAGGACGCCCTCGGCGGATCCGACCTGCTCCCCGGCTTCGTCGACGCCGGCACGTGGGACGGCAAGCTGTTCGCGGCGCCGTACTACTCGGGGGCGCGCATCGTGTTCTACAACACGGCGCAGTACCAGACGGCCGGGGTCTCGGTCCCGACCACGCTCGACGAGTACGTCTCGAACGGGGAGAAGCTCGCCGCGGCCCTTCCCGGCGTCTCGGGCGTCTACTTCCCCGGCAAGGACTGGTACAACGCGCTTCCCTTCATCTGGGAGAACGGCGGAGAGATCGCCGTCCAGAAGGACGGGAAGTGGGACGCGCAGCTGTCCAGCGACGCGTCGGTGGCGGGCATCGAGCAGGTCCAGACCCTCATGACCAAGGCGTCGCTCGCCGCGAAGGACGGCGACGAGACCGAGGCGTGGGTGCCGTTCCGCACCGAGAAGGCGGCGACCCTGTCGGCGCCGAGCTGGGCGTACTGGTCGATCGTCGCCGATGAGAACAAGGCCGACACCGCGCTGACGAACTCGCTCGGCTACTTCGCGCTGCCGGGCAAGGACGGCGGGGCGGCGAAGGTGTTCGCCGGCGGGTCGAACATCGGCATCGCGGCGAAGTCGGCGCACCCCGACCTCGCCAAGAGCGCGCTGGAGATCATGCTCAGCGACGACTACCAGACGATCCTCGCGAAGGGCGGCCTCGTGCCGGCCAAGAAGTCGCTGGGCAGCCAGGTCGCCGCGGCGACGCCGGAGCTGGCGACGGTCATCGCGGACGCCGCGGCGAACGCGAAGCTGACGCCCACGTCGCCGAAGTGGGCCGACGTGGAGGCGAAGGGCCTGCTGCAGGACTTCTTCGTGCAGGTCGCGAACGGCGGCGACGTCAAGGCCCTCGCCACCGACCTCGACACGCAGATCGAGTCCATCCTCAACGGCTGATCCCCGATCGGCTCCCGGTTCCCCCGGGGCACCCGAAGCCCCGGGGGGACCGCCATCCCCTCATCCCGAAGGAGACGTGGCGATGACCACCGCGACACTCCCGCCCGACCTCGCCGCCGCACCGGCGCCGGCGCCCGCGCGTCGCCGCCGCCGGGACCGGACGCCGCTGATCCTGCTGCTGCCCGCACTCGTGATGCTCGCCGTCTTCATCGGCTGGCCGCTGCTGCAGCTGATCATCATGTCGTTCCAGAAGTACGGCCGCGCCCAGATCTTCGGTGCGCCGCCCGAGTTCGTCGGGTTCGACAACTACCTCCGCGTCCTCACCGACGTCGAGTTCTGGGTGGTCCTCGGGCGCAGCTTCGGCCTCATGGTCGTCTGCGCGAGCGCCACGATGGTGCTCGGTGTGGCGATCGCCCTCATGATGCGCTCCCTCGGCGCCGTCATGCGCACCGTCGTCTCGATCGGCCTCCTGCTCGCGTGGGCGATGCCCGCCCTCACCGGCACCATCGTGTGGGGCTGGATCTTCGACACGTCCTACGGGATCGTCAACTACGTTCTGACCCGCGTCACCGGGCAGGACTGGATCGGGCACAGCTGGCTGTCCGACCCCCTCAGCTTCTTCGGTGTGGCCGCCATCATCATCACGTGGGGAGCGATCCCCTTCGTCGCCTTCTCGACGTACGCGGGTCTCTCCCAGGTCCCGGGCGAGGTCCTGGAGGCCTCCGCGCTCGACGGGGCGGGCGCCTGGCAGCGGTTCCGACTGATCGTGGTCCCCTACATCCGCTCGATCCTCGTGGTGCTGCTGATCCTGCAGGTCATCTGGGACCTCCGTGTGTTCGCGCAGATCTACGCCCTGCAGACGGTGGGCGGCATCCGGGCCGACACGAACACGATCGGCGTCTACATCTACAGCGTCTCGATGGCGACCGGCGACGTCGGCTCGGGCGGCGCGATCTCCGTCATCCTCGTGTTCATCCTGCTGGCCATCTCCGCCTACTACATCCGCACCATGCTGAAGGAGGACGAGTCGTGAGCGCCCGCACCCGGCGGCGCGCGGGTCGTGTCGCCCTCAACGTCGCCGCGGTCGTCGTGTTCGTCTGCTCGGTCTTCCCGGTCTACTGGATGGTCAACACGGCGTTCCTGCCCGGATCGGCCGTCAAGAGCGAGACGCCGCACTTCTGGCCCGACCAGTTCACGCTGCAGAGCTTCCAGTCCGCGTGGAACGGCGGCTTCCTGCCCTCGCTCGGCATCTCGCTGTCGGTGACCGTCCTCACCGTCGTCACGGCCCTGCTGTTCGCCTTCCTCGCCTCCATCGCGGTCTCGCGCTACCGCTTCCGCTCCCGCAAGACGTTCATCGTCGCGATCCTCGTCATCCAGATGATCCCGGCCGAGGCGATGATCATCTCCACGTTCCGGGTGCTCGACGGATGGCACCTGCTCAACACGATCATCGGCCTTTCGGCGGTCTACATCGCGATGGTGCTGCCGTTCACGATCTGGACGCTGCGCGGCTTCGTCAACGGCGTGCCCGCAGACCTCGAGGAGGCGGCGATGATCGACGGATGCAGCCGGAACCAGGCGTTCTGGCGCGTGACCTTCCCGCTGCTCGCGCCGGGGCTCGTCTCCACGGGCATCTTCGCGTTCATCCAGGCGTGGAACGAGTTCGTCTTCGCCCTCGTGATCATGACGCGGCCCGAGTCGCAGACCCTCCCCATCTGGCTGCGCAGCTTCGTGCAGGCGACGAAGGCGACGGACTGGGCCGTCGTCATGGCAGGCTCGACCCTCATGGCCATCCCCGTCATCGTCTTCTTCCTCATCGTGCAGGGCAAGATGACCGGCGGACTCGTCTCGGGAGCGGTGAAGGGCTGATGCGCCTCGGATTCGACGTCGGCGGAACCAAGACCGACGGGGTGGTCGTCGCGCCGGACGGCGAGGTGATCGCGCGGATACGGCGTCCGACGGGATGGGGTGCGCCGGCCGTCGTACGGACGATCACCGACCTCGTGGGCGAGCTCGCCGAGAGCGTCGGCCTGCCCGTGCCCGCCTTCCGCTCCCTCGGCATCGGCATGCCGGGCCAGGTCGCGCCGGAGAGCACCGTGGTCACCCACGCCGTGAACCTCGGCATCGAGGCGCTGGACCTCGCCCCCGCGATCGGTGCCGCCGTCGGCGTCCCGGTCGCGGTGGAGAACGACGTGAAGGCCGCCGCGGTCGGCGCCTACGCTCTGCACGGGGCGGGGCGCGGGACATCCGGCACGATGGCCTACCTCAACCTCGGCACCGGGATCGCCGCGGGCTTCGTGCGCGGCGGCGCCCTGTGGCGGGGTGCGCACGGCACCGCCGGCGAGGTCGGGCACATCTCCGTCGACCCGCGCGGCCCGCTGTGCCGGTGCGGTCAGCGCGGATGCATCGAGGCCTTCAGCGGCGGCGGCGCGATCGCCGAGCGGTGGGGCGGGCCCGGGCCGCTGCCCGTCGTCGACGTCTTCGACGCCGCGGATGCCGGCGACCGTGCCGCGATCGCGCTGCGCGACGGGCTGGCCTACGGCGTCGCCTCGGCGATCCGCATCATCGTCCTCACCGACGACGTCGAGACGGTCGTGATCGGGGGAGGAGTCAGCGCCCTCGGCGATCGTATGCTGAGCCGTGTGGTCGACCGACTCGACGCCGATGCGGCCGCCTCGGCGTTCCTGGGCTCGCTCCGCCTCGCGGAGCGGGTCGTCCTGCTGCCGCCCGGATCTCCCGCGGCGGCCCTCGGTGCCGCCCTCGTCGGCGCCGCCGCACTCGAGCCCCGAACCCCCGAAGGGAAGGCCGTCGTCCATGGCTGAGATCGTCATCGTCCCCACCCCCGCCGATGCGGGAGCCCTCGTCGCCGACGAGATCATCGCCCTCGTCTCCGCGAGACCCGATGCCGTCCTCGGGCTCGCGACCGGCTCGACGCCGCTGCCCGTGTACGAGGCGCTGCGCTCGCGCGTCGGCGGCCTCGACCTCTCCCGTGTGCGCGGCTTCGCCCTCGACGAGTACGTCGGCATCGATCCGACCCATCCGGAGAGCTACCGCTCGGTCATCACCCGCGAGGTGGTCGAACCGCTCGGCCTCGACCCGGCCCTCATCCACACTCCGAACGGCGCGGTGGACACGATCGCCCACGCGGGCGAGGACTACGAGCGCGCGATCTCCGAGGCGGGAGGCATCGATCTGCAGATCCTCGGCATCGGCACGTCGGGGCACATCGGCTTCAACGAGCCGGGGTCCTCGTTCGCCTCCCGCACGCGCGTCAAGACGCTCATCGAACAGACGCGGGCCGACAACGCCCGCTTCTTCGACTCGATCGACGACGTGCCGATGCACTGCATCACGCAGGGACTCGGCACCATCCTGGGCGCCAAGCACCTCTTCCTCCTGGCGTTCGGCGAAGGCAAGGCGGCGGCGGTGGCGGGAGCCGTCGAGGGTCCGCTCACGTCCTCGCTGCCGGGGTCGGCGATCCAGCTGCATCCGCACGTCACGGTCGTGGTCGACGAGGCCGCGGCATCCGTCCTCGCGCACGCGGACTACTACCGCTACGCGTACGCCCACAAGCCGGCCTGGCAGGGGCTCTGATCCCTCGCGTGCGGTGGCTGGGCCCGATGGTCGCGGATGTGGCGGCCGCCTAGGATCGGCGGTATGAGCGATGCCGATGTCCGCCGCCCGGTCGCGGCCTGGGTGTGGGGCGGGGGCCTGCTCGTGCTGGCTGCCGTCCTGCCGGCGATCGGGTCGGGTGGTGGCATGTCCGGCGCCCCGCACACGATCCTGGCGTGGGTGCAGAAGCTGGCGTTCGCCGCGTCGATGGCGGTGTTCGCGTTCGGTCTACGCGGTCGGGGGTCGGTCGTGGCCCGCCGCCCCTCCGGCGTCATCGCGCTCCTGCTCGTCGGGGTCATCCTGCCTCTGCTGGACGCCCTCACCTCCTGGGTGTTCGTCGTGGACCCCGACGCCCCCGGCGCGATTCCGGACTGGATCGGCACCGCCCAGATCGTCACCTACGCGGGTCTCGCACTCTGGGGAGCGGCCGCCCTCGTCGCCACCGCGCAGATCGCCCGGGTCGACGCCGTGGCGTATCCCTGGCGGTGGGCGCCGCTGGCGGGGCTCGGAGTCCTCGCGGTCGTCTTCCTCGGGCTCCAGGTGATCGGCACGACGACCGCGGGCGACGGCGACTCCGGTGCCGCGGCGGTTCTGGTCGGGACGTGGGGCGCGGTGACCGTGCTCGTCCCCCTCGCCCTCGGCGTCCTCGCCCTCGCGCTCGGCGCGCGGGGCGTCTCCGTCCCCGCGCGCCAGGTCTACCCGCCCGTCGCCTGACCCGCCCCGCGGCCGCCGCTCCCGGCCGCGTTCTCCGCACGATCGCACGAACTCCGCACCGGATCGCGGGATTCGTGCGGAGTCCGTGTGATTCTGCGGATTCCGTGACGCGGCGGAGGGCGCGCGGTGCGGGGGAGGGGTGTCAGGGCGCGAAGACCTTGCCGGGGTTCATGATGCCGGTCGGATCGAAGGCGCGGGCCACCGCGCGCTGCAGCTGCCACTGGTCGTCGCCGAGCTCGTCGGCGAGCCAGCGCCGCTTGAGGACTCCGACGCCGTGCTCGCCGGTGAGGGTTCCGCCCAGACGCAGCGCCGCCCGGAACAGGTCGTCGGCGGCGCGCCAGACCACCTCGGGCACCGTGTCGCCGGAGAACACGAAGTTCGGGTGCAGGTTGCCGTCCCCCGCGTGGCAGACGGTGGGGATGGAGAGCCCGTGCTCCCGCTCGATCCGGGCGATCTCGTCGAACATCTCCGGCAGGGCGCTGCGCGGCACGGAGACATCCTCGATGAGCGTGGTGCCCAGGGTCTCCATCGCGGGATGCATCGACCGCCGGATGCGCCAGAGGAGGGCGGCCTCGGCGTCGTCGGCGGCGAGACGCACCGCACCGCCGAGGCCGGTCAGGGTCGCCGTGATCGACTCCGCCTCCGCGGTCGCCGCGGGACCGTCGGTCTGGATGGTCAGCTGCGCGACTCCCGCGGGTGGCTCCGCCAGCCCGAGCAGACGGTGCACGGCGGCGAGGGAGGCGGCATCCATCAGCTCCATGATCGCGGGCTGGACCCCCGACGCGGTGACCGCGGCGGCGGCCGAGGCCGCGGAGCGGACGTCGGGGAACGACGCCGTGAGCGTGCGCGCCCGACCCGCGACGAGGCGCCGGAGCTTGAGCGTCGCGCCCACGACGACGCCGAGCGTGCCCTCCGAGCCGATGACGAGCGACGTCAGGTCGAGTCCCGTCACGCCCTTGACGCTCCGATGGCCGAGGTGCAGCAGTCGTCCGTCGGCGAGGACGAGGTCGACGCCCAGCACCGCGTCGCGCACGACCCCGTACTTGGCGCAGAGCAGACCGCCGGCCCCCGTCGCGATGTTGCCGCCGACGGTGGAGATCTCGCGGCTCGCGGGATCGGGGGCCCACCACAGGCCGTGCGCGGCCAGCGCGCGGTTGAGGTCGGCGTTGAGGATGCCGGGCTCGACGACCGCGAGTAGATCGTCGGCGCGCACCTCCAGGATCCGATCCATGCCCCGCACCGAGAGGGCGATGTCGCCCGGTCCGGCGTTCGCGCCGCCCGCGAGCCCCGTACCGGCGCCCCGCGTGACGACCGGGGTCCCGGTGGCGTGGGCGACGCGCAGCGTCGCCTGGACATCGGCGACGCACGTCGCGTGCACGAGGGCCAGGGGGATGCCGGAGGACGCATGCCCCGACTTGTCGGCCCGGGTCGCCTCGAGGCGACCCGGATCGGTGTCCACGCGGTCGCCCAACTGCTCCCGCAGGAGCGCGACGACGTCGGGGGCGCTCACGCGAGTCGGCGCCGGCCCGACACGAGTCCGACGGTGATGGCCACGACCGCGAACGCGAGTCCGATCCACGGGCTGCCGCTGGACCACCACACGATGGTCGCCGCGGCATACACCAGCAGCTCGACGAGGGCGCGCACGAACGGATGCACGAGGAACACCGCGCGCGGAGAGACGAACAGCGCCCAGAGCGCGAGGGCGACCACGGGCGCCGCGATGCCGATCACGATGTTCCAGGGGAACGGCCACGCGGTGAAGCCCCACACCGCGAGCGTCCCGAACGCGAACAGCTCGCACAGGAAGGCGAGGATGTCGACCGCGTCGAGCGCGGGGCGCGTACCGGCCACTCGCGCGCCGGACGCCGCGGGTGCCTCGGGTGCGGCGGGACGGACGTGCGGCAGTTCGGGCATGCGCCCAGTTTACGCGGGGGCGTCCGCCGCCGCGGCGGCGCCGAAGAGCATCGGGACGGTCGCCGAGGGCCCGCGTTCCTCTCCGCGTACGTAGGTGAACGTCGCGGACCGGAACAGGTCGCCGAAGCGGGGGGCGAAGGCCGCTGTCGCGGTGCCGGTCTCATCGAGCACGACCCGTGTCCGCTCGAACCCGTCGACGGTCACCACGACCGTCGCTCCCGGCGATCCGGTCACGGGGAACTCCGCCACCAGGCCGGCGTGGCCGTCGACGATCACGAGCGACAGCACGCCGGCGCCGACCGTCGGCGGGTCGGTCGGGAACACCGGGGTCGGTGTGGCCGTGGGTGTCGGGGTCGGTGTGGGGGTCGCGGTCGGTGTGGGTGTCGGGGTCGGTGTGGGGGTCGCGGTCGGTGTGGGTGTCGGGGTCGGTGTGGGGGTCGGGGTCGCGGTCGGCGTGGGTGTCGGCGTCGCCGTGGGTGCCGGAGTCGCTGTGGGGGTCGGTGTCGGAGTCGCCGTGGGTGTGGGCGTGGCGGTGGGTGTCGGTGTCGGCGTCGCCGTGGGTGTGGGTGTGGGCGTGGGTGTCGGCGTCGCCGTGGGCGTGGGTGTCGCCGTGGGCGTGGGCGTGGGCGTGGGCGTGGGCGTGGGTGTGGGTGTGGGTGTGGGTGTGGGTGTCGGCGTCGCGGTGGATGTGGTGAACGGCGTGGGCGTCGCGGACGGCGTCGGCGTCGAGAGGGATGACGGCGTCGCCGCCGGCAGCGGCGGTGCGACGCGGGGCGGCCGCGGAGGTCCGGGGGTGGGGGCCCAGGTCGCCCCGGACGGCAGCGCGCTCGGCGACGGGGCGACGAGCGGCACGATCGGCGGGCCGCCGGGCAGGGTGCCCGCCGTCCCCACGCCGCCGTCGCCGCCTGCCGTGTCCGATCTGTTCGCCGCGTCCGCGCCGGTGTTCAGCTGCGGGAGGACGATGCTCGCCGTCACCGCGGCCACGGCGACGACCACCCCCGCCGCGACGAGGGACACCACGGCGCCCGCGGAACCCAGGATGCCGCCGGATGCCGCGGCGCCGGCCGTCCCGATGCCTCCGCCGCCCGCACCGCCGCCCGCGCCCGAACCCGCCGTCCCGCCTGCCCCGGAGCCCGCTCCCGAGCCTGCGCCGGTCACGGCGCCCGGAACGGTTCCGCCCGCGCCGGCGGCCAGAGCGACGATCGGCGCCGATCCGCCCTGCAGCGTGGCGAGGTACGAGGCGGCGGCGCCCGTGCCCAGCGTGAGCGGCAGCAGCACGAGCGCGAGGCGGTGCGACACATCCTTGGCCTCGGCGGCGACGATCGTGCACCGCGCGCAGTCGCCGAGGTGCGTCTCGAGCTTCGTCGTGTCGCGGCGGCCCAGGTTGCCGCGCGCGTACGCCCCCAGGCGCTCGATCGTCCACCGGCAGTCCGAGCCGCTCGGCGCGTCGCGCAGGTGGGCCTGGATCCACGCTTCGCGCAGGCCCTCGCGGGCACGGAAGGCCAGCTGCGCGACGGCGGCGGGGGTGACCCCGAGAAGCGGCGCGACCTCGGCGGGCTTCATCTGCTCGATCTCGGTGTACCAGAGCACCTCCTGCCACCGTGTCGGCAGACTCCGGAACGCCTGGGCGGTGAGGCTGCGATCGAGCGCCTCGTCGGTCGCGTGCGCCTCGGCATCCGGGTCGGGAACGCTCTCCAGCTCGTCGATCGTCGTCTCGCGCCGTGCGCGTCTCCACGCGGCGGCCGTGTTGCGGATGCTGGTGAACAGGTACGCGCGGAACGACCCGGTCGGGCCGCCGCCCTTCGCGATCGCCTGGTAGATGCGCGCGTACGCCTCCTGGACGAGGTCGTCGGCGTCGAACGTCGAGGTGACCGCCCCCGCCACCACGATGCCCGAACGGTAGTGCCTCCGCCACAGCTCGCCGAACGCGTCGGCGTCCCCGGAGCGGGTGCGCGACACGAGGTCGGAGTCGCCGGTCTCGGCGAGGTCTGTGCGCATCGGCGGTGTGTCGTCCACGGGGCATCCTGGTGGCTGGGGGATCACGGTCGATCATGAGACGCCGCCGGAACGCGATCATGACGCGATGTCACCATTCTCCCAGGTTCGCTTCGTCGAGGCGCGGACCGCGGGCGGACAAAACGGCGGAAGAAGATCCGGAAAAACATCGGCGACCCGCGTAATGAACCCGCACCTCGCTCATCTCATGGGTGGACGGGAAAGTGCTCGCACGGGGGGTGCGATGCGCCGTGTCCCTCCCGGGGGGAGAGGGCGCGACCCGGAGCGGAGACATCCGGACCGTCCACCGGTGGCGCCGGTCCGGCCGGGCCGGCGCCACCGGCTGGGGGGGGAGAGCGCGGTGGGGAGCGCAACGGGGTGAGGCGTGGGGACGCCTCACCCCGCTCTCGTCGTCACCGGACGCGCGCGCCGCCGGCCCACACGCCCCGCACGTGGAGCGTGTCGTCGAGGAGGACGGCGTCCGCGGCGGCGCCGGGCACGAGTGCACCGAACCGTCCGGCGAGACCGATGGCCCGGGCGGGCACACCGGTGAGCGCTTCGACCGCCGCGGGGAGCGGCACCCCCGCGGCGACGGCCGTGCGCAGCGCCGCATCCTGCGTGAGGGTCGATCCGGCGATCGCGCCGTTCGCATCGAGGCGCGCCGTGCCGTCCGTCACGGTGACGGCGAGACCACCGAGCTCGTAACGGCCGTCCGCGGCACCCGCGGCGGCCATCGCGTCCGTGATCAGGGCGATCCGCCCCGGGGCGCCCGCGAAGGCGAGGACGATGACATCCGGATGGACGTGGACGCCGTCGGCGATGAGCTCGAGCGTCACCCTGTCGTCGCGCATCGCCGCGACGATCGGCCCCGGGGCGCGGTGGTGGATGCCCGGCATCGCGTTGAACGCATGCGTGAGCAGCGTCGCGCCGGCGTCGAAGGCAGCCCGTGCCTCGTCCGCCGTCGCGTCGGTGTGACCGACCGCGACGGCGACACCCGCCGCCACGAAGCGTGCGGTCGCGTCGAGTCCTCCGGGGAGCTCGGGTGCGAGGGTCACCTGGCGGATCGTCCCCCGCCCCGCGGCGACCAGACGATCGACCGACGCCGGGTCCGGAGCGCGGAGCAGGCCCTCCGTGTGCGCGCCCTTGTGTGCGACATCGAGGAAGGGGCCCTCGAGGTGCGATCCGAGGATCGTGTCGTCTCGTCCGGCCAGGTCCGCGACGACCGCCGCCCGTCGAGCGAGGTCGTCGAGGGAGGCCGTCACGAGCGAGAGCACCGCCCGCGTCGTCCCGTGCGCGAGATGCACGGCCCGGGCGGTGCGGATCGCGTCGACGCCGTCGTCGAAGGATGCCCCGCCGCCGCCGTGCCCGTGGATGTCGACGAAGCCGGGGGTGAGGAATCCGCCCTCCGCGTCGATCGCGTCGCCCGAGGCTCCCGGTCGCAGGGCGCGCCAGGCGTCGCCCGTGCCGGTGCGCAGCACGGCGCCGTCGGCGAAGGCGACCCAGGCGTCCTCCGTCACGGCGCCGGCGTCGACGAGTCGAGCGGAATGGATGACCGTCGTCACGAGTCGGCTCCTTCCGGGCGTGCACCCTCGTGCACCCAGGGGATCTCGGGGAGAGGGGTGAAGCGGATGCCCTGCCGGGTCCAGAGGGGCCCCAGCGCCCCCACCCGGGCGGCGAAATCCTCCCACGTCCGCGCCCGGCTCGCCGCGGGGTGCGGAGACCAGGCGATCTCCGCCGCCGCGGCGATGCGCGGGAAGGCGAGGGCGTCCAGATCGGCCGGCGTCCGCGCCGTCTCGGTCCACAGCGGCGCCTCGACGCCGAGGATCTCGGCGTCGCCGACGCCCTCGATGATCGCTGCGGGGTCCCAGTCGTAGGACCGTCGGGCGCTGGTCACTCCGTGTGCCCAGGTCAGTCCGAGCGGCGAGGCCGCGTCGAACTTCATGTCGAGGTAGACGGCGTCGGCGGGTGACATCACGAGCCGCGATCCCGTCGCGGTGAAGCCGCGCGCCTTGTCGTCCATCCCGTCGGTGGGCGCCACGAACCCCCAGTACTGGCCGACCGTCGTCGGGGCGAGGCCCGTTCCGGTACCCGCCTCGTGCCACGCCATCGGGGTCTTGCCGAGTCCGGCCACGATCCGGCTGACGTGCCCGACGAACGCGTCGTAGTCGGCGCGCGGCGTGCCGAGCGCCTCGTCGCCGCCGATGTGGAGGAAGGGCCCCGGGGTGAGGTCCGCGACCTCGCCCAGCACGTCCCGCACGAACGCCTCGGTCTCCGCCTCTCCGATGCGCAGCGAGGAGAAGCCGACCGCCATCCCCTCGTACGCGGTGCCGGGGGTCGGGACGCCGCCGCCGAAGGTGCGGACGGTGTCGAGCACGTGGTCGCTGAGCACGGGGTCGGCGCACACCTCCGGGTAGGCCAGGGTGACCGCGTGCGTGTGGCCGGGCAGGTCGATCTCGGGGACCACGGTCATGTGGCGACCCGCCGCGTACGCGACGATCTCGCGGTAGTCGTCCTGCGTGTAGAAGCCGCCCGGGGCGCCGCCGATCGCGGTGGACGAGGCCCTCTCGGTGAGGAGCGGGCGCGACCGCAGGTGGAGTCGCCACCCCTGGTCGTCGGTGAGGTGCAGGTGCAGGTGGTTGAACTTCAGGGCCGAGGCGCGGTCGATGTACGCGCAGACGGCCGCGACGTCGAAGAAGTGGCGCGCGACGTCGAGCATCACGCCGCGGTACTCGAACCGTGGGGCGTCGGCGATCCGCACGGCGGGGACGATCCAGCCGTGCCCGTCGCCGTCGGGCGCGATGAGCTGGCCGAGGGTCTGGACGGCGTAGAAGAGCCCGGCCGCGTCGCCGCCCGTGAGGGCGATCCGGTCGTCGGAGGAATCGAGCGTGTAGGACTCGGGTCGCCCGGGGGCGATGCGCAGCTCGATCCCGCCGGACGCGGGCGAGCCGGCCTCGTCGAGGCGGAGGCCGGTGCGTGTCGCGATCAGGTCGCGCGCGACGGCGACGGCATCCGGGCCTCCGGAGAGCGTCGTCGCCGGGCTCAGGACGAACGGGGCCCCACCGGACGACTCGACGGCGGCCGGGACGGGGACAAGCGGCGGCAGGGACACGATCTCTCCATTCTGCGCCGTCGGCGACGGCGCGGCCAGGCCCGTCGGGCGGCGCTCTCCTCGCGCGGCGGAGCGCCCTCGCGGCGGAACCGCCCCGAACCCGCCGTACAGTTCTCGGCGCTATGTAAGGAATCCTTACAAATACCTCTCCTCCCACTCTATCCCCGACGGCGGGTGCAGTGGCGGGGCGGGGGAGGCGTGGCGGGAGGGATGCGGGAGAGCCGGCATCCGATATGCTCGCTGTGTCGCGACTGGCGTTGAGGTGGGTCACCATCGGGGAGCGACGAACACGGCAATCGACCGCACGCCTGGGCCGCCGTGGTTTCGACTCGCCGGCGCGCCGGCACTCAACCACGGATGGCAGGAGCCCGACATGACCGACCCCTACTTCAACGCCCCCCTCTCCGAGGTCGACCCCGAGATCGCCCAGGTCCTCGAGCGCGAGCTCGAGCGTCAGCGCGGCTTCCTCGAGATGATCGCCTCGGAGAACTTCGTCCCGGTCTCGGTGCTGCAGTCCCAGGGCTCGGTGCTCACCAACAAGTACGCCGAGGGCTACCCGGGCCGTCGCTACTACGGCGGCTGCGAAGAGGTCGACGTCGCCGAAGAGCTCGCCATCGAGCGCGCGAAGGCCCTCTTCGGTTCCGAGTTCGCGAACGTCCAGCCGCACTCCGGGGCATCCGCCAACGCCGCGGTCCTCCACGCGATCGCGCGCCCCGGCGACACCCTGCTCGGCCTCTCGCTCGACCAGGGCGGCCACCTGACGCACGGCATGAAGATCAACTTCTCCGGCCGGCTCTACAACATCGTCGCGTACGGCGTCGACCCCGAGACCTCGGTCATCGACATGGACGAGGTCGAGCGCCTCGCCGTCGAGCACTCGCCGAAGGTCATCATCGCCGGCTGGTCGGCCTACCCGCGCCAGCTCGACTTCGCGCGCTTCCGCGAGATCGCCGACAAGGTCGGCGCGCTCCTCTGGGTCGACATGGCGCACTTCGCCGGTCTCGTCGCGGCGGGCCTGCACCCGTCGCCCGTGCCGCACGCCCACGTCGTCTCGTCGACCGTGCACAAGACGATCGGCGGCCCCCGCTCGGGCTTCATCCTCACGAACGACGCCGACCTCGCCAAGAAGATCAACACCGCGGTCTTCCCGGGGCAGCAGGGCGGCCCGCTCATGCACGTGATCGCCGCGAAGGCGACCGCGTTCAAGCTCGCGGCGACCCCCGAGTTCCGCGAGCGCCAGGAGCGCGTCGTCCGCGGCGCCGCGATCCTCGCCGAGCGTCTCTCCCAGCAGGACGTGCAGGACGCCGGGATCGCCGTCCGCTCCGGCGGCACCGACGTCCACCTCGTGCTCGTCGACCTCCGCGATGCCGCGATCGACGGCAAGCAGGCCGAAGACCTGCTGCACGAGATCCACATCACCGTGAACCGCAACGCCGTCCCGAACGACCCGCGCCCGCCGATGGTCACGTCGGGTCTGCGCATCGGCACGCCCGCGCTCGCGACGCGCGGGTTCGGCGACGCCGAGTTCACCGAGGTCGCCGACGTCATCGCACTCGCCCTGCTCCCCGGCGCCGACCTCGAGGCGCTGCGCACGCGCGTGGCCGCCCTGACCGCCGCGTTCCCGCTCTACCCGGGGCTCACGCAGTGACCGCGACCGTCCTGGACGGGCGCGCCACCGCCGCCGCGATCAAGGCGGAGCTCGCCGAGCGCGTCGCGAAGCTGAAGGCCCTCGGCATCACCCCGGGCATCGCGACGGTGCTCGTGGGCGCCGATCCGGCATCCCAGCTCTACGTCGGGATGAAGCACCGCGAGTCCGAGGCGATCGGGATGAACTCGATCCAGGTCGAGCTGCCGGCGGATGCCACGCAGCAGGACGTCGAGGACGAGATCGACAGGCTCAACGCCGATCCGACCTGCCACGGCTACATCGTGCAGCTGCCGCTGCCGCGCCACCTCGACACCGACCGCATCCTCGAGCGGATCGACCCGGCGAAGGATGCCGACGGCCTGCATCCGACGAACCTCGGCAAGCTCGTGCTCAACGTCAACGACGAGATCGCCTCGCCCCTGCCGTGCACGCCGCGGGCCGTCATCGAGCTGCTGGAGCGCAACGGCTTCGCCCTCGCCGGCACGCACGTCGTCGTCGTCGGCCGCGGCGTGACGATCGGGCGCTCGATCGGGCTGCTGCTCACGCGGCGCGCGGTGAACGCGACCGTGACCCTCACGCACACGGGCACGCGCGACCTGCCCTCGTACCTGCGGCAGGCCGACGTCATCGTGGGCGCCGCCGGGGTGAGGCACCTCGTCCGCCCCGAGGACGTCAAGCCCGGCGCCGCCGTGCTCGACGTCGGCGTCACGCGCGAGACCGATCCCGAGACCGGGAAGTCCAAGGTCTACGGCGACATCGCGCCGGGCGTCGACGAGGTGGCCGGATGGCTGTCGCCGAACCCGGGCGGCGTCGGCCCCATGACCGTCGCCCTCCTGATGACGAACGTGGTGGAGGCCGCCGAGCGCGCCGTCACCGCTTGACCTGCGCCGCCGTCGCCTCTTCCTCGGCCGCTGCCGCACGAGCTCCGCATCCTGACACGAACTCCGCACCGGATCGCGTCATCCGGTGCGGAGTTCGTGTGTTTCTGCGGAGTTCGCGGGGCGCGAGGCGGGCGCACGCGAAGGTGAGCGCGCGAGGGCGGCCGCGGGCGGCTGAGCCTACGCCTGGGCGGCGGGCCCGCGGAGGTGCGCACGCACGAGGGCGTCGTGCTCGTCGTCGGTGAGGGCGTCGAAGTCGGCCGCCTCCGCGCGATCTCGCCGGCCCCACCGCACGAGCAGCAGGATCAGGATCGGGACGTCCGCGATCTCCGCGATGAACCAGAGCAGATCGCCCGCGAGGTGCTGATCGTGCAGCGGATTGGGCCACCAGCCGGCGCCGGTCGCGGCGGCGACGCCGTCCACGACCGTGTCGTTCAAACGCAGCAGGATGCCCGGGACCGAATCGATCACCAGCTCGACGAATGCGAGCAGGAACTCCACGGCGAGGAACGTGCTCGTGTGGATGCCCGTGAGTGCCATCATCGGCACGACGAGCAGCAGTCCGACCGTGAGCGTGACGGGGCCGATCCCCTCGTCGAGGACGGGTGTCGTGCGCAGCACGCCGGCGAGCGGGGTGAGGAAGAGGCAGAACACCGCGGCGGCGAAGAGGGTCGCGAACATGGCGTTGCCGAGGATGCGGAACACCCGCCCGTCGAGGACCTCGTCGAGGCGGCGCCGACGATCGGGGCCGAGGTTCGCGCGCAGCAGGTCGAGGGGGCGCCCGAGGGCGATGAGCCCGGGCACCGCGAGCAGGAGCAGCGCGATCCGGGCGACGAAGGCCCAGCGCAGCTCCGCCGACCACGTGCCGAGGAAGCCGAGCTCGACGACCGCGTACGAGCCGAGTCCGAGCCCGAAGAAGGCCGCCGCGCGGGCCGGCGGCCACGGGGTGCCGCGGCGGGACAGGCGGCGCATCCCGAAGACGTAGGCCATCGCCGCGCCGACGATGACCGCGATCGTCACGGGGTCGGCGCGCCAGGTCGTCAGGATGTCGGTGAGCGGAGGCGTGGGGACGACGGTACGCCCGCGACGAATGAGTCCGCTGAGAACGGGCGGACGGTCGCCGGCGTCCGCCCCGGGCCCGCTCAGGCGGTGAAGCGGGACAGGAACGCGCGCGTGCGCGCCTCGCGGGGAGCGGTGAAGAGCTCGGCGGAGGCGCCCTCCTCGACGATGACGCCCTCGTCGAGGAACACGACGCGGTCGGCGACGTCGCGGGCGAAGGCCATCTCGTGCGTCGCCATGAGGATCGTCGCGCCGTCGGCGGCGAGCGAGCGGACGAGCTCGAGCACCTCGCCGACGAGCTCGGGATCGAGCGCCGAGGTGATCTCGTCGAGGAGGAGCACCTCGGGGTCCGTCGCGATGGCGCGGACGATCGCCGCGCGCTGCTGCTGCCCGCCCGACAGCCGGTCCGGGTGCGCCGTGGCGAACTCGGCGAGCCCGACGCGCTCGAGCAGGTCCATCGCGCGGGCCTCCGCCTCGCGTCGCGGCATGCGGTGCACGACGCGGGACGCCAGGGTCACGTTGTCGCGCACCGACAGGTGCGGGAAGAGGTTGTAGCTCTGGAACACGGCCCCGAGCCGTGCACGCACACGGTTCGCGTCGACGCGGGGGTCGGAGATGTCCTCCTCTCCGAGGAAGATCCGACCGTCGTCGATGGGCTCGAGCAGCCCCAGGCAGCGCAGCAGGGTCGACTTCCCCGAGCCCGAGGCGCCGATGAGCGCGACCACCTCGTGTCGGGCGAGCGACACCGAGACGCCGCGCAGCACGTCGCGCTCGCCGAAGGACTTCCACAGGCCGTCGGCGCGGAGGACGGGGGCGGGCGTCTCGGTCACAGGATCGCTCCCGTCTGCTCGCGCTCGCGCAGTCGCGCGGTGTACCAGTCGGTGAGGCGGATCGTCGGGATCGCGAGGATCACGAACAGGAGGCCGGCGACGACGTACGGGGTGAAGTTGTAGGTCAGGGACGCGACCGAGCGGGCGGCGGCGATCGCGTCGACGGCGCCCAGGATGGAGATCAGCCCCACGTCCTTCTGCATCGAGATGAAGTCGTTCATGAGCGGCGGCGTCATCTTGCGCAGCGCCTGCGGCAGCACGACCCGGCGCATCGTCTGGGCGTGGCTGAGCCCCAGGGCCCGCGCGGCGAGGCGCTGGGAGGGATGCACGGCCTCGATCCCGGCGCGGATGACCTCGGCCACGTACGCCGAATAGGTCAGGGTGACCGCGAGCACCCCGAGCAGGACGATCGGGATGCGCGTGTTCGTGATCGTCGGGAGGCCGTACCCGACGAGGTACAGCACGATGATGAACGGGAAGCCGCGGAACAGGTCGGTGTAGCCGGCGGCGAGGACCCGCAGCGGGAAGAACACCGGCCCGCGCAGGGTCCGCAGCACCGCCAGCGCGAGCGCGACGGCCGCGACCGTGACGAGGGAGTAGGCGAGCACCTGCAGGTTGATCAGGAACCCGTCCCACACCTTCGGGAGTGCCTGCACCGCCACGGCGGGGTCGAAGAACGCCGCCTGCACGCCCGCCCATCCGGGGGTGTTCACGACGCTCACCCACACGATCGCGGCGAAGACCAGCGTCGAGGCCGCGGCGACCAGGACGGAGCGACGCTCGCGACCGCGGCGATAGGCGCGACGATCGAGTTCGAGGGCGCTGGGGGCGTGCAGGGTCACGGAACGACGTTACCGGAGGCGGTCAGTGCAGCTGCGGGATGCCCTCGCTGAGCACCGCCAGCCAGGTCTCCTGCAGCTGGTCGAGCGTCCCGTCCGCGCGCAGGGCGTCCACGGCGTCGCTGACGCGGGCCGTCAGGGGCGAGTCCTTGCTGAGGATCATGCCCCACTGGTCGGGGATGCCCGCTGCGGGCAGCTGGCCCACGACGAAGGAGTTCTCGATGTAGGGCACCGAGGTGGCCACGTAGGCGGTGGGCGTGTCGAGGACGAGCGCGTCGATCTGCCCGGCCTTGAGGGCGGCGACCGCGTCCTCGTTCGAGCCGTACAGCTGGGCGGCGGCGGTCGGGGCGATCGCCTTCTCGAGGGTCGCCGCGCTCGTCGAGCCGGTCATCGCGCCCAGGACGAGGGTCTTGAGCCCGGCGATGTCGGTGACGCCGTCGGCCTTGCCGCCCTTGACCGCGACGACCGACTGGCTGGCCTCGTAGTAGGGCGACGAGAAGTCGACCGCCTTCTTGCGCTCGTCGGTGATGGTGTACTGCTGGATGTTGACGTCGAAGCTCTTCGGTCCGGGCGCGATCGCCGACTCGAACGAGGTGCGCACCCAGACGACGTCCTCCTTCGCGAAGCCGAGCTTCGCGGCGACGGCGTAGGCGACGGCGGCCTCGAAGCCCTCGCCCGAGGCGGGGTCGTCGTTCACGACATAGGGCTCGTAGGCGGTCTCGCCCGTCGCGACGGTGAACTTCCCGGGCGTCAGGTACCCGCCCTCGGCATCCGCCGAGCCCGAGGACGCCGGAGCGGCACCCGCCGAGCAGCCGGAGACGAGCAGGGCGATGGCCGCCGCGGTGGCGACGACGGCGGTGCGCAGGACGGGACGCGACATGGAGGACCTCCGGGTACGGGGTGGGGTGCGGGCGGATCGCGCCGTGTGCTGTGCGCGGATGCCGCCGCATCCATCATCCCGGCATCGGCGGGGGACGAGGGCCTCGCGCGTCCCTTTGTTACGCGCTCGTCATCGCCGTCGCGCGCGGGTGGAGCGGTCAGCTCGTCCCGAGGTCGTCGAGCATCTTGCGCTGCTCCGGGGTGAGCCCGTCGTCGGGCTGCGTCCGCGGAGGCGCCGCGGGCGCTCCCGCGACCGACGAGGGTGCCGACGGGGCGTCCGTCCGCCGGCCCGTCGCGGAGTCGTACAGCCGCCCCGCGGTCGCTTCGACCCGATCGTCGATCCGGTCGTAGACGAACCACCCGATCGCGATGAACACCGGCGGGAGCACGTACGCCCAGAACCAGCTCCCGCGCGCGTTCACCCCCGACAGCAGGAGGGTGATCACCCAGACGATCGCGGCCACGGCGAGCACGATCGCGCCCTGCACGAGGGCTTCTCCCGCCGCGGTCCGCTCGCTCGACGACTTCGCGGCGGCCGACTGGAAGGCCTTCTGCGCGAGCGGCTTCACGATCAGCTCCGCGAGCGTCAGCACGACGCCCGCCCAGATCACGGCGAACCCGACGCGCGCCGGGGTGAACAGTCCGATCGCGATCAGCACCACGACGTTGAACACGTACAGCGACGCGAAGCGCACGATCCAGGTCTTCATGCCTCCAGCGTGCCACGACCTCCGGTGCGCGGGAAGGATCCCGCCCCGACGGGCGACTCCTCCTGCCGCGGCGCGCGCCTCGGAGAGGCCGCGTCCGTGCGCCCGTTCCGTGCGGCCCCCGCGATCCACCCGGACCTCGTGGCCTCGTCGCTGAAGCGGATCGGCGTGTGCCGGGTGATGCCGATCGTGCGGATGCCGCAGTACGCGAACGTCGCCCGGGCGAGCGACGCTTCGGCCGCACCCCGGTAGGCGAGCCGGTTCCACAGCCGCGGCGAGTCCATGGTCATGACGATCCGCGCCGTCCGGCCGCGCAGCAGCCGCTCGGAGACGACCGACCGCTCGCGGTAGCGGAACGCCGCGCCGGAGAGGAAGACGCGGTCGATGAACGCCTTGAGCGCGGCGGGAACGGTTCCCCACCACTGCGGGTGGAAGACGGTCAGGTGGTCGGCCCAGCGCACGTCGTCGATGTAGCGCGCGACCTCGGGGTCGAGGGGGAGGTCGTCGTCGCGCCCGGGGCGCGGCATCCGCAGCTGGTCGTGCGAGCGGGGATGCGCGGGCACCGGGTCGCGGGCGAGGTCGATCACCCGCACCTCCGCACCCGCCGCGCGGGCGGAGGCGACGTAGCCGTCCGCCAGCGCGTGGGCGAGGCTGTCGGGGATGGGGGTGCCGATGATGACGAGGAGGCGTCGGTTCACGGGGTGCGGCCTTTCGCGATGACGATGTCGGTGAGTCGGGTGAGGTGCGCGTTGAGGGCCTCGGCGTCGATCGGATCGTCCGCGGATGCCGGCGCCTCGCGCAGCTCGGTGAGCATGCCGGCGAACTCGGCCTCCAGCTCGCCGCCGGCACGGCGCACCAGCTCGGCGCCCCGAGGCGTCAGCGCCAGCACGATGCGCCGACCCTCGCCGCCGTCGGCGGTGATCCATCCGTCCGCGACGAGGGCGGGCACGCGCTTGCTGACCGCGGCCTTCGTGACGCGCAGGCACCGGGCGAGCCCCGTGATGTCGATGGGGGCGGTCTCGGCGAGCGTGGCGAGCAGCTCGAAGAGGTTGAACGAGACGCCGTGGCGCTCGCGCAGGCGGGCGTCGGCGTAGATGTCGAGCTCGGCCACGAGCTCGTGGAGGGTGACGGTGATGCGCTCGGCCATACCCCGAGTCAACCAGTTGACACGCGCTATGTCAACCCGTTGACATCGGGGATGTCAGGAGATCGAGACCAGGCGGTCGAGATCGTCGCCGGGGAGGACGTCGGCCGTCGCGGTGACCACGACCTCGACGAGACCGGCGCGTCCGTCGAGGACGTTCAAGAAGGCCGTGTCCGAGGCATCCCGTCCCGTCGCGATGCGCACGAGGGTGCCCCGCGGCGCGAGGGTGGTCGCGTCGACGACGCGCCAGCCGCCGTCGACCCAGGCCTCGGCGACCGCGTGGAAGTCCATCGGATCCAGACCCGGAGCGTAGACGGCGACCAGGCGAGCCGGGATGCCCCGGGCGCGCAGCAGCGCGACGCACAGGTGGCTGTAGTCGCGGCACACCCCCTGGCGAGCGAGCAGCGTGCGGACCGCGCCGTCGGTGGGCAGGCTCGATCCGCTCACGTACGAGAGCTGGGTGCCGACCCAGGACGACACCGCGAGGAGGGTGGATCGCTCGTCGTCCACGTCGCCGAACTCCGCCGCCGCGGTCGGGGCCAGCGCGTCGGACTCGGCATAGCGGCTCGGACGGCCGTACACGAGCAGCTCCGTCTCGTCGGCGGCGAGCAGCTCGGCCTCGCCGTCGATCGTCGCCGAGTAGTCCACGACGAGACGGCCCGGGCTCGCGGTCAGCCGGTGCAGCCGGCCCCCGTGCGCGTCGGCGAGCTCGCGGAGCGTCACCGGCGCGCCGTCGAGGGTCGCGGTGAGGGACTCGGACGCGGGTGCGTAGGCATCCGCGACGGCGATCGCGAACACGAGATCCGCCGTCTGGGTGACGTCGAGGACGATGTGGCTGGTCACGGTGCGCTGCATGCGCCCAGCGTGCCACGCTCCTGTTTCCGTCTCGTGACCCTTGACACGGGCGCGGTCCCGGTCAGTAGGAGGGGCGCGCGGCATCTCCCTCTGCGGACGTCCAGCGCGCCGCCAGGGCCTCGGACCCCCGGGCCAGCAGGGCGACGTCGGCGCCGACCAGGAGGAAGTCCGCGCCCGCCTCGACGTACGACTGCGCGGCGGCGGGGTCGAAGGCGTTGACGCCCACCGGGACGCCCGCCCCCGTCACGGCCTCGAACGTGCGCACGACGGCGGCGACGACGTCCGGATGCGTCTGCTCGCCGAGGAGCCCCATCGAGGCGGCGAGATCGGACGGCCCCACGAAGACCCCGTCGACGCCGTCGACCGCGGCGATCTCCGCGGCGGCGTCCACACCCTGCACGGTCTCGATCTGGACGAAGACCGAGACGTGGTCGTCCGCGCGCCGCAGGTAGTCCTCGATGCGGTTCCACCGCGCGGAGCGGGCCAGGGCCGACCCGACGCCGCGACGACCCCGCGGCGGGTAGCGCACGGCGGCGACGACGTCGCGAGCCTCCTCCGCGGAGGACACCATCGGCACGAGGATGTTCTGCGCACCGAGGTCGAGGACCTGCTTGATCGTCACGACGTCGCCGATCGGCACGCGGACGACCGGCGTCGCGTCCGTGGCCGCGACGGCCTGGAGCTGGGCGAGCACGCTGTCCAGCGTGTTCGGGCTGTGCTCCATGTCGATGAGCACCCAGTCGAGGCCCGATCCGGCCATGATCTCCGCGACGAGCGGGGAGCCCGAGCAGATCCACCCCCCGGCGAGGGGGCGGGGCGCGGCGGCGAGCCGGTCGCGGAAGGTCTCGCTCAGTCGAATCGGCACGTGATGACCCCCATCGGTCCGTAGTCGCAGCTCACCTCGTCGCCCGCGGCGACCCACATCGGACGGGTGAAGGAGCCGGCGAGGATGATCTCTCCGGCCTCGAGTCTCGCACCGTGCCGGGCGAACGTGTTGGCGAGCCACGCGACGCCGGTGGCCGGATGACCGAGGACGCCCGCGGCGACCCCCGTCTCCTCGATCTCGCCGTTGCGGCTGAGGACCCCCGGCACCCAGCGCAGGTCGATCTCGTCGGGGCGGCGGTGCACGTCGCCGAGCACCATCGCGCCATAGGCGGCGTTGTCGCTGATCGTGTCCACGATCGTGCGACCCTCGAGCTCGATGTGGGAGTTGAGGATCTCCAGCGCGGGCACCGCGTAGTCGATCGCGGCGAGGGCGTCCTCGAGCGTGCAGTCCGGGCCCTCGAGCGGCTCCTTCAGGACGAAGGCGAGCTCGACCTCGATGCGCACGTTCGAGAAGTGGGCCGTCGGGATCGTCGCGCCGCTGTCGTACACGGTGTCGTCGAACATGACGCCGTAGTCGGGCTCGGTGATGCCGGTGGCCTGCTGCATCGCCTTCGAGGTGAGGCCGATCTTGCGCCCCACGAGGCGCCGCCCCGACGCGATCATGCGGTCGCGCCAGACGCCCTGGATCGCGTAGGAGTCCTCGACGGTCGCCTCGGGGTAGCGCGCCGTGATCCGGGGGATGACCCCGTGCGTGCGGTCGGCCTCGGCGAGTTCGTCCGCGATCGCGGCGATCCGGTCGGGTGTGAGCATGGCGTCCTCCTGGAGCCGTGGACGATCAGGGTCGGTGGGCGATCAGAGCTGGTGGCCGAGCTTGTACTCGCCCTGCTTCCATTCGGGCATCGACTGCTCGCCCTCGTCGCGGCGCGTGTACGAGAAGCCGTCGGCGCCGATCGTGACCGCCATCTCCGACGAGTCGGTGCGGGCGACCACGGGCTGCGGGTTGCCGTCGAGGTCGAGCACGAGCGAGGCATCCGTGTACCAGGAGGGCACGACGGGGTTGCCCCACCAGTCGCGGCGCTGGTTGTCGTGCACGTCCCACGTCACGACCGGGTTGTCGGGGTCTCCGGTGTAGTAGTCCTGCGTGTAGATCTCGACGCGGTGGCCGTCGGGGTCGCGCAGGTACAGGTAGAACGCGTTGGAGACGCCGTGGCGCCCCGGGCCGCGTTCGATGGCATCCGACCGGCGGAGCGCGCCGAGCTTGTCGCAGATCGCGAGGATGTTGTGCTTCTCGTGGGTCGCGAAGGCGACGTGATGCATCCGCGGGCCGTCGCCGCCGGTGGCGGCGGTGTCGTGCACGGTGGGCTTGCGGCGCATCCAGGCGGCGTAGACCGTGCCGTCCTCGTCCTGGATGTCCTCGGTCACGCGGAAGCCGAGGTCCTGGTAGTGGCGCACGGCGCGCGGCACGTCGGGGGTGACCTGGTTGAAGTGGTCGAGGCGCACGAGCTCGCCCGGGGTGTGCAGGTCGTAGCGCCACGACAGACGCTCGACGTGGGTCGTCTCGAAGAAGAACTCGTAGGGGAAGCCGAGGGGGTCCTCGACGCGCACCGAGTCGCCGATGCCCTGGACGAAGCCCTCCGGGCGGCGCTCGACGCGGCATCCGAGCTCGGTGTAGAACGCGACGGCGCGGTCGAGGTCCTCGGCGGAGCGCACCCGGTAGCTGAAGGCGGCGACCGCGGCGATCGGTCCCTTCCGCAGCACGAGGTTGTGGTGGATGAACTCCTCGGTCGAGCGGAGGTAGATCGCCTCGTCGTCCTCGGCGGTGACGTAGAGGCCGAGCACGTCGACGTAGAACCGGCGGGAGGCGGCGAGGTCGGTGACGACCAGCTCCATGTACGCGCAGCGGAGGATGTCGGGGGGCGTGGCGGTCGGCGTCGCGACCGGGTTCTCGGAGTGGATCGGGGCCTCCTGGCTCACGTAGTAGCCCGAGGAGGTCAGCGTCATCTCGTCGCGGTGGGTCATGTCAGCGTCCTTGCTTTCGTGGAGTGGTGCGGTGGCCGAGTGTCCACGACACGCCGCGCGTGAGGGGTGCGGGGCGGCGTGTCGTGGACACTCGGCGGGCGGGCGGGCGGGCGGGCGGGTGGGCTGGGCGGGGCGGGTCAGAGCTTGCCGAAGGTGGGGTTGTGCACCGTGCCGAGGGTGATGTGCACGGCCTGCTGATCGGTGTAGAAGTCGATCGAGCGGTAGCCCCCCTCGTGACCGAGGCCGGATGCCTTGACGCCCCCGAACGGGGTGCGGAGGTCCCGCACGTTGTTGGAGTTCAGCCACACCATCCCCGCCTCGACGGCCTGCGCGACGTTGTGGGCGCGCTTGAGATCATTGGTCCAGACGTACGCGGCGAGGCCGTACTTCGTGTCGTTCGCGAGGGCGAGCGCCTCCTCGTCGGTGTCGAACGGGGTGATCGCCACGACGGGACCGAAGATCTCCTCCTGGAAGATGCGTGCGTCGGGCGCCACGTCGGCGAAGACGGTCGGGGCGACGAAGTTGCCGAACTCGAATCCCTCGGGCTGCCCGCCGCCGGCGACGAGACGTCCCTCGCTCTTGCCGATCTCGACGTAGCCCATGACCTTCGCGAAGTGCTCGGGGTGGACGAGCGCGCCGACCTCGGTCGCGGGGTCGTGCGGGTATCCGACCTTCACACGGCTCGCCTGGGCGGCATAGCGCTCGACGAACTCGTCGTAGACATCCCGCTGCACGAGGATGCGGCTGCCCGCCGTGCAGCGCTCGCCATTGAGCGAGAACACGCCGAAGATCGTGGCGTCGATCGCGGCGTCGAGGTCGGCGTCGGCGAAGACGATGGCGGGGCTCTTGCCCCCGAGCTCCATCGACAGGCCCTTCAGGTAGGGCGCGGCGTTCCCGAAGATGATCTGGCCGGTCCGGCTCTCGCCCGTGAAGGAGATGAGCGGCACGTCCGGGTGCTTCACGAGCGCGTCGCCGGCATCCTCGCCGAGACCGTTGACGAGGTTGAAAACGCCCTGGGGGAGCCCCGCCTCCTCGAAGATCCCCGCCCACAGCGACGCCGACAGGGGGGTGAACTCCGCGGGCTTGAGGACGACCGTGTTGCCGGTCGCGAGGGCGGGACCGAGCTTCCAGGACTCGAGCATGAAGGGGGTGTTCCACGGCGTGATGAGTCCGGCCACGCCGATCGGCTTGCGGTTGACGTAGTTGATCTGACGCCCCGGGACCTTGAAGGTGTCGTCGGACTGCGCGACGATCAGGTCCGCGAAGAACCGGAAGTTCTCGGCGGCGCGACGGGCCTGGCCGAGTGCCTGGGTGATCGGAAGGCCCGAGTCGAAGGACTCGAGCTCGGCGAGCCGGGCGTCGCGCGACTCGACGATGTCGGCGATGCGGTGGAGGATGCGGGACCGCTCGCGCGGCAGCATCCGCGGCCACGGCCCCTCCTCGAACGCGCGCCGGGCGGCGGCGACGGCGAGCTCGATGTCGGCCTTCTTGCCGGCGGCGGCCTGCACATACACCTCGTTCGAGACCGGCTCGAGCACCTCGAAGGTGTCACCGTCGACCGAGTCGACGAACGCTCCGTCGATGTAGTGGCGGATGCGGTCGGGCAGGTCCGCCGGGACGTGGCGGGCATCGAGGGCGGGAGTCGTGTCGCTCATGGTGTCTCCGTGATCGGGTTCAGTGGGTGTCGGGCCTGCAGGAACGCGTCGAGCGTGCGCAGGCGGTGGTTCCGGGTGAACATCTCGAGCTCGTCCGGGTCGGCGCCGATGCGGATCAGCTCGAGGATGCGGTCGTGCTCCTCCACCGAGTGGCGCGGCCGGCTCGGGATCAGCGAGAACGACGTGTCGCGCAGTCCGGCCAGCCGCGACCAGCCCCGGCCGACGAGGTCGAGGATGTGCGGGTTCGGGCACCGGTCGAACAGCACGGCGTGGAAGCGCTGGTTGAGCTGCGTGTACAGGTGCGCGTCGAAGTCGTCGACCAGCCGGTGCATCCGCTCGTTGATCTCCGCGGCGGCGGCGAGGTCGTCCTCGGTGACGAACGGGGCGGCCAGCCGCGTCGCGTAGCCCTCGACGAGACTGAGCGTCTGCATCGTGTGCACGTACGCCTCCTCGTCGACGACCGAGACGCGGGCACCGACGTTCTTCTCGAACGTGACGAGGTGCTCGGCCTCCAGGCGGCGGATGGCCTCGCGCACCGGCACGACGCTCATGCCAAGATCGGCGGCGATCGCGCCCAGCACGAGCCGGTAGCCCGGACCGTACTCGTGTCGCGTGATCCGTGCCCGGATCCAGTCGTAGGCGACCTCCGACTTGCTGCCGGTCTCGACGGTGGTCATCGGTCCTCCTCGTAGCGTGCGCGCCAGGCCGCGTTCATCGGGAACAGTCCGTCGACGGGGTGCCCTTCCGCGACGCGGGCCGCGATCCAGGCATCCTCCACCTCCTGGGCGAGGGCGGCGTCGGCGACCTCCTCGGCGAGCGCCGGGGGGATCACGATCACCCCGTCGGCGTCGCCGACGATGACATCGCCCGGCTGGACCGTCGCCCCGCCGCACGCGATCGTCACGTCGTGGTCCCACGGGACGTGCTTGCGGCCGAGGACCGCGGGGTGCGCGCCGACCGTGTAGACCGGCAGGCCCACGGCGCGGACCGCGTCCAGGTCGCGCACGCCGCCGTCCGTGACGACCCCGGCGGCGCCGCGCGCCTGCGCGCGGATCGCGAGGATGTCGCCCAGCGTTCCCGAGCCCGCCTCGCCGCGGGCCTCGATGACGATGACCTCGCCCTCGCCGACGGCGTCGAAGGTGCGCTTCTGCGCGTTGTACCCGCCGCCGTGGCTCGCGAACAGGTCCTCGCGGCCCGGCACGAACCGCAGGGTCCTCGCGACGCCGACGAGCTTCCGGTCTGGGTGGAGCGGGCGGACGCCGTCGATCGTGACGTCGTTCAGGCCGCGCTTGCGCAGCTGCTGCGACAGGCCCGCGACCGGGACGCGCTCGAGCTTCTCGCGCAGGGACGGGGCGAGAGCGGGTGCGGCGCTCCCGGACTCCGCGGGCGCGAGCCCGGCGGCCTCGCGGGACCCCCACGCCTCCTCGCGCTGGAGGTCGTCGACGGCGGGCAGCGATCCGATCGCGCCGTCGAAGGCGAGGGCGGGACCGTCGACCACCGTCGTGACCAGGCGGCCGCTGGTGACTCCCGTCGCCGGCTCGTCGACCTCGACCTCGACGACGTCGCCCGGGACGATGACGGAGGAGCCCGCCGGCGTCCCGGTCAGGATGACGTCTCCGGTCTCGAGCGTGACGTGCTGGGAGAGATCCGCGACGAACTGCGCGAGGGGGAAGAGGAGCCCCGCCGTCGTGTCGTCCTGGCGGAGTTCGCCGTTCACCCACGTACGCACGCGCAGTGCGGCCGGGTCGATCGCGCGTGCGTCCATGAGCCCGGGGCCGATCGGGGTGAATCCGTCGCCGCTCTTCGAACGGACGTTGGAGCCCTTGTCGTTCGCCCGCAGGTCGTACAGGCCGAGGTCGTTGGACGCCGTCACCCAGGCCACGTGGTCCCACGCGTCCTCGAGGGACACACGGCGTGCGGGTGCGCCGATCACGAGGGCGATCTCGCCCTCGAAGGCGAGCAGCTCGGTGCCGGCGGGGCGCTCGACGGTGCCTCCGCTCGCGGCGACCGAGCTGGACGCCTTGACGAAGTAGGAGGGGAAGGCGGGCCGACGACCGCGCTGGTCCGCGCGCGAGGAGTAGCTCAGGTGGACGGCGACGATCTTGCCGGGCCGACCGGGGAGGCCGCGGAAACGCGGGTCCGGGTCGGGTGCCGCCGCGGCGGTGTCGATGGTCATGAGCCTCCTCGCTCTTGCGTCGTATCTGAAATCGTATATCATCGGGACCACGGCGGACAAGAGGCGACCCGGAGACGGTGACCTCTCCGCCGTCCGACGATGACGTCACCGGAGCGTCGACATCCGAACACTGGAGTTCACGACATGAGCACATCCGCATCAGCGTCCGACGGGTTCACCCCCACGGGCACCATCGCCACCCACGCCGACCGACGCCGCGTGGTGTTCGCCACGATCGTCGGCACGACCGTCGAGTGGTACGACTTCTTCATCTACGCCTCCGCGGCCGGTCTCGTCTTCGGTCAGCTGTTCTTCGCCCCTGCGGGGGAGGGCATCGCCCAGGTGCTGTCGTTCCTCACGGTCGGCATCAGCTTCCTCTTCCGCCCCCTCGGCGCGTTCCTCGCGGGGCACTTCGGCGACAAGTACGGACGCCGCGTCGTCCTCATGGCGACCCTCATCCTCATGGGCGTCGCGACCACCCTCGTCGGCCTCCTGCCGACATATGCCGTGATCGGCATCGCCGCGCCGATCCTTCTGATCGTGCTGCGCATCGTGCAGGGCATCTCGGCCGGCGGCGAGTGGGGCGGCGCGGTGCTGCTCGCGGTGGAGCACGCCCCCAAGCGCAAGCGCGGCGTGTTCGGCGCGTCCCCGCAGATGGGTGTGCCGCTCGGACTGCTGCTCGCCTCGGGCATGCTCGCCGTCATGGCGCTCATCGCCCCCGGTGAGGCCTTCATCGAGTGGGGCTGGCGCGTGCCCTTCGTGCTGTCGTTCGTGCTGATCCTCATCGGCTACTACATCCGCCGCCGCGTCGAGGAGAGCCCGGTGTTCACCGAGCTCGCCGAGCGCAAGGAGGAGTCGCGGATGCCGATCGTGCAGCTGTTCCGCAAGCACGCGCTCCTCGTGGTCATCGCGGCGCTCGTCTTCGCGGGGAACAACGCCGTCGGGTACATGACCACGGGCGGCTACATCCAGCGCTACGCCACCGACCCCAAGGGGCCGATCGGGCTCGCGACGGCCGACGTCCTGGGGGCCGTGACGCTCTCCGCCGTCACCTGGCTGCTGTTCACCTTCGTCTCGGGCTGGATCTCCGACCGCATCGGCCGCCGCGCGACCTACATCATCGGATGGATCCTGCAGCTGGCGGGTGTCTTCGTTCTCTTCCCGCTCGTGAACACCGGGTCTGCGGTCAACCTCGCCCTCGGCCTCGTGATCCTCACGGTCGGCCTCGGCTTCACCTACGGCCCGCAGGCGGCGCTGTACTCGGAGCTGTTCCCGGCATCCATCCGCTTCTCGGGCGTCTCGATCTCGTATGCGATCGGAGCCATCCTCGGCGGCGCGTTCGCGCCGACCATCGCCCAGGCGATCGTGCAGGCGACCGGATCGACGGTCGGGGTGACGTGGTACCTGGCCGGGATGACGGTGCTCGGGCTCGCCGCCACGCTGCTGCTGCGCGACCGCAGCGGCATCCCGCTCGGCCCCGACCACGAGGCGGAGCAGTCGGTGAGCCCGATCTACGGGCTGTCGAAGGCCTGAGCCGGGCCCCGCGCGAGCCATTCGACATCGCCGTCCGAGGAAGGGATCGAAGACGATGCAGTTCCACCATCACGGATACGTGTCCGCAGACCCGCGCGTGCTGCCGGCCGCCGGTGTCGGGATCGATCGCCCCGTCGATCTGCCGGACGAGATCGACGTCCTCGTCGTCGGCTCGGGACCGGCGGGCATGCTCCTGTCGGCGCAGCTCTCGCAGTATCCGGGGATCGTCACGCGGATCATCGAGCGGCGGGAGGGACGCCTGCCCCTCGGCCAGGCCGACGGCATCCAGCCGCGCAGCGTCGAGACGTTCCAGGCCTTCGGGTTCGCGGAGCGGATCGTCGCCGAGGCGTACAACATCGGGTGGATGAACTTCTGGGGCCCGGACCCGGAGAACCCCGAGAACATCGTGCGTCGGTCTCGGACCGCCGACTACGCGTACGACATCAGCGAGTTCCCGCACCTCATCGTGAACCAGGCGCGTGTGCTGGACTACTTCGCCGAGGCCGCCGCGCACGGCCCGGGCAGGATCTCGCCGGACTACGGGGTGGAGTTCACCGGGCTCACGGTGCACGAGACCGGTGAGTATCCGGTCGAGGTCGGCATCCGCTACGTCGCGGGGGAGCGTGCCGGAGAGCAGCGCACGGTGCGCGCGCGGTACGTCGTCGGATGCGACGGGGCGCGCAGCCGCGTGCGCGACGCGATCGGGCGCGTGCACGTCGGCGACATCTCGCAGCACGCGTGGGGTGTCATGGACGTCCTCGTGGACACCGACTTCCCGGACTGGCGCATCAAGTGCGCGATCAACTCGGAGGCGGGGAACATCCTGCACATCCCCCGCGAGGGCGGGTACCTGTGCCGCATCTACGTCGACCTCGGCGCCGTCGCGGACGACGACGACCATCGGGTGCGCCAGACGCCCATCGAGGCCATCGTCGACAAGGCGAACGCGATCCTGCATCCGTACACACTCGACGTGAAGAGCGTGGCCTGGCACAGCGTGTACGAGGTGGGGCACCGGGTGACGGACGGATTCGACGACGCCCCGGACAGCGGCGACCCGCGCGTGTTCCTCACCGGCGACGCGTGCCACACGCACAGCGCCAAGGCGGGCCAGGGGATGAACGTCTCGATGCAGGACGGCTTCAACCTGGGCTGGAAGCTCGGCTCTGTGCTCACCGGGCTGAGCTCTCCGTCGCTCCTGTCGACCTACAGTGCCGAGCGGCGCCCCGTCGCGCAGCAGCTGATCGACTTCGACAAGGAGTGGTCGACGCTCATGGCGCGCAAGCCCGAGGAGATCTCCGATCCCGAAGACCTCGCGACGTACTATCTCGCCACGGCGGAGTTCCCCTCCGGGTTCATGACGCAGTACCAGCCGGGAACCGGCGTGGTCGCCGCGACCTCGCGGCCGGAGCTCGCCACCGGCTTCCCGCTCGGCAAGAGGTTCAAGAGCGCGCCGGTCACGCTCGTCGCCGACGGGAACGTCGTGCACCTGGGGCACCACGCGCGCGCCGACGGGCGGTGGCGGATCTACGTCTTCGCGGATGCCGACGGCCTGGCCGACGACTCGGCGACGGCGCGGTTCGCGCAGTGGCTCGCCGAGGCATCCGACTCGCCCGTGCGACGGTGCACACCGGCCGGTGTCGACATCGACGCGGTGTTCGACGTCAAGGTCGTCTACCCGCACGGCTTCGACGAGGTGGACATCACGCGGGTGCCGGCGATCTTCCGCCCGCACACCGGGCCGCTCGGCCTGATGGACTGGGAGAAGGTGTTCGCGGCCGGCCCCGCCCGCTGGAACGAGGTCGACGTCTTCGCCGAGCGCGGACTGTCGCGCGACGGCGTCGTCGTGGTGGTCCGTCCCGATCAGTACGTCGCGCAGGTGCTGCCGCTCGACGCGACGGCCGAGCTGAGCGCGTTCTTCGCGGAGTGGATGCTCCCGCAGGCGTGAGCGCGCCGGCGCCGCCGCGCGTGCGTGTGCGCGTGCGCGGCGCGGCGAGACCCGCGGCGGGCGTCGAGACCGCGGTCGTGGGCGTGGGTCTCGCCGCGGGGAGGCGGTCTCGACGGCGGTACGGATGCGGGGTGCGACCGCAGACGCCGGGCTACTCGAATTGGTCGATGCCGCGCAGGCGCAGCTCCTCCAGGTCGAGCCGGCCCTGGATGTGCCGCACGATCAGGTCGTCGACCGTCCCGTCGCGTCGCAGCCGGTGCAGCACCTCGCGCTTGCGGTCGAGGAGCGCGAGCCGCAGCCGTGTCAGCTCCTCGTGCCGCACGAGGGGTGAGCGCTGGGTGAGGTCGATCCCGTCGCTCGTCGCCAGCATCTGCAGCGTCGAGGTCGCACGGGGAACGGATGCCTCGCCGGGCGCGCCGTCCACGGTCGCATTCGTCGCATCCGAGGCATCCACCGTCACCGCGCCGCGATCACCGGGCGGGACCGGTCCGGCCTCCGTCGGCACGGGGCCCGTGTCGGGCGCCGCCGCGTCGGCGAGCATCGTCTCGAGCTCGACGATCCGTGCATCGTCGAGCCGGCTCTGGCGCGCGTAGGCCCGGGCGTTGGCGAGCTCGAGCTGCTCGTACCCCTCGCGCCGAGCACGGTCGCGCACCTCGTCGCTGATGCCGTGCTCGGCGGCCAGGTCGTCGATCGCCGCGAGCGCGGCCCCCGAGATCGTCCGCTGCGCGAGCTCGTACTCGTCGTCGGCGACCCCGTCGTCGGGGAGGTTCGCCCAGCGGACGATGAGCGGCAGGAGCGGCCCCTGCACGAGCAGGCTCAGCAGGATGACCCCGGCCGTGACGAACACGACCGCGTCGCGCCCCGACAGGTCGCCGGCGCCGGTCACGGTGTCGGGCACCGAGAGCGCGATCGCGAGGGACACGGCGCCCCGGAAGCCCGCGAACGTGCTCACGATGCGGCCGCGGTTGCCGAGCCGCAGCGGAACGCGGGCGGGCGCGGCGACGTCCTCGACGTCGGGGGCGCCGACACCGGCGGGGCCCCGGGTCGCCCGCCGACGCGGTCTCGGCCCGGGGCGTGAGAACGGCGCGGTCAGCAGCTGGAAGACATACCGGACGACGAGCAGCATGACCCAGGCGGCGACGGTCACCAGCAGCAGGACGGCGATCAGGCGGCCCGGGATGTCGTGCACGACGAACTGCACCTCGAGGCCGATGAGCACGAACAGGGCGCCGTTGAGCAGGTACACGCCGAAGGGCCAGGCGGCCACGGCCTGGCGGCGCGAGGTCGCGGTGGTGATCCGGGGGAGGGACCAGGCGACGATGAGCCCTGCGAAGACCACCGCGAGGACGCCCGAGGCGTGGACGAACTCGGCCGTCAGGAACGCGGTGAAGGGGATGAGCACGAGCGCCGTGTTGATGACGATGGGCGAGCGCGCGCGGCGCAGGCCGGCGTAGGCGAGCGCCGCCGTCGCGATGCCCGCGGCGGCCCCGCCCAGGTACGACACCAGCACGGTGCCCGTCACCGTCCAGGGCGTCACGTCGTCGCCGAGGACGAGCGCGAGCGCGATGGCGTACACGACCAGAGCCGTCCCGTCGTTGGTGAGGCTCTCCGCCTTGAGCTTCATGAACATCCGCTGCGGCAGCAGCCTGCCGAGCGCCGCGACGGCCGTCGCGTCGGGCGGGGCGACGGCGGCACCGAGCAGCAGACCGGTCTGCCAGGGCATCCCGAACAGCGTCGCGATCCAGGCCACCCCGAACGCCGATGCGACCACGAGCAGCGTGCTCATCGGGACGATGTACCGCAGCGACCGGCGGATCGCCCGCAGCGATGTCGTGAGGCTCTCCCAGAAGAGCATCACCGGCAGGAACAGCAGCAGGACCGTCTCGGGCGGCAGCTGGATCTCGCGCAGCTCGGGCACGAACCCGAGCAGCAGGCCGATGACCACCAGCAGCAGGGGCGTCGCGATGCGGAGCCGAGGCGCCAGCGCCGTCCCCGTCAGGATCGCGAGGCCGAGCAGGACCGTCACTTCGAGACCTTGCATGGCATCCCCCTCCATCGCCCACACACAGTGTGCGCGCTGTGTCCAGCGCAGGAGAAGCCCCGCGCATTCCCCGCGGGCAGGATCGGGCGCGCCCGCGGGCAGGATCGGACGTTCACAACTCCGGAGATCCAGTCGCCGCGCCGCGGCCCGGCCTGTCGTTCCGGGGTGTGGGGCCGGGGCGGGGGCGGCTTCTCCGGAGTTGTGAACGCCCGGGATGCCCGTCAGGAGTTCACGCGCACGATCTCCTGCTGGTAGGGCGCGATGACGTCGCCCGAGATGCGGCAGTCGAGCAGCAGGAACGGGCGGTCAGCAACCGGAGTGCGCGCCCACCGCTGCAGCGCGTCGAGGTCGTCGAGGGTCCGGACGACGACGCCCTCTGCGCCTACGGCTCGCGCGAGGCCAGCGAAGTCGACCTCGGGGATCAGCATGGGCTCGCGGGCGAGGCCCTGCAGCCCGTAGAGGTTCACCTCGGCGCCGTAGGCGGCATCGTTCCAGACGACGGCGAGCCCCCGACCTCCCGCGACGCGCACGGCGGATTCGAGGTCGGCGAGGGCCATCAGGCCGCCCCCGTCGCCGGTCGAGAGCACGATCGTCGCCGTCGGACGGGCCAGGGCCGCCCCGGGGACGGACGGGAAGCCGAGGCCGATCGACTGGTACGCGGTGCCGACCATCATCATCCGATCGGGCGACGCGACCGGCCAGTACATGTTCGCCCACCCGATGAAGTGGCCTCCGTCGGAGACGACGACCCGGTCGCGGGTGGAGGCATGGCCGTCGAGGAGCTCGCCGATCCGCGCCGCGACGGCCCGCGGGTCGAGACGTCCGTCCGGCGCGAGGATCGCGCCCGCGTCGCGCATTCGGGCCGCCGCAACGGACGCCGCATCCCGCCACCGCTCGCGAGAAACCACATCCGCCGCGAGAAACGCCTCGTGCTGTGGTTTCTCGTGCGCGGAGGTGTTTCTCGAGGAGAAGGGGGAGGGCGAGGAGGGCGACGGCGAGGAGGGCGACGGCGAGGAGGAGGACGGCGCGAGGCGGGAGAGGAGCAGCTCGGCGACCAGGCGGGCATCGCCGCGCACGAAGCCGCCGACATGCGGATGCGTCGCCGCGGGAGCGATGTCGACCTGGAACAGCCGGGTCCGGGGCGAGACGAGCGCTCCGAAGCGCATCGTGAACTGGTTGAGCCCCGCTCCGAAGACGACGACGACGTCGGCCTCGGCGGCGATCTCCATCGCCCCCTCGGCGCCGAACCCGCCCGCGACCCCGAGGTCGTAACGGTCGTCCGTGAACAGCCCGCGCCCGAGTGCCGTCGACGCCGTCAGCGCCCCGGTCCGAGCCGCCAGGGCGTCGAGGGCCGGGCCGGCGCCGGCCTCCCATGCCCCGCGTCCGGCGAGCAGCAGCGGACGTTGCGCGCGCTCGAGCGCCGCCGCGATCTCGTCGATCACCCCGAGTGCGAAGGGCGTGGTGGGGGCGACGGGCCCCGGCAAGGCGGGCCGCGGCGCGTCCGACAGGGGACCGGCGTCGAGCTTCGCGACGTCGTAAGGGATGGCGAGCACCGTGGGGACGCGGTACGACAGGGCGTGCTCGATCGCGATGACGGTGGTCGCCGCGGCATCCGCCCGGCCGACCGTGTAGGTGCGCGCCCCGACAGCCGAGGCGAGGGCGATCTGATCGACGTCCCAGGGACGCGGCCCGGAGGTGGGCTCGTCTCCCACGACGAGGATGAGCGGCACATGCGCCTGCACCGCCTCGGCGAGCGCCGTGAGGGTGTTGGTGAAACCTGCGCCGTAGGTGGCGGTCGCGGCGGCGAGTCCGCCGCCCGCGCGGAAGTGGGCATCGGCGGCGACGACACCGCCGGCCTCGTGCCGGAGGGCGGTGTAGTGGACGTCGGTGGAGCGCTCGAGCGCGTCGAGGAAGTGGGCGTTGCCGTTGCCCATCACCCCGAAGACATGGTCGATGTGCTGGGCGAGGGCATGGGCGACGTGCGCGGACACGGTGGGCATGGGCGGCCTCCGAGAGGACAGACGGTGAACGGGTTGCCGTATGTGTCTCGCGTGCCCCTTTTTCGAGCACCGGCCGCCTCGTCGCCGCCGGACGAGTCGAGTATAGACGCGCCGGCGGCGGCCACCCCGGGGTGCGCCAGGCGGGGATCAGGCGAACAGGCCCGCGCCGACGTAGGAGCCGGCGTCCGCACCGGGCGGAACGGCCCACAGCCCCGAGCCGACGTGGCGCAGGTACTCGGCCATGAGGTCGGTCGAGAGCGCCTTCTGCAGCGTGATGAACTGCGCGGGCGAACGCTGGTAGGACAGGAAGAACAGTCCGGCGTCGAGGCGGCCGAGGTCGGTGTTCCCGTCGACGTAGTTGTAGCCGCGGCGGAGGATGCGGATGCCGTCGTTGAAGTCCGGGTGCGCGAGGCGCACATGGCTGCGCTTGTCGATCGCGGGGCCGCCCGAGGCGCTCGCCGCGGCGAAGTCGGGCGCGGTCTGCTCGGAGCCTCCCGAGAGGGGCGCGCCCTCGCCCTTGTCGCGACCGGTGATCCGCTCCTGCTCGCTCAGGCGTACGCGGTCCCACGTCTCGATGAGCATCGCGATCTTGCGGGCCACCAGGTACGAGCCCCCCGCCATCCACGCCGGCTCGTCCGATGCGCCCACCCAGACGTGGTCGTCGAGGGCGGCCGCATCGTCGGCGAGGATGTTCGCGGTCCCGTCCTTGAAGCCGAACAGATTCCGCGGGGTCGCCTGCGCCGACGTCGTCTTGGAGGTCTTCCCGAAGCCCAGCTGAGACCAGCGCAGGCGCGCGCGCCCGAAGGCGATGCGGCTGAGGTTGCGGATCGCGTGCACGGCCACCTGCGGGTCGTCCGCGCAGGCCTGGATCGCCAGGTCGCCGCCCGTGTGCCCCGGGTCGAGGTCCTCGCCCAGGAAGGCGGGGAGCTTCTCGAGCGCGGCGGGTCGCCGGTCGGCGATCCCGTACCGGTCGGTGCCGCCGTCCGCCGTGAACAGCGTCGGGCCGAACCCGAAGGTGATGGTGAGGCCGTTCGCGGGCAGGCCGACCGCCTCGCCGGTGTCGTCGGGCGGTGCGGCGGGCGATCCGCCGGTCGCGCCGGTGGCGCTGACGTCGAGTCCCTGGGTCATGCGCGCCGCGGCATACGTCCAGTCCTGCAGCAGCTCGATGAGGTCCTCCCGCGACGTGCGGGGCATCATGTCGAAGGCGGCGAAGTGCAGGTGATCCTGCACGGGGGTCGTGATCCCCGCCTGGTGCGCGCCGAAGAACGGGTGGACGGATGCCGGGGCGTCCGCCGCCCGTGCCCGCCCCACGGCCACGCCCGCGGCGGATCCCGCGCCCGCGCCGAGCGCGAGTCCCGCCGCTCCCACGCCCGCCGCGAGCCCGAGCAGTCCGCGCCTGCTCAGCCCCTGCCGAGTGTCCACGACGCGCGGCGCGTCGGGGGTGCCAGACGGCGCGTCGTGGACACTCGGCGAGGTGGCGCCCGCGCCCGCGCCGGCGCCCGCGCCCGCGCCGGGGCCCGGCGCGGGGGTGGGGGCGGCGGGGGCGGTCATTCGAGGATCGTCGAGGTCAGCTGCGACAGCGGCTCGGCGAGGGCGTTGATGAGGTCGGTGAACTGGCGCTTGTCGGCCTCGGTGAGCGTGCTGTAGGCGACGAATCCGCTCGTGAGCGAGCCGTGCGCCGCGAGGGCGGCGTCCAGGTCGTCGTACCCCTGCTGGATCTTCTGCGCGAGGGCCGCTCCCTTGTCACCGCTCGAGGTCGCGAACTCCTCGACGAGCGAGAACGCCATCTTCGAGCCCTCGACGTTCGCGGCGAAGTCCCAGAGGTCGGTTCCCGACCACCAGTCCTCCTCGCCCGAGATCTTGCCCGTCGCGACCTCGTCGAGCAGCGCGATCGCGCCGTTCGAGATGCCGCCGACGCCCTGCGCCTCGAGGGCGTCGGTGAACTCGGTCGAGTGCACGTAGTCGTTGAGCTGAGCGACATCCGCGACCAGCTGAGCCCCGTAACCGGCGCGCTCGGCCGGAGTCGACGGCGCCCAGTCCTTCCACGCGGGCGTCGACTCGTCGGAGTTCAGCGCGTCCTGCGCGGGGACCCACAGGTCCTTCTCGATGCGGTGGAAGCCGGTCCAGTCGAGTCCCTCCGCGACGGCGTCCACCTCGCGGTAGTCGATGCGCGGATCGAGGTCGCCCAGCGACTCCGCGATCGGCTCGATGCGCTCGTAGAACGCGCGGGTGGTCGGGAAGAGGGCGCGGGCCTTGTCGTCGTCGCCCGCCTCGTAGGCGGCGACGAACGCGTCGACCGCGGGGACGAGCTGCTCGACCTGGTCCTTGACGAACGCGGCGTACAGATCGACGGCCTGCTGCTTCTGCGCGGCGTCGTCTCCGGTCGCGGCGACCTTCTCGCCCGTGACCGCGAACGCGGTCCGGCCGATACCCTCGCCGACCATGCCGGGCTTGCAGAGCGTGAAGTAGTCGCCGGGCTGCGCGACCACGGTCAGCGTGCGGGATGCCCCGGGGGCGATGTTCTCGACCTCGCCGACGATGCGCAGGCCGTCCCCGGCGAGCAGGTAGAACTCGCTCACGTCGGAGCTCGAGTTGGACACATCGAAGGTCAGCGTGCCGCTGGATGCCGTCGCTGCGGACACGTCGCACGAGGTGTCGGTCGAGGTGACGCGGAGGGTGCCGCCGGCGGCGACGTCGGACTTGGCGACGCATCCCGACAGGGCGAGCGAGGCGAGGCCGACGGCCGCGGTGGCCACGAGCAGGCGGGACGGGGACATCATGATGCTCCTTGCGGGGTCGAGGCGGGGGACGACGGGGTGGATTCGGGCGACGACGGCGTCGAGACCTCGGTCGGGGCGGCGGCCTCGGTCGGGGTGGCCGGCCCGGACGAGCCGGCGGACGGCGCCGCCGAGCGCGGCCGGCGCAGGCCCCGGACGAAGATCGTGCCGACGACGGCGAGGTAGACGGTCCAGGCGACGACCTGCAGCCAGGTCATCTGCGGCATGAAGCCGACGGTCGCCTGCAGGAGGGCGGCCGGGGTGGAGCCGGGCGCGATGACGCCGCTCACGTCGAACGCCCACCCGAACGGGAAGGCCGCCCAGCCCGTCGCGACGGCGCCGGTGGCATCCAGCGGAGCGGCGGCGGTGAAGGGGCCGGGCAGCGCCCCGGCCTCCTGCAGGTCGTGGATCGCGTAGGCGAGGACCCCCGCCGCCACGATCACGAGGAACGCGCCCGTCCAGGCGAAGAAGCGGCGCAGGTCGATCCGCACCATCCCGCGCGCGAGCAGCCAGCCCAGCGCGACCGCGGCGAGCAGGCCCAGGACCGCGCCGAGGAGGGCGGAGGGGGCGTCGCCGAAGGACTGGACCATCGACCACAGCAGCAGCGTCGTCTCGATCCCCTCGCGCGCGACGGAGACGAACCCGATCGCGACGATCGCCCACGCGCCGCCCGTGGAGAGCGCGCGGTCGACGCCGCCCTCGAGCGTGCGCTTCATCGTGCGCGCGGTCTTCTGCATCCAGAAGATCATCCAGGTGACCATCGCGACCGTGAGCAGCGACAGCAGTCCGCCGATGAGCTCCTGGGCCTCGAACGTCAGCGCGTACGCGCCGAAGGTGAGGATCGCGCCGATCCCGAGGGCGAGCGCGATCGCGAGCCCGACGCCGGCCCAGAGCCGCGGCAGCACATCGCGGCGTCCCATCCGGCTGAGGTAGGCGACGAGGATGCCGACGACGAGCGCGGCTTCGAGGCCTTCACGGAGGCCGATGAGGAAAGTGGCGAGCACAGGCGTGGTTTTTCGGAGGAGAGGGGGAGGTCCCCTCCGTCACATCGATGCGAGACTTAGGTAAGGGGAACCTCACTAGCTCATCGAGAGTACACCTCGCCGCCGTCCGGCCCCAAATGGCGCGACGCGCGGCGACCCCGCCCTCACCCCTGGGCGTGCCGGTCCAGGAAGGCGTACACCTCGCCGTCGTCCACCCCGGGGAACTCGCCGCGCGGCAGGGGCGAGAACATCTGCATGTGCACGCGGGCGCTCGGCCAGGCCTTGCCGTCCCAGCGCTGCGCCGCCGCGGCGTCGGGGCGGCGGCAGCACGACTCGTCGGGGCAGGCCGACACCGCGCGCTTCGGCGTCTCGCGACCGCGGAACCAGCGGGCGTCGTCGAAGGGCACGCCGACCGTGATCGAGAACTCCCCGTCGCTCGTCTTGCCCGTCTGACTCGAACACCAGAACGTGCCCGCCGGGGTGTCGGTGTACTGGTAGTGCTCGACCGTGCGGTTCTGCTGCGCGAACGCGGAGCGTGCGGCGAACTCGCGACACACGATCTGTCCCTCGACCGAGCCGGTGACATCCATCGGCACCGGAAGGTCGTCGTTCTCGAACACGCGCGTGATCGCTCCCGCGCCGTCGACGCGCAGGAAGTGGAGGCGGATGCCGATGTGCTGCGTGAGGAGGTTGGTCAGGCGCATGCCGGCCGCTTCGTGCGTCACGCCGAACGCGTCGCGGAAGTCCTCCACGGCGAGGTTGCGGTCCTTCTTGGCCTGGGCGAGGAAGGCGACCGAGGCCGTCTCGGGCATCAGGCAGCACGCGGCGTAGTAGTTGATCTCCAGGCGCTGCTGGAGGAAGTCGGCGTAGTCCGTGGGCGGCGTGTGGCCGAGCAGGCGGTGCGCCATCGCCTGCAGCGCCATCGACCGCAGACCGTGGCCCCCCGGGATGGATGCCGGGGGGAGGTAGATCCGTCCGTGCTCGAGGTCGGTCACCGATCGTGCCGAGTGCGGGAGGTCGTCGACGTACAACAGCTCGAAGCCGAGCTGGGACGCCATGACACTGACGGTGCGGTGGGTGAGCGCGCCGCCCCCGTGGCCCGCGGCGCGCAGCTGCTTCTCGGCCAGCTGCTCGATCTCGGGCAGGTAGTTGTTGCGCTCCCGCATCCGCAGGCGCAGCTCGGTGTTCGCGCGGCGCGCCTCCTCCGGCGTCGCGATCGCCTCGCGCTCCCGGCGCTCCAGCTCGCGATGCAGGCCCAGCACGGCCTCGATGGTCTCGTCGGGCATCGTCTTGGTGACGCGCACCGCCGGCACGCCCAGGCGCCGGAACACGGGGGAGGACTGCGCGCGCTCCAGCTCCAGCTCGAGCGCGGCGCGCCGGTTCGGCGGTTCGGGCGAGAGGAGGTCGGTGACATCCGTCCCGGTGGCGTGGGCGATCGCCTGCAGGAGCGACAGCTTGGGCTCCCGCTTCCCGTTCTCGATGAGGCTGAGCTGGCTGCCCGCCACGCCGACGATGGCGCCCAGGTCGTCGAGCGTGTAGCCGCGCGCGACCCGGTGGTGGCGGATGCGATGACCGAGCGTGGACAGTTCGAGCGCTGAAGCGGGCATTCCTTGATGGTAGCGAAAGAATCCCGCTTCTTGACGGCTTCTTGTTCGGTAAGGCGTGCGGCAGGCCCCGCACAGTGGAAACACCGCATCGTAAGGAGCTGACATGGCCATCGCCGACCTGTTCACCCGTCCCACCCCTCTGCGCACCGGGAGCGACCGGCGCTCCTTCGGCGCACGACCCGTCGTTACCGGCGACGGTCTCGCCGAGCTGTTCGCGTGGGTCGACGAGGTCGCCGCGCTCACCCGGCCCGATCGGATCCACTGGGTCGACGGCTCGCGCGCCGAGAACGAGGCGCTGCTGCGCGAGCAGGTCGAGGAGGGCAAGCTCATCAAGCTCAACCCGGAGTGGCGCCCGGGCTCGTACCTCGCGCGGTCGCACCCGAGCGATGTCGCCCGCACCGAGGCGCGCACCTTCATCGCCTCGGAGCGCGAGGAGGATGCCGGGCCGACGAACAACTGGGCTCAGCCGGCCGAGATCCGCGCGACGATCACCCCCCTGTTCGAGGGATCGATGCGGGGCCGCACGATGTACGTCGTGCCCTTCTCGATGGGAGCGGTCGGCGGTCCCCTCTCGCACATCGGCGTGCAGATCACCGACAGCGCGTACGCGGTCACCTCGATCGGCATCATGACGCGCGTCGGCGCGGACGTGCTCGCGCAGATCGCCGGCGGCAAGCCGTGGGTGAAGACCGTCCACTCCGTGGGCGCGCCCCTCGCCCCCGGCGAGGAGGACGCGGCCTGGCCGTGCAACGACGAGAAGTACATCGTGCACTTCCCCGAGACGCTGGAGGTCTGGTCGTTCGGGTCGGGCTACGGCGGGAACGCGATCCTCGCCAAGAAGTGCTTCGCGCTGCGGATCGCCTCGGTGATCGGCCGCGACGAGGGATGGCTCGCCGAGCACATGCTGCTCATCCGCGTGATCAGCCCCGAGAACAAGGCCTACCACCTCGCGGCGGCGTTCCCCTCGGCGTGCGGCAAGACGAACCTCGCGATGCTGCGGCCGACCATCCCCGGATGGCGCGTCGAGACCCTCGGCGACGACATCGCGTGGCTGCGGCCGGGCGAGGACGGGCGCCTCTGGGCGATCAACCCCGAGGCCGGCTTCTTCGGCGTCGCGCCGGGGACCGGGGAGTCGACCAACGTCACCGCGGTCGAGACCCTCTGGGGCAACACGATCTTCACGAACGTGGCCCTCCGCCCCGACGGCGACGTGTGGTGGGAGGGCCTCACCGACGAGGCGCCCGCCGAACTCACCGACTGGGAGGGGAACGCGTGGACCCCGGCGTCCGGGCGTCCCGCCGCGCACCCGAACTCGCGGTTCACCGTGAGCGCGGGCCAGTGCCCGCAGATCGCGCCCGACTGGGAGACACCGGAGGGCGTGCCCCTCGACGGCATCCTCTTCGGCGGGCGTCGCGCGACGAACGTGCCGCTCGTCGTCGAGGCGACCGACTGGACGCACGGCGTCTTCCTCGGCTCGAACATCTCCTCGGAGCGCACCGCCGCCGCGGAGGGCACCGTGGGGGAGCTGCGCCGCGATCCGTTCGCGATGCTGCCGTTCTGCGGATACAACATGGCCGACTACTTCGGGCACTGGCTGGCGGTCGGCCAGAAGCTGCGGTTCGACCGTGCGCCGCGCGTGTTCCAGGTGAACTGGTTCCGCAAGGGCGACGGGGGCAGGTTCCTCTGGCCCGGCTTCGGCGACAACGCGCGGGTCATCGACTGGATCATCCGCCGCATCGAGAACGAGGTGCCCGCGATCGAGAGCCCCGTCGGCCGGCTGCCCCGCACGCAGGACCTCAACCTCGAGGGCATCCACGTGCCGCAGGGGGACCTGGACGCACTCTTCGAGGTCGATCCGTCCCTCTGGCTGCAGGAGGCCGACCTCACCGAGGAGTTCTACCGGACGTTCGACGGTCGCGTGCCGGCGGCGCTGTACGCCGAGCTCGCCGCGCTGCGCTACCGCCTCAAGCTCGCGCAGGCCTGAGCGCGCGGCTCAGACCAGGAGCTGATGACGGGCGAGGTCGCGGTACAGCGGCACCGTCTCGATGAGCTCGGCGTGCGTGCCCTGCCCGACCACGCGGCCGCGGTCGAGCACGACGATGAGGTCGCTGTCGACGACGGTCGACAGCCGATGGGCGATCACCACGAGCGTCCGCCCCGCCGCGACGGCGTCGATGGCCTCGCGCATGCGCTGCTCGTTGAGCCCGTCGAGCGAGGAGGTCGATTCGTCCAGCAGGAGGATCGGGGGAGCCGCGAGCAGCGCCCGGGCGATCGCGAGGCGCTGGCGCTCGCCGCCCGAGAGCATCACGCCCGCCTCGCCGACGGGCGCGTCGAGGCCCAGCGGGGAGCGGTCGAGCACCTCTCCGAGGTTGACCGCGCGCAGCACCTGCTCGCACGCCGCGTCGGATGCCTCGGGGGAGGCGAGCCGGAGGTTGTCCCCGATCGTGCCGGCGAGGGTGGGGGCGTCCTGCTCGACGTAGCCGAGCTGCGCGCGCAGCCGGGAGCGGTCGATGCGGCGCACGTCGGTGCCGTCGAGGAGCACGGCGCCGGAGTCCGGGTCGTAGAACCGCTCGATGAGGGCGAGGGTCGTCGACTTGCCGGCGCCGGACGGGCCGACCAGCGCGACGCGCGCGCCGCGCGGCACCGAGAAGGACACGTCCCGCAGGACGTCGCCGTCGCTCTCGGGGATCTCCACCGCGTCGGCGTGGACGTCCGCGAGGGCGCGCTGGGCTTCCCTCTCCGCGGTGCGCCGAGTGCGCACGACGGCGGCCGGGTACGCGAAGCGCACGCCGTGGAACTCGATCGCCGGCGCGTCGCGCGTCGCCAGCAGGTCGTCGACCGTCCGGATGGGGCCGGTCAGGTCGGCGGAGGGGTCTGCGCGGTGGGCGGCCTCGGCGGAGGCGGCGATCTCGGAGTCGCGCGCGGTCTCGGTGGGCAGATCGAGCACTTCCTGGATGCGGCCGAGCGCGCCGAGCGCCTGGTTGACGGAGGTGATGGCTCCGAAGAACGAGCCGAGCGGCTGGACGAGGAAGAAGAGGAACATCACGAACGTCACGAGCTGGGCGATCGAGATGGCGCCGGACGCCATGCGGAATCCGCCGACGCCGAGGACCACCAGCAGCGACAGCTGCAGGGCGATGCCCGCGACGGGGACGACGAAGGCGGATGCCTTGGCGACCTGGACGCCCGCGTCGTACGCCTCTCGCGCCGTGCCGTCGATCGCCGACTGCTCCCGCCCGGAGGCGCCGGACGCGCGGATCGTGCGGATCGACCCGACCGCGCGCTCGACACCCGAGGCGAGCTCTCCCACCTTCTCCTGCTGCGCGGCGGTCGCGCGCCGGATGCGGGTGCTGAGAGCGCCCACCACGGCGACGGACACCCCGATCACGACGAGGATCAGCAGCAGCAGCACGGGATCGATCACGAGCATCGCGACGACGGCGCCGACGAAGATGAGCGCGCCGCCCAGCGAGTCGGCCAGCCCCTGGGTGAGGACCGCGTAGAGCAGTGTCGTGTCGGTGCCGACGCGCGAGACGAGGTCCCCGGTGCGGCGCGCGTCGTACTCCTGCACCGGGAGGTGCAGCAGCTGTGCGATCAGCCGCCGCCGACTGGAGTAGACCACCGCGGTGCCGGTGCGCTGCAGCAGGAAGTGCTGGATGCCGCTGATCACGGAACCGACGACGACGAGGGCGACGAGGATCCAGACGAGGGCGCCCAGAGGGTCGCTCGCCTGGACCCGTGCGATGACCTGGCCGACCACGACGGGCTGGGCGAGCGTCGCGGCCGCGGCGAGGACGCTCAGGACGGCGACCGCCACGAGGACACCGCGCTGCTCGAAGACGAAGGGGAGGAGCTGTCGCAGGCTCGCGCGCGGGCCGTCCTCCTTCGTGCGGCGTGAGGCGCGGGCGCGCGACGGGCGGGAGGCGGGGGTGGTGCGAGGGGAGGACATGGCGGCTTCCTGCGGGGATCGGATCGTTCTATCTTCGTCCGTCTTTCTTGTGCGCGGCCTGACGGGTCACGCACAAGACGGCGGATGCCCCGGAGCGCAGGTGCTCCGGGGCATCCGATCCTCCGTCGGGATCAGAGCGAGGCGGTCTCGCCCAGACCGATGTCGGTGTCGTAGTCGACGTCCTTCGTCTCTCGGGAGAGCAGGAGCGCGATGAGCGTCAGCACGGCGGAGCCGGTCAGGTAGAGACCGACGAGCCAGGGCTCGCCGCCCGCGGCGGCCCACAGTCCGAGGGCGATCGAGGGAGCGACGGCGGCGCCGAGGATCGACGACAGGTTGTAGGCGATCGCGGAGCCCGTGTATCGCACGTTCGTCGGGAAGAGCTCGGGGAGCACGGCACCCATCGGACCGAACGTCGCGCCCATCAGCATGAAGCCGAAGACGAGGAAGGCCTGCACCAGAGCGCCGGTGAACTTCGGGTCGACGTGGGGGAGCAGGAACACGTTGAACGTCAGGCCGAGCACGCCGATCAGCACGGTCACCCAGATCAGGAGCTTCCGGCGCCCGATCGCGTCCGCGAGCGGGCCGGACAGCAGCGTGAAGACACCGAAGAACACGACGCCGATGATCTGCATGATCACGAAGTCGGTGTAGCCGAAGCCGAGGCCCGGCACCGGGGCATCCGTGGGCTTCGTGCCGTAGGCGAGGGTGAAGCTCGTCATCAGGTAGAAGAGCACGTAGGTCGCCAGCATGATGAACGTGCCGAGGATCAGGTTCTTCCAGTGCCGTCGCACGACCTCCCCGAGCGGGAACTTCCGGATCGCGCCGTTCTGCTCGGCGCGAGTGAACGTCTGGGACTCGACGAGCTTGAGGCGCACCCACAGGCCGATGATCACCATCACCGCCGAGAAGAGGAACGGGATGCGCCAGCCCCATGCGAGGAACGCCTCGGAGCGCTGTGCCGGGCCGTCCGGGTGGGGCAGGGCGAAGTTGATCAGCAGGAAGATCGTGTTCGCGATGATGAAGCCGATCGGCGCGCCCAGCTGCGGGAAGGTCCCATACCACGCACGCTTGCCCTTCGGCGCGTTCTCCGTCGCGACGAGTGCCGCCCCCGACCACTCGCCGCCGAGCGCGAAGCCCTGGAACAGGCGCAGCACGAGCAGCAGGAGGGCCGCCCACCAGCCGATGTCGACGAAGGTCGGCAGGCACCCGATGAGGAACGTCGCGATGCCCATCGTGAGGAGGGAGGCGACGAGGGTCGCCTTGCGCCCGAAGCGGTCGCCGAAATGGCCGAAGACGACCGCGCCGATCGGGCGGGCGATCATGGCGGCGCCGAAGACGCCGAAGGACGCCAGGAGCGCGGTCGTGTCGTTGCCGGTCGGGAAGAAGAGGATCGGGAACACGAGGACCGCCGCCGTCGCGTAGACGTAGAAGTCGTAGAACTCGATCGTGGTGCCGACGAGGCTCGCGGTGATGACGCGCGAGCGGGGATTGGCGGGGGCGGATACTGCCGTGGAGGACATGCGGAACTACTGCCTATCGATGGGGTATCGAAGGTCCTCGTGGGACGAACCGGCGCGTGGCGTGCCGTGCAGGGGTGCGTGCAGCGGACGCCGCAGCTGTGAGGTCACCGGGGCGCCGGCAGGTTTCCGGCGCAAGGGATCAGTCTACGCCCCGCCCGCGGGGTCGTCCCGATCAGCGCCAGAGGACGGCGATCGCGGCGTTGAGGAAGGTGAGGATGCCCACGAGCCAGAACAGCGCCGCGGGTGCGGTGCCGCTCTTGCGCTGGCGGGCCGTGCCGATGCCCAGGACGGCCCCGATCGCGAGCAGCACGACGAGCTTCGTGCCGAGCTTGGCGTAGTTCAGGGAGTACTCGATCCCCCACGGGGCGGCGAGGGCGAGGCCGGCGACGGCGGCGATGACCATGCCCCACGTCATCAGGCGGGTGATGCGGCGCCGGCCGATCGCTTCGACGACCCAGGCGCCGAAGAGGACCGCGAAGCCCGTGAGGTGGACGAGGACGACGGCGTGACGCAGGATCTCCATTCCCTCAGTCTAGCTGAAGGTGAGGTCAGCCCGGTCCGCATCCTCCTCTCGCGAGGGAACGGCGACCGTCAGGAGCGGAGAGAGCGGAGGACCAGCGCGGTGCGCAGGGCCGCGTCGGCGGCCTCGGCGCCCTTGTCCTCACGCGAGCCGGGAAGGCCCGCGCGGTCGATGCCCTGCTGCTCGTCGTCGAGGGTCAGCACGCCGAAGCCGACCGGCTTGCCCGTGTCGAGGGCGACGCGCGTGAGGCCGTCGGTCGCGGCCGACGAGACGAACTCGAAGTGCGGCGTGCCTCCCCGGATGATGACCCCGAGCGCGACGGCGGCGTCCGCGCCGGACTCGAGCGCCGCCTTCGCCGCGACCGGCAGCTCGAACGAGCCGGGCACGCGCACGAGACGCCAGTCGGCGCCGGATGCCTCGAGCACCCGCTCCGCGCCGGCGATCAGGCCGTCGGTGATCGTGTCGTGCCACTGCCCGGCGATCACGACGACGCGCAGTCCGGTCGCGTCGATCTCCTGGGTCTGGGGTGCGCCGTGGCCGCTCATGCGTGCTCCTCCGTGGTGTGGGCGTGCGGGGCCGCGCCGTGGGCGAGGGCCGCGCTCAGGTCGTCCGCGCCGATGATGTGACCCATCCGGTCGCGCTTGGTCTCGAGGTACTGGTGGTTGTTGGGACCGACCCCGACGAGGAGGGGCACCTGCTCGACGATGTCGAGTCCGAGGGCGCGCAGCTGGTTCACCTTGTCGGAGTTGTTCGTCAGCAGCCGGACCTTCTCGACGCCGAGGTCCTCCAGGATGCCGGCGGCCGCGGCGTAGTCCCGGGCATCGGCAGGCAGCCCGAGCGCCAGGTTCGCGTCGACCGTGTCCAGACCGCGCTCCTGCAGGCTGTAGGCGCGCAGCTTGTTGATCAGGCCGATCCCGCGCCCCTCGTGGCCGCGCATGTACACGACCACGCCGCCGTCGCGTTCGATCGCGTCGAGTGCGGCGTCCAGCTGCGGGCCGCACTCGCACTTGAGCGAGCCGAACGCCTCACCGGTGAGGCACTCCGAGTGCACGCGCACGAGCGGGGCATCGGCGGACAGATCGCCGGAGACGACCGCGATGTGGTCGGTGCCCGTCACCCGGTCCTTGTACGCCAGGAAGCGGAACGACCCGTGCGAGGTGGGCACCTGCGCCTCCGCGCGCAGGCTCACCCGGCGGCGCGGGGCGTGCGCCTGCGGCGCGGTCGGTTCGTTCTCGTCGAGGTACGCGATCAGCTGCTCGATCGTGATGACCGGGATGCCCTCGCGCGCACCGAGTTCGAGGAGGCCCGGCAGGCGCATCATCGACCCGTCCTCGGCGACGACCTCGCCGATCGCGGCGACCGGCTGAAGACCGGCCAGACGCATGAGCTCCACACCCGCCTCGGTGTGGCCGGCGCGCTCGCGGACACCGCCGTCGACGGCGCGCAGCGGCAGGACGTGACCGGGCCGGATGACGGAGCTAGGGGTGGATGCCGGATCGGCCAGCACGTTCAGGGTGTGGGACCGATCGGCGGCGCTGATCCCGGTGGAGACCTTGTCCGCGGCGTCCACGCTGACGGTGTAGGCGGTGCCCCGGGCATCCTCGTTGACCGGCACCATCGGCGGCAGGTCGAGACGGTCGGCCCATTCGGCCGGCATCGGCGCGCACAGGAAGCCGCTGGACCACCGGATCGTCCAGGCGAGCCACTCGGGCGTGGCGAGCTCGGCCGACAGGATGACGTCGCCCTCGTTCTCGCGGTTCTCATCGTCGGCGACGATGACGGGGCGTCCGGCGCGCAGCGCGTCGAGGGCTTCGGGGATGGTCGACAGGCTCATCGTGAGCCTCCTTCGGTGGTGGGGCGGGTGAAGGCGAGCAGTCGCTGGACGTGCCGCGCGAGGATGTCGGTCTCGAGGTTGACGGGGTCGCCGGGTCGACGCAGCCCCAGAGTCGTGACCTCGAGGGTCTCGGGGATCAGGGACACCTCGAACCAGTGACCCTCCGCGGCGTCCGGCTCCGCGGCGGAGACGGCCGACACGGTCAGCGAGACGCCGTCGACGGTGATCGAGCCCTTGTCCACGACGAGGGGGGCGAGCTCGGCGGGGAGGGAGATGCGCACGACCTGCCACTGTGAGCCGGGGCGCACCTCGAGGACCGTGCCGGTGCCGTCCACGTGGCCCTGGACGATGTGGCCGCCGAGGCGGGTGTGGGCGGCGAGGGCGCGCTCGAGGTTGACGGACGCTCCCGCGGCGATGCCCGCGAGGCTCGTCATGTCGAGGGTCTGCCGCATGACGTCGGCGGTGAACCAGTCGGGACCCTGCTCGACCACGGTGAGGCAGACGCCGCTGACGGCGATCGAGTCGCCGTGGGCCGCGTCCGACACGGCGCGCGGGCCGCGGACGGTCACCCGCACGCCGTCGCCGGAGGGCTCGACGGCGAGGACCTCACCGCGCTCTTCGATGATTCCGGTGAACATCAGTCTCCTTCCGAGACCGGGTGGGCGATGACGAGGAGGTCGTCGCCGAGTGTGTCGATCGATGCGATGGCGAGGCGGCGCTGCTGCGCGATCGTCTCGACCCCGAGCATCCGCAGCGCCGGATGGTCTGACCCGTCGGGACCGTACCCGAGGAGCGTCGGGGCGATGTAGACGAGGAGCTCGTCGGCGAGGCCGTCGCGGAGGAACGCGCTCGCGATCGTCGGGCCGCCCTCCACGAACACGCGGTGTACGCCGAGGTCCCGCAGCTCGTCCATCAGAGAGGGCCCGTCCGGGCTCTCGCCGGCGAGGTTCTCGCCGGCACGGTGCAGGACCGGGCACGGGTGCGAGCGCACGGCGGCGTCGTCGGGGATCGATCGGGCCCCGAGGACCACCGGGCGCGGCTGCGTCTCGTACAGCGTGCCGTCGGGGCGCCGAGCCGTGAGTGCCGGGTCGTCGGTCAGGAGCGTCCCGGTGCCGACGACGATCGCGTCGGCCGCAGCGCGCCGTCGGTGCACGTCGGCGCGGGCGGCCGGGCCGGTGATCCACTGGCTGGTGCCGTCGGATGCCGCCGCGCGGCCGTCGAGGGACTGCGCCCACTTGACGGTGACGTGGGGGCGCCCGAGACGCTGGACGGTGAGCCAGGAGTCGAGGAGGGCGCCGCCCTCGTCCGCGAGGACGCCGCCGCGCACGTCGACGCCCCCGGCGCGGAGGCGCTCGGCGCCGCCGCCGGAGAGCGCGCCCGGGTCGTCCACCGCGTACACGACACGGGCCACCCCGGCGTCGAGGAGGGCCTGCGCGCACGGGCCGGTGCGTCCGGTGTGGTTGCACGGCTCGAGGGTGACGACGGCGGTCGTCCCCCGGGCGGCGCCCGGGCCGTGCGTCTCGGCGAGACGCGCCAGGGCGTCGACCTCGGCGTGCGCGGTTCCCGCGCCGCGGTGCCAGCCCTCGGCCAGGGTCTCGCCGGTGGGGGAGAGGATGACGGCGCCGACCTGGGGGTTGACGCCGCGCGGCCCGTCGAGGGCGAGCGTCAGGGCGCGACGCATCGCGCGGTCGACGCCCTCCGGGTCGTTCCCCGGGGCCCCGCTCCGGTCGCTCTCGGCGTCCTGCATCCCTCGTCCTTCGTCGAAGGCTCCGGGGTGCGCGGGTTCGCGCGACGGACGCCGTGACGGCGTCGCCTGTGCTTCCTCCCATCCGGACTAGCGACGCGGTTCTCACCGAACCTCATCGCATCACCGTCGGTTCCGGAATTCCACCGGATCAACCCGCCCGGTCTGACGATCGGACGGGCTCGCGGACTGTCACCGCCGGTTCGGATTCCCACCGACCCCGGAGCACGTTGTTCTGCTCTCGATCCTACTCAACGCGCGCGCCGTCGTTTCATTCCGTGTCGGCTGCTGCCGCTGCGGCGCGGCGCTACTTCAGGAGCCGGCTCAGCCGTCGATCGGCGAGGAGCTTCCCGCCGGTCTGACAGGTCGGGCAGTATTCGAGCGAGTTGTCCGCGAAGAAGACGCTGCGCACCTCGTCGCCGCAGACCGGACACCGCTCGCCGCGTCGGCCGTGCACGGCCATGCCGCGCCGCTTGGCGTCCTTGAGATCGGCCGGAGGACGGCCGGACGCCGCGGCGACGGCGTCGGCCAGCGTCGCGCGCAGCGCGTCGAACAGGCGCGTCACCTCCTCGTCGCCGAGGGTCGCGGCGAGGGCGTACGGCGACATCCGTGCGGCGTGCAGGATCTCGTCCGAGTACGCGTTGCCGATGCCGGCGACGATGGACTGGTCGCGCAGGACGCCTTTGATCTGGGTGCGTCGGCCCGCGAGCAGGTCGGCGAGGGTGTCGCGCGTGAAGTCCGGGCCGAGCGGGTCGGGCCCGAGCCGCGCGATGCCCGGCACATCCGCGGGTGCCCGCACGGCGTACACGGCGAGCGACTTCTTCGTCCCCGCCTCGGTGAGGTCGAACCCCGAGCCGTCGTCGAAGCCGACGCGCAGCGCGATCGGGGTATTCCCCGGCCGGATGACGGTCGACGGCAGCTGGTCGTACCAGCGCAGCCATCCCGCCTTGGCCAGATGGAAGACGAGGTGCAGTGCGTCCTCGGCGTGGGCATCGTCGTCGCTGCCGCCACCGTTGCCGCCGTCCGGCGCCGTCGTCTCCAGGTCGATGAACTTCCCGTGTCGTCGTGCGCCGGTCACGACCCGCCCGACGAGGGCGTCGAGGGGTGGGTCATAGGTCTTCAGGGCGGCGATGTTCGCGACCGTCGCCCGCGCGATGGTGAGACCGGTCGCGCGCGCCCCGAGGAACTCGACGAGCCCCTGGACCTCCGGCATCTCCGGCATGCGCCCATCCTGTCACGGTGCCCGGACACGGCGACAGGCGGGCGGCTCACCGGTCGAGGATCGGCCAGGGCTGCGGAGCACGATCGTCGTCGGCCAGGAGCCCCGCGATCCAGGCGTCGTCGCGCGTCGGCGTGCCGGCGATCCCCTCTCGCAACAGACCCTCGTAGCGGAACCCGAGGGCGCGCGCGGCGCGGGCCGAACCGACGTTCCCGACCACGGCGCGCCACTCGATGCGACGCAGCGCCGCGCCGTCGGGGGAGAACCCCCAGTCCAGGACCGCTCGTGCGGCCTCGATCAGCAGGCCCTGCCGACGCGACCACGGCGACACCCAGTAGCCGAGCTCCGCTGCGCCGCGGCCGTCGAGCCCGTGCAGTCCGACCATCCCCGCGAGGACGTCGCCGTCGCGCATCGCCCAGGTGAGGCTCGTGCCGTCCTCCCACTCACGGGCGACGCGGGGGACGAACTCCTCCGCGTGGTGGCGCTCGTACGGCGACGGCACGGTCGTGTAGCGCTGCGTCGCCTCGTCCTGGCAGGCCTCGTGGATCGCGTCGACGTCGCCCGCGGCGGGGGCGGAGAGCGTCAGACGGGCTGTCGAGAGGATGACGGGGACCATCCCCGGAGCCTAACGGCCCGGGGACGGCCCCGGGAGATCAGGCGTCTGCGCGCGCCGGGAGCACCCACCCGGCCCGCGGGAAGTGGCAGGTGTAGCCGTTCGGGATGCGCAGGAGGTAGTCCTGGTGCTCGGGCTCGGCCTCCCAGAACGCGCCCAGCGGCTCGATCGTCGTGACGGCCTTGCCCGGCCACAGGCCGGACGCGTCGACGTCCGCGATCGTGTCCCGCGCGACGCTCTCCTGCTCCGGCGTCACCGGGAAGATCGCCGACCGGTAGCTGGTGCCGATGTCGTTGCCCTGCCGGTCGAGGGTCGACGGGTCGTGGATCTGGAAGAAGAACGCGAGGATGTCGCGGTACGTCGTCGCGGCCGGATCGAAGACGATCTCGACGGCCTCGGCGTGCCCCGGGTGGTTGCGGTAGGTGGCGTGGTCGTTGGTGCCGCCGGTGTAGCCGACGCGCGTGTCGAGGACGCCCGGCTGTCGCCGGATGAGATCCTCCATGCCCCAGAAGCAGCCGCCGGCGAGGATCGCCGTCTCGGTGCCGGGGGTGCGGGTGATGCTGCCGTCGTCGGTCATGATCTGCTCCTCGAGTCGTCCGGATGCCGCGTACGCGGCCTCACCGGGACACAACGCTGCCGCTACCGATTCTGGTCCCTCCAGAACCTCCCAGGGCGCTGTGAGCGCGATCGCGGTAAAATGGAGGCCTCCGCTGCGTCCACCGGCGCGGCGAGGTGCATCTACCAGCTCGATCGGAACCGGGAAACGGCGGCACGTCACACCGAGCCGATCCTCCGGAGCACCACGTGGAGCACACCGACACCGCGGTCCACCGCGCCGCGGCCCCCGCCGCACCCCGCCGTCCCGACGCGCCGGATCATCCCGGCGCGCCGCGGGGCACGCTGCGCGAGCACACCGGATGGCTGTACTGGCCCATCGCCTTCGTCGCCCGCCTGCCGTTCGCGATGATGACCGTGGGCGTCCTGATGCTCGTCGTGGCCGCCACCGGGTCGGTCGCGCTCGGCGGCCTCACCTCCGCGGCGGTCGGGATCGGAGTCGTCGTCGCCGGGCCCGTCATCGGAGACCTCGTCGACCGACACGGCCAGCGGCGGGTCCTGGTGCCGGTGGGCCTGCTCAACGGCATCCTGCTCGCCCTGTTCCCCGTGGTCGCCCAGGCGGCGGTTCCCCCGGGGCTGCTCCTGGCCGCCGCGCTCGCGATCGGGCTGAGCGCCCCTCAGGCCGCCGCGATGTCGCGGTCGCGACTGCTGACCATCATCGGAGCGCGGCTCGCCCCCGACACCCGCGAGCGCACGGTCAGCCGGGTCATGTCCTACGAGTCCGCGGCGGACGAGACGGCGTTCGTCATCGGTCCGTTCCTCGTCGGCATCCTCGCGGCCGCGGTCGCACCGTGGGCGCCGATCGCGATCGCCGCGGTGCTGAGCCTCGGCTTCGTGACGGCGTTCGCGCTGCATCCGACGGCTCTGGTGCGCGCGGACGTCGCCGCCGAATCCGGCGACGCCGCCGCGCGCGCCCCGATCGGCGCCGTCTTCTCGCCGCCGGTCCTGGTCCTCATCGGCGGCACCTTCGCGGTGGGCATGTTCTTCGGGGCGACCCTGACCTCGCTGACCGCCTTCGTGCAGGGGGGCGGAGACGAATCCCAGGCGGGGCTCCTCTACGGCCTCATGGGGGTCGGGTCCGCCGCCCTCGCCCTGGCCGTCGCGGCTCTGCCCGACCGCTTCGCGCTGCGGTGGCGGTGGATGGCGTTCGCCGGGGTGCTGGCGGCGTCGGCGGCCGGCTACGCGACGACGACCTCCACGGCGGGGCTCGTGGTGTGGCTGCTTCTGCTCGGTCTCGGTGTCGGTCCGACGCTGGTCACGCTCTTCTCGCTCGCGGGGAGCCGCGCCCCGGTCGGGCGCACCGCGACGACGATGACGGTGCTCGGCGCCGCACTCACGCTCGCGCAGGCCCTCTCGTCGGCGGTCACGGGATGGATCGCCGATCAGGGATCGGTGGGTGCCGCGATGGCGATGCCCGTCCTCGCCGCCGCCCTCGTGCTCGGCTTCGGCGCGGCGAACCTCGGAATCGAGCGGCTGGGACTCGAGCGGGTGTCCCGCACGGCGCGCTGAGGTCAGTCGGCGGGCGGCGCCGGGTAGGGATGCCGGGCGAGCAGATCGGCCAGGTGCGCGGCATTGCGGGCGAGCGTGCGGGTCGTCTCGGCGACCTTCTCGGGGGTCTCGTCCAGATCGTTGTAGTCGACGGTGTTCATCGCCTCGCCGTTCCAGTAGACGCCGCCCTGGCTCGGGATGGTGAGCCCGACATCGCTGAGACCCTGGTAGAGGGCGGCGGTGATGGCGTGCGCGCCGTCCTCGTTGCCGACGACCACGGCGATGCCCACCTTCCCGGCGAGGACGGGGCGACCCTCGTCGTCCGTCTCGGAGATGTCGGCGTCGAGGCGCTCGAGCACGCGCTGGGCGATCGAGGACATGTTGCCCATCCAGGTCGGGGTGGCCACGATGAGGATGTCCGCCGCGAGGACCCGGTCGTGGAGGCGCGGCCACGCGTCCCCCTCGCCCATGTCGAGCTCGACGCCGGGTCGTACGTCGTGGTCGACCACCCGCACGATCTCACCGTCGACGCCGTGCGTGGCGAGAGCGTCGAGAAGCTGCTGCGCGAGCAGCTCGCTGCTGGAGGGGGCGGGCGAGGGCTTGAGGGTGCAGTTGAGCACGAGAGCGCGGGTCATGGCCCCACCCTCGCCCCGCCGGCCCGCGCGCGGCAGGGGATTGACAACGCGCCCGTCAGACGAAGCGCACCCAGTTCGCCCCGCGCCCGGTCTCGGCGCGGTCGAGCAGCGTGAGCGCCGTGCCGTCGACCGCGTACAGCGACACGGTCGTGGACTTCTCGCCCGCCGCGACCAGGAGGCGGCCGTCCGGGCTCGTCGCGAAACCGCGCGGCTGCTGCTCCGTCACGGTGAACGAGTCGGCGTCCGACGGAGCGCCGTCGGCGGCGATCCGCACCGGCGCGAGCGTGCTCTCGGTGCGCTCGGACGCCCACAGCACCGCGCCGTCGGCACCCGGATGCAGGTCGGCGCCCCAGATGTAGTGGTGCGCGAGCGGATCGGCGCCGAACTCGCTGTGGCCGAGGCCCGCGGCGGGGTCGACGGCGCTCGCCGAGCCCTCGAACGTCAGGACGCCCTCGTCGGGGTCGCGCCGGTAGTGCAGGACCTCACCCGAGAACTCGGTCATGACGTACACGGCGGCGCGGTCGTCGTCGATCAGGAGGTGGCGCGGGCCGCTCCCGGCGGGGGCCGACACGGTGGGCTGAGCGAGGGGCACGAGGGCGAGATCGTCGTCGAGCCGGTACTGCGCGACGAGGTCGGCGCCGAGCGAGACGAAGTAGGCGAAGCGGCCGTCGGGGCTCGGGAGGACCGAGTGGAGGTTCGGGTAGGCGATGCGCGCCACCGGCGTGCCCACAGACCCGTCGGCGACGGAGGACACGATGCCGTAGCCGCCGCCGTAGCTCGCGCCGAGGAGCACGGTGCCGCCGCGCGCGAGCGCGAGGTAGTTCATCCCGCCGGAGGGGAGGTCGAGGCGCGACCGCGGTGTGAGCGCGCCGGTCGACCGGTCGAGGGAGAGCGTGACGATGCCGGCGGGCTCGCCCTTGACGGCGGCGTAGACGAGGTCTCGGTCTGCGTCGACGGCGAAGGTGGAGCAGCCGGTCAGGCCGCCCGTCACGGCGATCCGCTCCAGCGCGCCGTCGGAGACGCGGAAGGTCGAGATCGAGCCGTCGCCGGCGTTGGCCACGAGGACGAGGGATGCGGAATCGGTCACCCTCCCAGGGTAGGCGCACGCGAGGCGGTGTCTCCGCCTCGCGGGGGTCGTAGTCTCGGAGGTGACGGAAAGGAGCCGCCCATGGCCCGCATCCTGCTCATCGGCGGACACGGAAAGGTGTCGCTGCTGCTCGAGCCGATCCTCGCCGCTGCCGGCGACCACGTCACCGCGGTCGTGCGCAACCCGGCACACGAGGCCGACGTGACCGCCGCCGGGGCGACGCCGCTCGTCGCCGACGTGGAGGGATTCGATCTCGACCAGCTGACGAACCTGATCAGCGGCAACGACGTGGTCATCTGGTCGGCCGGCGCCGGAGGCGGCGACGCGGCACGCACGCGGGCGGTGGACCGCGACGCGGCGATCCGCTCGATGGATGCGGCGCTCGCCGCCGGGGTCCGCCGCTACGTCATGGTGTCGTACTTCGGTGCGGGGCCCGACCACGGTGTCGACCCGGACGACGCGTTCTTCGCCTACGCCGAGGCGAAGGCGGATGCCGACGAGCACCTGCGGGCGAGCGGTCTGGACTGGACGATCGTCGCCCCCTCGCGTCTGACCCTCGACGAGCCGACCGGGCGCGTCGATCTCGCGGCGACCTCGTCGGGATCGGTCTCGCGCGCCGACGTCGCCGCGGTGATCGCCGCGGTCGTGCACGAGCCGGGCACCATCGGCCGGACGCTCTCGTTCAACGGCGGCGACGTGCCGATCGCGGATGCCGTGGCGCAGGAGGGCGCTCGATGAGCGTGGGCGATCACGCGACGTGGGTCCTCGTCGACGGCGAGAACATCGACGCGACCCTCGGCGGATCGATCCTGGGCCGCCGGCCGCACCCTGACGAGCGGCCGCGCTGGGACCGGGTGCTCGGCTTCCTCGCTGACCGGTGGGATCAGCAGGCCCGGGGACTCTTCTTCCTCAACGCGACGACGAACCTCCCGATGTCGTTCATCCAGGCGCTCCTGGCGCTCGGGTACCAGCCGATCCCGCTGTCCGGGGACGCCGACGAGAAGGTCGTCGACATCGCGATCCAGCGCACCCTCCGTGCGCTGCAGGAGCGGGCGGGCGACGTGGTGCTCGTCAGTCACGACGGCGACTTCGTCGATGACCTCGGCGCCCTCCTCGACGGGCGTCGGGTCGGGGTCGTGGGCTTCACCGAGTTCCGCAACGCCGCGTTCGCGGACCTTCCGGGCGTCGAGTTCTTCGACTTGGAGTACGACGTGGACGCCTTCGACGCGCAGCTCCCGCGCGTGCGGGTGATCGCGATCGACGAGTTCGACCCGCTGCAGTTCCTGCGCTGACGGTCGGGAGTCGCGCGTGTCCGATGCGTCGACGTCGCTCGCGCGGACGTACCGGTATCTGCGGATCGCGATCGCGGGTTCGGTCGCAGCGTTGTTCGTCGCGATCGGTGTCGCGATGCCGGCGGTGGGGGTCTTACCATCGATCAGCCACTACTTCTACAGTCCGGCGCGCCCGGTGTTCGTGGGCGTGCTGATCGCGGTGTCGGTGGCCCTGTTCGCCCTGTCAGGGCGAGGGGCGCAGCGGGTGCTGCTGGATGTCGCGGCGGTGCTCGCGCCGCTCATCGCGATCATCCCGACCCCGCTCGTGCCGGGGGTCGTTCCCGGCCTCGACGCGCCGTGCCCGGGTGGGGACGAGTCGTGCGTGCCCGCCGGGTTCATGGGTGAGGTGGGCAACGGTGTGGTGACGTATCTGATCGTGGGGGCGGGGGTGGCCGTGCTGGCGTCGGTGCTGGTGGTGGCCGGGCGAGTCGAGCGCGGCGGGACACTGCTGTCGGTGACGGTCGCCGCCGTGATCCTGCTCGCCGTGGGGTTCGGATGGGTGTTCGCGCGGGAGGGGCTGCTGCGGTGGGGGCACCTCCTCGCGGCGGTGGCGTTCTTCCTGGTGATCGCGGCGTCGGCGGTGGTGGTGGCGGTGTCGCCGGTGGCCGGTGCCCCGGCGTGGCTGAGCGGCACGTATCTCGCGATCGCGATCGCGCTCGGTGTCGTCGTGCTGACGATCCCGGTGTACGGGGGGCTGCGACTCGGCGCGGTAGATGGGGTGTTCGTCGGCGAGACCGTCGCCCTCGTGCTGTTCGCCGCATTCTGGGTGGTGCAGTCGGTGCAGGCGTGGGATGCCTCCGATCCGGCGATCGTCGGCCCCCGGCGTCCGCCCGCGAGGTAGTCTCGCCGGATGACGCGGACGATCATCATCACCGGGGCGAGCGACGGCATCGGGGCCGCCGCGGCGAGGCAGTTGCACGCCGCGGGGGAGCGTGTCGTGGTGGTGGGGCGAAACACGGAGAAGACGCGGGTCGTCGCGGAGAGCATCGGGGCGCCGTGGCACGTCGCCGACTTCGCGAACCTGGAGGACGTCCGTCGACTGGCGCAGACGCTGCGGGAGGCGTACCCGCGGATCGACGTGCTGGCCAACAACGCCGGCGGCGTGTTCGGGGAGCGCACCCTCACCCGCGACGGGTTCGAGCAGACGTTCCAGGTCGACCATCTCGCGGGCTTCCTGCTGACGAACCTGCTGCGCGATCGGCTCGAGGAGAGCGGCGCGTCGGTCATCCAGACCTCGAGCGTCGCGGCGCGGGCGTTCTCGCGGTTCGACATCGACGATCTCCAAGGTGCCCGCCGCTACTCGCCGAGCAGGGCGTACGGCAACGCGAAGCTCGCGAACATCCTCTTCACGAAGGAGCTCGCCCGCCGCTGGGGCGGGCGCGGTGTGTCGGCGGTCGCCTTCCACCCGGGCGCCATCGCGAGCGGCTTCGCCGGTGGGTCGACCGGTCTGTGGCGGTGGATGTACACCAACCCGCTGGCGAGTCGTCTGCTGACGTCGACCGACGTGGGCGGGTCGCGGCTGGGATGGCTCGCCCTGGGCACGCCCGGGATCGACTGGGTCTCGGGCGGGTTCTACTCCGGGAACGCGCCGGCCCGCACGAGCCCGCGGGCGGCGGACCCGCTTCTCGCCCGCCGGCTGTGGGAGAAGAGCGCGGAGCTCGTCGGCATCGACCCGGAGTGAGGCGCCCGCGTCACTCTGCGGCGGCGTCCGGAACGCGGAGGTACCACTCCACGAATCTGCGGGCGCGCCCGTCGGCGGCGAAGTGCACCTCCCAGAGGTTCACGTAGGAGGCGTGCCCGGGATAGTCGACGGTGCCGCGGATGATGCCGATGTCGTCGCCCTCGATCAGGACGTGGAGGTCGGCGACGGCCTCGGTGGGCTCCGGATCCTGCCAGGCGGTGAGGACCGCATCGATCCCCCGGGCCGGGGAGGTCTCGTAGGGGTGGAAGAGGTATTCGGCGTCGTCGGTGAAGAGGGCGCGGACGTCGGCGTCGTCCTTCGTCCGCCACGCCCTGAGGTAGCCGTCGAGCCAGTTCTGCGTCGTGGATGTCGTCATGCGTCCGGTCTATCGCGGAGTGCCGACACCGGGACAGCGGGATCCCCTCGCCGGCGGCAGGCCGCGCCGCCCGACGGCAGGCAATCTCGCCCGCGCCGCCCGACGGCAGGCCATCTCGCTCGCTCCCGGCCGGCACCGGCGACGTCGCCCGTGTCGCGCGGCGTCAGGCCGTGAGGTCGAATCGTGCTCGCCCTCCGCGTCGCGGTGCGCGAGACGGATCGATCCACGGGGGAGGGATGAACCACACCTGGGCGCGTACTCCCGTCCCATCGACCCGGATCTCCCACCCGTCGTCGTGGATGCGATGGTGGCAGGCCGCGCACAGGAGGATCCCGTTGTCGAGATCGGTCGGCCCGCCGTCGCGCTCCCACCAGCGGATGTGGTGCACATGGGTCCAGGCGGTGGGCGCCCCGCAGGAGGAGCATCCGCCGTCGCGCTCCGCCAGCGCGAGCTTCTGCGCCGGGCTGAACAGGCGACGTGCGCGTCCCCAGTCGAGGATCTCTCCGTCGGAGCCCATCACCCACGGGATCACCTGCAGGTCGCACGCCATCCGTCGCACCACGGAAGCGGGAGCGGCGGTGTCGAAACCGTCGAGCGTCACCGCGCCGACACCGCTCCGGAGATCGTCGAGGCTCATCCGCACGATGACCGTGGCGGTGGGTCCGGTGGGGACCTGCGTGCATCCGATGGCGTGCCGGCAGAGATCGGCGAGGGCGTCGGCGCGCATCTGTCGGATCGTGCGCTGATCGGCGACGGCGTCGTCGCCGCTGCCATCGCTCTCGGCATCGCGGCGACGTCGCAGCGCCTGGGAGACGAGGTCGTCGATCGCGGTCTTGATCGGAGCGGCGGTCTCGACGTCGAGGACTCCCGTGAGGTGGAGCATTCCGTCGCGCTCCTGCAGAGTCAGGGACCGTTCCGCCCGCCGCTCCTCGTGGCGGGGCTCGAGCCCGTCGGGGTCGAGGTGCGCCTCGGCGCGGGCGAGGAGTCGCGACAGCTCGTCGGAGCGCAGGCCCGGCGCCAGCGACACCAGTTCCGCCTCGGCCGCCGCGAGACGCGCCTGCTCGACCCTCGTGGAAAGACGATCGAGCAGGGCCACGATCGCGAAGGCCGACGTCACCCCGAGCGTTCCCGCCGCGACCGCCGCGGCGACCGAGGGGTGTTTCGCCGGCATCCGCTCGCCGGTGATCGACAGCCGCGGCGCGGTCGCTTCGCCGACCTGGACGAGCTTCGCGGCCTCACCCACGCTCGATCCCGTCGTCGCCTGGATGAGCGCGACGGGGGAGCGGAAACCCTGCCGCCGTGCGAGCGAGTCGCGGCCGAGCTCGATCCGCGACTGCCGCGCGATCTCCGCCGCGACGGGCGCGAACGCGGCGTCGACCTGTCGCGTCAACGCGCCGAAGGCGGCGCCGACCGCCAACAGCTGAGCCGGCGTCAGGGCATCCGGAGACGTCCCGCCGCCCGCGGCCTCGAGCGCGGCGAGAGCCTGCGCGATGCCGATGAGCGGCGGAGGCGGTGGGGTGGTCATGGCTCAAGATTAGAACATACGTACGACACTCGACGGAGTTGTCCACAGTTCCAGAGACGCCCCGTGGTCGTCGTCCGCGGTGCCTCCTCCCGTTGGCGCGATCACTGCGGCGAGAGGGCTCGGGCCCACGCCACTTCTCGCTCCAGCTGTCCTGTGCGCTGGAACAGGCGCACCTGGTGCGTGTCGCCGAGCGCCCGGGCGAGCTCGTCGCGGTCGGCCGGCGCTAATCCGAGGCTCTGCCAGAACAGCCCCGACCGTCGGCTGAAGAGCCACGCCGTCGTCGCCCCCGCTTCCGCCGCCCGGGACACGGCGAACGACGCCAGAGCGCTGCCTCGGCCACGGGTGCGCCGATCCAGGTCGACCGCGACACTGCGGATGAGCGCATGTCGACCGTCGCCGCTCATCTCATACCCCGTGCTACCGATGATCCCGCGGTCGCGGTCGCGGTCGATCCAGAGGCGCACCGTCGGGGCATCCAGCCCGCTGAGCGTCAGATCGACACGGCGCAGAAACGACCGGAGCGCGTCGACATCGCTGGTGGTACATAGCTCGAGTCCCACCCGACCATCTCACCACGTGGGCTCCGCCGCCGATCCGGTGGCCGGTACCCTCGACGTCATGGACTGGCGCGAGGACCGCATCGGCTCTGCGGCGCGCGGAGAGAACCCGACCGTGCTCGCGGAGCTCGCCGGCGGGTACGCCGTGATCGGCGATGTCCAGTTCCTCCCCGGATACTGCGTCCTGCTCGGGAAAGACCCGAACGCACGAGCGCTCGCCGAGATGCCCCGGCGTGAGCGCGTCCGCTTCCTCGCCGATGTCGATCTGCTCGCGACTGCGGTCGAACAGGCGTGTCGAGCGGCCGACGCATCTTTTCGCCGCGTGAACATCGACATCCTGGGCAACGCCGACGCCTTCGTGCACGCCCACGTCTGGCCCCGCTACGACTGGGAACCGGAGGACCTCGTCCGACGACCCGTGTGGCTCTATGACCCCGCGTGCTGGCACGATCCGGCCACGGCTCTCGGCGATCGGCACGACGCGCTCCGGGCGAGCATCACCGCCCGTGTGCGGGCTCTGGCCGCCGCCGACACGCTCGCGCTCGGCGCCGCGCCACCGATCGCCGCCCCACCGAGGACGCCCGGACCCTGACGGCACCGGGTCAGGGTGTCGACTCGGACGCGCCGCTGGCCGCCTCGTCGACCGCCGCGAGGATCGCGTCGACGACGGCGTCGATCGCCCGCGGTGCGACGTGCAGGTTCAGGGCCGGCTCGACGAGCTCGACCTCCAGCACGCACAGTCCGAAGCGCTCCGAGTCCACGGTGTCGATGCGCGCGTACACGGGGGTGCCGCTTCCGGTCACCGCTCGCACCGCGGCGAGCACGTCCGCCGCGAAGGCGCGTTCCTCGTCGGAGGTCGGCACCGGCACAGGATTCTCCGCGTAGACGCCGCCCCGCAGCCCGCCGCCCGGCTCGAGCAGCGCCCCCTTCGCGATGGCGTGCGTGAAGGCGCCGTCGATCGCGTACAGCGCCTTCTCCCGCCCCGCCGACAGCTCCGGCACCTCCGGCTGGACCATCGCGACACCGCCGCCGGCGATGATCCGAGCGGCGAGGTCGAGGGCCGCGGGATCGTTCGCGGCGAACAGCCCCGTGTCGCGCGCGCCCGCCGAGACCGTCGGCTTGATCACGACACGTGCCGCCCCGTCGGCGTCCTGCGCGGCGATCGCCGCCCGGGCGGTGTCGAGGGTCGCGGCGAACACGGTCGGCACCGTGCGGATGCCCGCCGCATCGAGCTCGGCCAGGTAGCGCTTGTCGAGGTTCCACCGCACGATCGCGGGATCGTTGACGACCCGCGTCGTCCTCTGGGCGCGCGTGAGCCACGCGTCGAAGTCGGCCGGCCGCTCCGGATAGTCCCAGGGTGAGCGGATCACCAGCAGGCTGAATGCGGCCAGATCGACGTCCTCGTCGTGCCAGACGACCGGGAGAGCCTGCTTTCCACGCGCTCGCAACGCCTCGAGAAGGAGAGGAGTGTCGTGGTCGGGGTCTTCGGGCGCGTAGGCGTCCGTCACGACGATGCCGATCAGGGGCGACGACGGCATGCGGATCAGCGGGGCCCGGCGGCGGGCGGAGTGCCGGTCACAGGATCTGTCCGATGGGCTCGCGCTTCTCCGCCTGGAAGCGGTCCTCGGTGCGTCCGCGCGCCCAGTACCCCGACAGGGACACCCGGGAGCGGTCCAGCCCGCGCTCGTCGAAGAGCACCCGTCGGATGGCCTTCATGGACTCCCGCTCGCCGTGGGCGAAGACCTGGACGTCGCCCTCCGGCCACTCCAGCTGCCGGAGCACCGCGGCGAGGGCCTCCACCTCGTGCGTCGGGTCGATCACCCACTCGACCTCGACGCCGGCCGGGACGTCGGGCAGCGCCAGGACGGCGCTCTCGGCCTCGACCTCGATGACCGCGTGCCCGCGGGCATCCGTCGGCAGCGCCGACAGCGCCGCCGAGATCGCGGGCAGCGCCGAGAGGTCGCCCGCGAACACGTGCGCGGCCGCGGGGTCGGGGGTGTAACCCCCGCCGGGACCCATGAGGCTCAGCCGGTCGCCGACGCGGGCACCCGCGGCCCAGGGGCCTGCGAGCCCGTCGTCGCCGTGGACGACGAAGTCGATCTCGAGTGTTCCGGCGGCGGCGTCCACGCGCCGCACCGTGTACGTCCGGGTGACGGGCAGGGACTCCGGCGCCGGGGTCGTGAACTTCAGCTTCACGTACTTGTCCGTCTCCGCGCGATCCTCGAACTGTGCGAACCCGGGGCCGCCGAGGGTGACGCGCACGAGGTGCGGCGAGAGCCGTTCGGTGCCGACGACCTCGAGCTCGATCGTCGGACGGGGCGGGCGGGCAGCGGTGCGGGAGGAGAGGGCCACCTCTCCACGGTAGTGGGCGGCACCCGCACACGGGCCGCGGCCGGACGGCACGCACGGCCCACACGCCGCGCGTGCGCGCGGGCGGGCGGGCTTAGCCTGTCTGGATGACCGATGCCGCCTCCTCCGCCCGCGCACAGCTGCGGGCCCTCGTCGAGAGCGGTGTCGAGTGGAACGTGCCCCGTGACCCGAATGCGCAGGACGTCCCCGCCCGGCCGGCCGCGGTGCTGATCCTGTTCGGCGTGCTCGACGCCGCGCCGAGCCGGCGGGTGGCCGAGGATGCCGCCGTCTCGCGCGACCTCGACGTGCTGCTCCTGGCACGCGCCGCGACGCTGCGCTCGCACCCCGGCCAGGTCGCGTTCCCGGGCGGCCGGCTCGATCCCGGCGATGCCGGTCCGGTCGACGCCGCGCTGCGCGAAGCGCGCGAGGAGACCGGCCTGGACACGGACGGCGTCGACGTGCTGGGCACGCTCCCCGCGGCGCCGCTGGAGTACTCGGGGCACCTCGTGACGCCCGTGCTCGGATGGTGGCGTCAGCCCTCGCCCGTGCGGGTCGTCGACGTCGCCGAGTCGGCCGCGGTGTTCCGTGCCCCCGTCGCGGATCTTCTCGACCCCCGTCGACGCGGGGTGACGGTCATGCGCCGGGGAGGTCGCGAGTGGCGCGGCCCCGCGTTCGAGATCGACGGGCGGGTCGTCTGGGGCTTCACGGGGATCCTGCTCGACGCCCTGTTCGACCGGCTCGGCTGGAGCGAACCGTGGGACGTCTCCCGAGAGCTCGCCCTCCCCGCCTGACCGCGTCGCCGCGTCTCGTCGGACCCGCTCCGGGCTGCCGCCCGGCCGATGATAGGATCTTCCCTTGGAAGTGTGTCCGAGCGGCCTAAGGAGCATGGCTGGAATCCATGTAGGCGGGGTAACTCGCCTCGCAGGTTCAAATCCTGTCACTTCCGCTCCGAGATGAGCCCCACCCCGCCGGGTGGGGCTCATCTGCGTCGTAGGGGCCCGGGCGTCCTCGTCACATCGCGACGCCCTCCGGCCCCACGCGGGGAATGCCGCCGCGGCATCCGCCGTTGTCATCACGCGTCATGTCGGAGCCGCGTGCGCCCCCGCCGACGTAGCGTCGATGAGCGGCCCTCGCCGCAGATTCCCCGGCATCCGCCGAACCAGGAGAGATACACCCCCATGAGTTCCACCACCGCGCCCCCGCGCGTCCCCCGTTCCGCCAAGCCGAAGAAGCCGTTCTACCGGTCGTTCGGCTTCCAGATCACGGTCGCGCTGATCGCCGGCATCCTCTTGGGCGTGCTCGCGCTCACCCTGGGTCCCGACGGCGCGGGCAACCAGAACGGCCTGACGGCGACCCTGTCGACGATCGGCAGCGCCTACGTGACCCTCCTGAAGGTCGCGGTCGTCCCGCTCATCTTCCTCGCGATCGTGGCGAGCATCACGCAGCTGCGCAACGTCACGAACGCCGCGCGGCTCGCCGGTCAGACCCTCCTCTGGTTCGGGATCACGGCGCTCATCGCCGTGACGATCGGGATCGTGCTGGGCATCACCATCCAGCCCGGCAGCCGTGTCGCCCACGACCAGCTCACGACCGCGCCGCCGTACGCCGTCGGCTCGTGGTGGAACTTCCTCAAGGGGCTGATCCCGCAGAACTTCCTCGGGCTCACGGTGTCGACCTCCGAGAACGCGACGGGCGACCTCGTGTCGACCGTCGGCTTCAACATCCTGCAGGTCATCGTCATCTCGATCGCGGTCGGCATCGCCGCCCTCAAGCTCGGCACGCGGGCGGAGCCCTTCGTGGTGTTCACCCAGTCGACGTTGAAGATCGTCCAGCGCGTGCTGTGGTGGATCATCCGCATCGCGCCGATCGGAACCCTCGGGCTCATCGGCTCGGCCGTCGTGAACTACGGCACCGACAAGCTGCTCACCCTCGTGTGGTTCGTCGTCGCGGTGTACGCCGGTCTCGTGCTGGTCCTCTTCGTCGTGTACCCGATCCTCGTCAAGAGCCACGGGCTGTCGATCCGGCAGTACTTCTCCGGCGTCTGGCCGGCCGTGCAGCTCGGCTTCGTCTCGCGCTCGTCGATCGGCACCCTGCCGCTGACCCAGCGCGTCACCGAGCGCAACCTCGGCGTTCCGCGCGAATACGCCTCGTTCGCGGTGCCGCTCGGAGCCACGACCAAGATGGACGGATGCGCCGCGATCTACCCGGCGATCGCCGCGATCTTCGTGGCGCAGTTCTTCGGCGTCGAGCTGAACATCGTCTCGTACCTGCTGATCGCGCTCGTCTCCGTCGTCGGATCGGCGGCGACGGCCGGGACCACCGGGGCGACGGTCATGCTGACCCTCACCCTGTCGACGCTCGGCCTTCCCCTCGAGGGCGTCGGCCTGCTGCTCGCGATCGACCCCATCCTCGACATGGGCCGCACCGCGGTCAACGTCGCCGGTCAGGCGCTCGTGCCGACGATCGTCGCCGCGCGCGAGGGCATCCTCGACCGCGCGCTGTACGACGCCCCGCGCGACGGCGAGCCGTTCTCCGACGACCTCGACGAGGAGCGCGAGGCGGAGGCGTCGGCGCAGCCGGATGCCGTCGACGACGGCGTCCGCACGGAGCCGGCCCGCGCCTGAGCCTGCGCCTATCGGAGCCCCGGGTCGTGACGGCCCGGGGCTTCGTCGTCCCGCGTACGTGCGTCGTCTCGGGCGACCGACCCGCTCACGCGGGCGCGTCACGGTCGGCGAAGGCCGAGCCGGGTCGGATCACGAGCGAGCGCGGCAGCACGGCCCGACGCCATCGTTCGGACCCGCCCACACCCGCCCACAGGGCCCGACGCACGGCTTCCGCCGCGGAGATCGCGGCGGCTCCGGCGTCGTCCGGGAGGCGGCCGCCGTCGGGGGCGTAACTCGCCCGCTCCATCGCGTCGACCAGCCGGGCGACCTCGGCGCGTGGCGCACCGTGCACCGCGACGAGCCGTGCGCCGAAGGCGCGCGGCGACTCCGACGGTCGCACCGGGATAGCGAGATCGATCGACGCATCCTGCACGATGCGCCAGGCCGCGGCCACGTCGCCGCGCAGGTGCAGCATCCGGCGCCGCACCCACGCGATGCCCGCCGGGGCGCCCGCCACGATCAGGACGGTCAGAAGCGTCGTGAGGAACGGCCACGGATCGATGGCCCGCGCGATCGGGGCACCCGCCTCCGACGGCTGATCCGGGCGGTCGACCGGGGCGGCGGTCGGCGACGCGGTCGGCGTAGGGGCGGCCGTCGGAGCGACGACGTCCTCCCCGCCGCCCTCCACCGGCTCGGCCGCACTCGCGAACTGGGTCGCGGTGCCGAGACCCTTCGTCGGCTCGAACGGAACCCAGCCGATCCCCTCGAAGTACACCTCCGGCCAGGCGTGGAGCTGTCCCGTGGTGACCTCGACGACGCGCTGCCCGTCGACGGCGTCGTTCGTCGGCGTTCCGGGCAGGAATCCCACGACGATGCGCGACGGCATGCCCAGCGTGCGCGCCATGAGCGCGAACGAGCCGGCGAAGTGGATGCAGTACCCCTCCTTGCGGTCGAGGAAGGCCGCGACCGCGTCGACTCCGGCGTCGTCGAACCCGTCCTGGACGGGGGCGGTCAGCGAGTAGGTGAACTCCGGACCGCGGAACCACGACTGGAGCGCGATCAGTCGGTCGTAGTCGTTCGAGGCGCCGGCGGTGACACGCCGCGCGACCTCGCCGACGATCGATGGGGTGCCTGCTGGCACGGCGTACAGGTCGACGGAGGCGTCCGTCGCGCGTGCCGGCGCCGCACGGATCTGCTCGCGGGTCGGACGCGGCACGTGCGAGACGACCTCGTAGTTCTGACCCTGTACGCTGCCGTTCCCGGTCAGCACCGTGCGGTTGTAGGGGACGGCGCGCCAGTCGTCGCCCTGCAGACCGGTGACGCCGACGGCGGGGAAGGGCACCGGCAGGTACGTCGAGGCGAGCTGGGAGACCGCGACGTTCGTGCGGTACTCGGTGATCCGGATGCCCTCGCCGGCGGCGACCTCCTCGAGAGCCCCGTCCGAGAGCGGGACGGAGCGCGTCCGGTCGGGCTGCCACACCTCCCCGTCGAACAGCGACAGGGTCGCCACGCGCAGGTACGGCGGCTGCGGGGCGTCGGTGCGCGCCGTGAGCACCGGGACGTCGTTGGGTCGGCGGAGGTCATCGCCCAGGTCGAGGCTCGGGTCGATGCTGGCGCCGAGACCGGTGCCGCCGGGGGCCGCCGTCGGCGGGGGGAGCGCGGGACCCGCCACGAGCGCCGCGGTGATCGCCACCGCCCCGATCGCGATCGCGACGGCCGTGACGCCGCCCGCGCGCGAGGCCGGAGCGGGTGCTTCCCGCGTGCGGGTCTCGGCGCGCAGCAGCCAGAGGATCGCCGCCGACAGGAGGACGAAGGCGAGCACGTCGACACCGGCGGGGACGGCGATCGCTGGGACGAGCCAGACGATGACGAGCGCGACCGCCGCCAGCAGCGGCAGCCGGGCGGTCAGGACGACGTGGTCGAGTCCGACCGCGAGCAGGCCGACCGACCCGACGATGACGGCCGCGATCGCCGGCGAGGATTCGATCGGAGCGACACCGACGAAGATCTCCGTGCCCGCCGTCCGGACCGTGTCGACGGCCTCCGCGACCACGCCGCCGCTCGGGATGACGCCGAGGAGAGCCTGCGCCGGGAAGAAGACCGCGGTCACGGCCCCCGCCCACACGGCGAGCTCCACGAGCGTGATCGCGACGGCGGGCACGCGTCCGGTGCGGCGCAGCGCGAACCCGCACGCGAGCACGAGCGCGCCGATGAGCGCGGAGCCGGGGACCCAGCCGCCGCTGTGCACGACCCGCAGCAGAGGGACCATCGTCACGGCGATGGCCAGCCACAGGGCGATCGTCAGGCGGACCTCGCCGCGGGGTCGGCGGCGTGCCGCGTCAGACCCCGACATGACGGATCCCTCGGTCGACGGCGTCGTGCCACGCGGCGGCCAGATCGCCGTCCACGGGCGCGACCGCAGTCCGCCAGCCCGACGCCGCCGCCCGCGCGAGTGCGCCCGCCCGCGTGAGCTCGAGGTGCGGAGCGACCGCGATCAGCACCGGCAGCGCGCTGTGGTGGACGACGGGCGCGAGCCCGTCCGCCTCCTCGATGCGGATCGCCCCCGTGATGACCACCAGAGGCCCCGTCGAGCCGCCGCCCAGAGCGGGCAGGAGACCGCCCAGGCTTCCCTCGCGGCGCGCGCGGACCCCCGCGAGGTCGATCGCCAGCCGTTCCACGCCGGCGAGGTCGCCCCCGTCGAGCGGGTCGCACAGGGCGGCGCCGTCCCCGTCGATCACCGACACGAGGTATCCCTCGGCGACCAGCTGTGCGGCGACCGAGAGGCATGCCGAGACCGCGACCTCGAAGCCGGCGTCGGCGCCCGGGGCGCGGACGGCATCCATCGACCAGTGCGCCGCGCTCCGGTCGAGCACGACGATCGCCTCGGGAGTGGTCTCCTGCTCCTCCTGGCGCACCATGAGCTGGTCACGGTGCGCGCTCGCCCGCCAGTGGATGCGTCGCATCGAGTCGCCCGGCGTGTAGTGGCGGGGGATCAGGTTGTCCGCGCCCTGCCCGAGCCTGTCCGCGGCGGCGTGCGTGCCGCCCCCGTCCTCGCCCGGCTGGTCGACGAGCGGGCCGAGCTCGACGGCGGCGGGTGTCACGGTCAGTGAGCTCGGACGCCCGACCAGCCGGCGCCGCCGAGCGAGCCCGAACGGATCGATGGACACGATCGCGAGGGGACCGACCGGGTGTATGCCGCGGCGCTCTGCGACGGCGCGGTAGGCGAGCTCGACCGCCCCGCCGCGCGAGCGGATCCCGGAGGTCGTGGCCGGCACCGTGCCCGTCCCGTCCCCGCGCAGACCCGCGGGGACGGTGTCCGCCCAACGCCCCTGCGCCGACGGCAGGGCGGCGCGGACGTCCACGCGCATCCGCACCGTGACGTCGTCGCCGACGGCGACGACGTCCGGCTCGAACGAGCGCGTCACCTTCTCGGTGCTGCGCGCGAGGTACAGGGTCGCGATGCTCGCCCCGACCAGGGTCACCAGGAGGATCGCGAGGTAGAGCAGCTCCGCCAGGCCGAAGCGCTGCGCCAGCACGACGCACGCGCCCGCGAGCACGAGCGCGCCGGTGCCCCGGATCGTCAGCGGCCAGCGGGCGAACACGACCGGCCTCAGCGAGCCGCGAGCGGAACGCGCACCGAGCCGACGATGCCGCGCAGGATCGCCGAGACGGTGTCGGCGCCCGAACGGCCGCGGGCGTTCGCCACGCCGCGGGCGGGGATCATCCGGTGCGCGAAGACCGGCTCCACGAGTGTGGCGACGTCGTCGGGGATGACGAACTCGCGCCCGTCCAGGGCCGCCCACACCTTCGCGGCGCGCACGAGCTGCAGGGTCGCCCGGGGGCTCGCGCCGAGCCTCACCTCGGGGTGGTCGCGGGTCGCGCGGGCGAGTCCGACCGCGTACTCCTCGACCGCGGGGGAGACGTGCACCGCGCGCGCCCACGCGATGAGGGCGCGCACGTCGGCGGTCCCCAGGACCGGGACGAGCCCGTCGAGCGGGTTCGCCGTGTCACGCTGCCGCAGCATGAGCGCCTCGCTCGCGGCATCGGGGTATCCCATCGAGATCCGCATCATGAAGCGGTCGCGCTGCGCCTCGGGGAGGGCGTAGGTGCCCTCCATCTCCAGCGGGTTCTGCGTCGCCACGACGAGGAACGGATCCTCGAGGGTGCGCGAGGTGCCGTCGACGGTCACCTGCCGTTCCTCCATCGCCTCGAGGAGGGCCGACTGGGTCTTCGGTGAGGCGCGGTTGATCTCGTCGGCGATGACGATGTGCGCGAAGATCGCGCCGGGCTTGAACTCGAACTCGCGGTCGACCGGGTTGAACACGCTGACGCCGGTCACGTCGCTCGGGAGCAGATCGGGGGTGAACTGGATGCGGCGGACGGTCGCATCCACCGTCGCCGCCAGGGCCCGCGCGAGCATCGTCTTGCCGACGCCGGGCACGTCCTCGATCAGGAGGTGCCCCTCGGCGAGGAGGCACACGAGCGCGGCGCGCACGGCGGCCGGCTTGCCGTCGATCACCCGCGAGACCGCGGTCACGACGGCTTCGGTCGAGCGGGAGAAGTCATCGGCGGTGGTCGGAGCGTGGGACATTCTGAGCCTGTCTCGCGGCGGCGGTCTCGCCGCGTCGTCGCGGTCGTTCTCGCTCGATGCTAACCCGGGGCGGCGCGGGCGGGGCCCGACGTCGGGTAAACTCCAAGAAGCTCTCCGCGAGGCGGCATCCAGGCCAAATCCCCCAGGACGGAAACGTAGCAAGGGTAACCAGGCTCTGCCGGGTTCGCGGAGAGTCTTACTTTTTCCCGGGATCGCGCGGGTGTGGGCGGCGGGTGTGGCGCTCGGCGGGCGGGCGCGGGGTCGCGTGCCCGCTGGCGCCGCTCGCGGGCACAGGTTCGGGGTCGCGTGTGGCCGGTGGCATCCGTGTTCGGGGTCGCGTGTGGCCCAAGCCCTGGTGCGTTCGCGGGTTCGGGGTCGCGTGTGGCCGGTGGCATCCGTGTTCGGGGTCGCGTGTGGTCGCTGAATCCGTCGCGTGGCGGCCGGAGGGGACCCCGAACCCGCCTGCAGCGGCCGGGTCTGACCAGAGGGCACCCCGAACTTGTATGTGGATGCCGGGCCTTGCGCGCCGGGGTGCGTGCGGGCGCGACCACGCCCTGCAGGGCGGCGCGCGCGATGCAGGTTCGGGGTCGCATGTGGCTCGAGTCCTGGTGCGTTCGCGGGTTCGGGGTCGCGTGTGGTCGGTGGCATTCGTGTTCGGGGTCGCGTGTGGTCGCTGAATCCGTCACGACCCGACCAATCGAGACCCCGAACCTGGCTGCCCGCCCGGGGCCCGACCACAGGCGACCCCGAACCTGCGTGCCCGGGCCGGGGACCGACCAGAAGAGACCCCGAACCTGCGTGCCCGGGGGTGCGACCCGCCCCACAACCCCGCGACCCGACCACAGGAGACCCCGAACCTGCGTGCCCGGGGGTGCGACCCGCCCCACAACCCCGCGACCCGACCACAGGAGACCCCGAACCTGCCAACCCCGCCCCGCCCCACCCCCCGAACCCGCCTTCCGGCGGGGGAGGCAGGTTTTGTCCGGGGGACGAGGGGTCGCGGCGAGTCCCCCCGGCTTAGGCTGATCGGGTGGCGCAGAGCATCTACATCACCTCCACCGAGGGCCTCTCGGGCAAATCCACCATCGTCCTCGGAGCGATCGATGCGCTGAGCCGGTCCATCCCGCGCGTCGGGGTGTTCCGCTCGATCGCGCGCTCGACGTCCGAGCGCGACTACGTGCTCGAGATGCTCCTCGACCACGTGGGCGTCGACCTCGACTACGACGAGTGCGTCGGCGTGACCTACGACGAGGTCCGCCACGACGCGGATGCCGCGCTGTCGAAGATCGTCGAGAGGTTCAAGGCCGTCGAGGCCAAGTGCGACGCCGTCGTGATCGTCGGCAGCGACTTCACCGACGTCGGCTCCACGAGCGAGCTCGGGTACAACGCGCGGATCGCGGCCAACCTCGGTGCGCCGGTCCTCGTCGTGCTCAACGGGCGCGCCGACCAGGGCGACCGCCTCGGGGTGAGCGCGGCGCGCACACCCGAGCAGCTGGGTCAGCTCGTCTCGCTCGCCCTCAACGACATCACCTATCAGCGCGCCGAGCTGTTCGCCGTCATCACGAACCGGGCCGACCCCGCGAAGCTCGGCGCGATCGACGACGCCATCCGCGCCGTTGTCGCCGACGCCCCCGCGGCCGACGGAACCCGCGAGGCGCCCGTCGGCGTCTGGTCGATCCCGGAGGACGTCGTGCTGGTCGCGCCGGCCGTCCGCGACATCATGCTGAAGCTCGACGGCACGCTCCTGCGCGGCGACGACGACCTGCTCACGCGCGAGGTGCTCGACGTCGTCATCGCCGGCATGTCGCTCGACAACGTCCTGCCGCGCCTGACCGAGGGGGCGATTGTGATCGTCCCCGCCGACCGCACCGAGGTGCTGCTCGGCCTCCTGCTCGCCAACTCCTCGGGGACCTTCCCGTCGATCGCCGGCATCATCCTCAACGGACCGTTCCCCCTGCCCGACACGGTGCAGACCCTCATGGCGGGGCTCGACTCGTCGCTGCCGATCGTGCTGACCGACCTCGACACGTACGACACGGCGGTGCGCGTCATGGGCACCCGGGGGCGCTTGGCCGCCGGATCGCAGCGCCGCTTCGACACCGCCATCGCCCTCTTCGAGCAGAACGTCGACACGGAGGAGTTCGCCCGCGCCCTGGGCCTGGCCCACTCGGCCGTCGTCACCCCGCTGATGTTCGAGTACCAGCTGCTCGAGAAGGCGCGCACCGGGCGCAAGCGCATCGTGCTGCCCGAGGGCGGCGACGACCGCGTCCTGCGGGCGGCGGCGACGGTGCTCGCCCGCGGCATCGCCGACCTCACCATCCTCGGCGAGGAGGCGGAGGTGCGCGGCCGCGCCGTCGAGCTCGGGCTCGACCTGTCCGCCGCGCACGTGCTCAGCCCCTTCGACCCCGAGACCGTGGACCGCTTCGCCCGAGAGTACGCGGAGCTGCGCAAGCACAAGGGCGTCACGTACGAGAAGGCCGCCGACACGATCACGGATGTCTCGTACTTCGGCACGATGATGGTGCACCTCGGCCTCGCGGACGGCATGGTCTCGGGCGCGGCGCACACGACGGCGCACACCATCCGGCCCGCCTTCGAGATCATCAAGACGCGCCCCGGGGTCTCCGTGGTCTCGAGCGTGTTCCTGATGGCCCTCGCCGACCGGGTGCTCGTGTACGGCGACTGCGCCGTGATCCCCGATCCCACGTCCGAGCAGCTCGCCGACATCGCCGTCTCGTCCGCCGCGACGGCGCGCGAGTTCGGCATCGACCCGCGCGTCGCGATGCTCTCGTACTCGACCGGTGAGTCGGGCTCCGGCGAGGACGTCGACAAGGTGCGGGCGGCGACGGCGTTCGTGCGCGAGCGCGCACCCCACCTGCTCGTCGAGGGGCCGATCCAGTACGACGCCGCGGCCGACGCCGCCGTCGCGAAGGCCAAGATGCCCGGATCGGCGGTCGCGGGCCGGGCGACGGTGTTCGTCTTCCCCGACCTCAACACCGGCAACAACACCTACAAGGCGGTGCAGCGCTCCGCCGGCGCGGTGGCGATGGGCCCCGTCCTGCAGGGGCTGAACAAGCCGATCAACGACCTCTCGCGCGGAGCGCTGGTCGACGACATCGTCAACACCATCGCGATCACCGCGATCCAGGCACAGGGAGCATCCGCATGACCGTCGTCCTCGTCATCAACAGCGGCTCGTCGTCGTTCAAGTACCAGCTCGTCGACGTCGAGTCGCAGACGGCGCTCGCGTCGGGGCTCGTCGAGCGCATCGGCCAGCCGACGGGCTCGGCCCGGCACAAGGTGGACGGCGCCGAGTACGACCGCGAGCTGCCGATCCCCGACCACACGGCGGGCTTCCAGGTGATGCTCGACGCGTTCGCCGAGCACGGACCGTCCCTCGAGGAGCACGCGCCGAGCGCCGTCGGCCACCGCGTCGTGCAGGGCGGCGCGCGCTTCTTCCACCCGACCCTCATCGACGATCTCGTCGAGATCAACATCGACGAGCTGTCGGTGCTCGCACCGCTGCACAACCCCGGCGCGCTGCAGGGGATCCGCGCAGCCCGGGAGGCCTTCGCCGACCTGCCGCACGTCGCGGTCTTCGACACGGCCTTCCACCAGACCCTGCCGCCCGCGGCGTACACCTACGCGATCGACCAGACCGTCGCGCGTCGCCACCGCATCCGCCGGTACGGATTCCACGGCACGAGCCACAAGTTCGTGAGCGAGGCCGCCGCCGCGCACCTCGGCCGCCCGCTGCGCGAGCTGCGTCAGATCGTCCTGCACCTGGGCAACGGGGCGTCGATCACCGCGATCGACGGCGGTCACTCCGTCGAGACCTCGATGGGGCTCACCCCGCTCGAAGGCCTCGTGATGGGCACCCGGTCGGGCGACATCGATCCGTCCGTGCTGCTCGTGCTGGCGCGCCGCGAGGAGATGACGCCGGGCGCTCTCGACGACTTCCTCAACAAGCACAGCGGGCTGTACGGGATCGCGGGCGTGTCCGACATGCGCGACATCGAAGAGCGCCGCGCCGAGGGATCCGGCTCGGCCATGCTGGCGTTCGACGTGTACATCCACCGCCTGCGCGCGTACATCGGCGCCTACATCGCCCAGCTCGGCGGCGTCGACGTCATCTCCTTCACCGCGGGCGTCGGCGAGAACTCCGACCTCGTCCGGGCCGCGGCGCTCGAGACCCTGGGCTTCGCCGGCGTCCACCTGGATGCCGAGCGCAACGCCGCGCGCGAGCGCGGGATCCGCGTGATCTCGACCGACGACTCGCCCGTCACGGTCCTGGTGGTGCCGACCAACGAAGAGCTCGAGATCGCCCGCCAGACCCTCACCGTGGCGCTCGGGCACTGACCGGCCCGCGCCGATCCGAGCACGACACACGCCGTTCACGCCCCGCCACTACGCTGTCACCGTGGCAGACGCACTTCCCGACCTGACGACCTTCGACGGCGTCCTGTTCGACCTCGACGGCGTGCTCACGCCGACCGCCGAGGTTCACATGCACGCCTGGCGCACGATGTTCGCCGAGCTGTTCACCGCCTGGTCGATCGAGCCGCCCTACAGCGACGACGACTACTTCCGCTTCCTGGACGGGAAGCAGCGGTACGACGGGGTCGCGGGCCTGCTGCGCTCGCGCGACGTCGAGGTGCCGTGGGGCGCCCCCGACGACCCGCCGAGCGCCGACACGGTGTGCGGCATCGGCAACCGGAAGAACGCCGTGTTCGCCGCCGTGCTGCGCGCCGACGGCATCGCCCCGTACCCGGGATCGCTCGCGCTCCTCGTGCAGCTGCGCGACGCCGGCACGCCCATCGGCGTCGTCTCCAGCTCGAAGAACGCCGAAGAGGTGCTCACCGCGGCGGGCATCCGCGACTTCTTCCCCGTCGTGATGGACGGCGTCGTCGCCTCGCGCGTGGGCCTGCGGTCCAAGCCCGAACCCGACATGTTCGCCGAAGGGGCGCGGATGCTGGGCGTCGACCCGGCGCGCAGCGCGGCCGTCGAGGACGCCCACTCCGGAGTGCAGTCCGCCTCCGCGGCGGGCTTCGGGCTCGTCGTCGGCGTCGATCGGGGCGCCGGCGCGCAGGCGCTGCGCGACCTCGGCGCCGATGTGGTCGTGGACGACCTCGCAGAGCTCGTCCGCTGATGGGCCCGCGCAGGGAAGGAAGGACCAGCATGGACCGCACCCGGTTCCCCGTCGACCCGTGGCGCCTGGTCGAGACGGACTTCTCGCTCGACGACGTGGGCGTCACCGAGACCCTCTTCGCCCTCGGCAACGGCTACCTGGGGCTGCGCGGCAACCAGCCCGAGGGGCGCCAGGCGCACGAGCACGGGACGTTCATCAACGGCTTCCACGAGACGTTCCCGATCCGTCACGCGGAGCAGGCGTACGGCTTCGCCGAGGTCGGCCAGACGATCATCAACGCGCCCGACGCGAAGGTGATGCGGGTCTACGTCGACGACGAGCCGCTCGCGTTCGACATGGCCGACATCCGCGAGTACGAGCGCGTCCTCGACATGCGCACCGGCGTGCTCACCCGCCACGTCCGCTGGATGACGCCGAGCGGCAAGGACGTCCTCATCGAGACCGACCGGATGGTCTCCTTCTAGGAGAAGCACCTCGTGGCGATGCGCCTCACGGTCACGGTGCTGAACGCCGACGCTCCCGTCACCGTGAGCTGCCAGCTCATCAACCGGCAGGACGGCGAGGACGTGTACGGCGGCGCCGCCCCGGGGCGGCCCGGGAAGACGAAGGCCGGGTTCGATCCGCGCAAGGCGGAGAAGATCCACCAGCGGGTGCTGCAGCCGCAGGAGTACTGGCAGTCCGGTGGCCGGTCGGCGCTGTCCTACGAGGCGACCGAGTCCGGGATGACGATGGCGGTCGTCGCCGATCACCTCATCGAGACCGACAACGAGTACTCCGCGCGCACGCTCGTCGAGCCGGACATCGCCAAGAACGTGTTCCGCGTGCAGGCCAAGGCCGGGGTCCCGGTCACGATCACCAAGCTCGTGAGCTATCACACCTCGCGCGGCGTCCCCGCCCGCGAGCTCGTCGATCGGGGCCGGCGCACGCTCGACCGGGTGGAGGCGGAGGGCGTCGAGCGCCAGTACGACCGCCAGGCCGCGTGGATGGCGGGCTTCTGGGAGCGCTCCGACATCCTCATCGGCGGCCACGACGACCTCCAGCAGGCGGCGCGCTGGTGCCTGTTCCAGCTCGCCCAGGCCGCGGCGCGCGCCGACGGCCACGGCGTCCCCGCGAAGGGCGTCACCGGGTCGGGCTACAGCGGCCACTACTTCTGGGACACCGAGATCTACGTCCTGCCGTTCCTGATCTACACGACCCCGCAGTGGGCGCGCAACGCCCTGCGGATGCGGTACCTGATGCTCCCCGCGGCCCGCAGGCGCGCGGGTCAGCTCAACGAGGCGGGGGCTCTCTTCCCCTGGCGCACGATCAGCGGCGAGGAGGCGTCCGCCTACTACGCCGCGGGCACCGCGCAGTACCACATCAATGCCGACGTGAGCTTCGCGCTCGGCAAGTACGTGCGCGCGACCGGCGACGAGGAATTCCTCTACCGCGAGGGCATCGACATCGCGGTCGAGACCGCCCGGCTGTGGTCGACCCTCGGCTTCTGGCGGTTCAACGAGGACGGCGAGCCCGAGGTGTTCCACATCCACGGCGTCACCGGTCCGGACGAGTACACGACCGTCGTCAACGACAACCTCTTCACCAACGTCATGGCCCGGTACAACCTGCGCTTCGCGGCACGGGTCGTCCGCGAGATGGCCGAAGAGGCCCCGCGGGAGTACGAGACGATGGTCGCCCGGCTCGGCCTCGGCGAGGGCGAGCCGGATGCCTGGGAGGCCGCCGCCGAGGCGATGCACATCCCGTACAGCGAGGCTCTCGGCATCCATCCGCAGGACGCCGTGTTCCTCGAACGCGAGGTGTGGGACCTGGAGAGCACGCCGCCCGAGCAGCGACCGCTGCTGCTGCACTTCCACCCGCTCGTGATCTACCGCTACCAGGTGCTCAAGCAGGCCGACGTGGTGCTCGCCCTCTACCTTCAGGGCAACCATTTCACCGACGACGAGAAGCTCGCCGACTTCGAGTACTACGACCCGCTGACCACGGGGGATTCGACGCTGTCCGCCGTCGTCCAGGCGATCCTCGCCGCGGAGGTCGGGTACCAGGACCTCGCGCTGGAGTACTTCGCCCAGTCGATCTTCGTCGACCTCGGCGACCTGCACCACAACGCGGCCGACGGCGTCCACGTCGCCTCCGCCGGCGGCGTGTGGACCGCGCTCGTCGCCGGGTTCGGCGGCATGCGCGACCACTACGGCGAGCTGTCCTTCGATCCGCGACTGCCCGCCGACTGGCCGTCGCTGTCGTTCACGCTGCACTGGCACGGCACCGCCCTGCAGGTCACCGTCACACGCCGTGAGCTGACGGTGACCGCCGGCGAGGGGGAGGCCGTCCACTTCTCGGTGCGGGGGCGCGAGCACGTCGTGCGCGGAGGCGAGACGGTCGTCGTCGCGCTCGCCGGCCAGGGTCCCGTCATCCCGGGGCGCCCGACGCTGAGCGACATCGGCGACTCCCTGCGCGAGGACGGCACGCTCCTGTCGGCGTCCGTCCCGAGCGCCGTGATGACGACGAGCATCCCCGTGATCACGGGCGCCACGCCGGTGTCCGAGCTGGGTGCGGTGCGCGAGGAGCACGCGAACCTCGGCATCGACTCCTGAGGGGGCCGCGCGGACGGGCCCCGGGCGTCGGGGCTCGGGCGTGGGGCGTCAGACGAGGTAGGGCGCGACCTCGGCGGCCACGCGGTCGAGCCGGGGGACCAGCTCGTCGGCCTGCCGCACCCGGTGGCCGGGTCCCGAGAAGGCGAGGGCTCCGGCGATCGCGCCGTCGGGCCCGCGCAGCGGCACCGCGAGGCATCCGTAGCCGGGCGTCGTCACGTCGATCCGGCGCACGCCGCCGATGCGCGCGAGCTCGTCGGCGCCGTCGGTCGCGGCGTCGCCCTCGTCCCCGTTCGCGATGAGCAGGAGCACCCCCAGGGCGTAGCGCTCCGGCTCGCGGTTCAGACGCACGACGTCGCTCAGCGGGAAGTCGGGGTCCTCGTCGACGACGTGAAGCCGGCCCGCGACGTAGGTCGCGACGTGGACGCCGCCGCGCACCGCGCCGCGCGCCTCGGCCAGCACGTGCCGCGCCGCCGTCGGCAGCCGCGCGGGATGCGCGGCGGCCGCCAGTTGCGCGACCTTCGCGCCGAGCGCGAACCCCGACAGGTCGGGCGTGCGCACGAGGTACTCGTCCTCGACGAGCAGATTGAGCAGCCGGTACGTCGTCGCGCGGGGCAGCCCGAGTCTCGTCGAGAGCTCCCGCGCCGTCGCCCCGGCCCCGAGCTCGGCGACCGCCTCGAGCACGGTGAGCGCGCTGTGGATGGCGCGCGGCTGCCGCGCCGACAGCGCGGGGGCGGTGTCGCCCGGATCAGTCATCCGTGTCATCGCGGGCCACTCCGCCGAGGACGGCGTCGGCGACGGGCACGTCGTAGGACCCCAGCGGACCCAGCGGGCGTCGCAGACGCCAGGCGATCAGTCCGGCGCACACCGCCGCGACCGCCAGAGCGATGCCGGGGGCCGGGCTCCCCGCTGCCACGTCGGCGGCGCTGAAGGCGACGACCGCGGCGACGAGCGCGATCGCGGAGACGAGGGACACCAGGACGGCCCCCGCGGTCAGCTCGCCGATGCGGCGCAGGAACACGGGCGCCGCGAGGCAGACGAGGGTGTAGGAGACGATGTAGCCGATACCGCCCACGGCGATCGTGAGGTGCATCGCCGCGCGCAGGTCGACCCCGCAGAGGACGAGTCCGAGCGGCACGCCGATGACGATCGGGAGGGTCACGGCGATCGCGCCCACGGGAGTGCCGAAGCGGGGATGGGTGCGCCCCGTCCTGGGCCCGAGCACGCCGTCCCGGGCCATCGCGAACAGGACCCGCGCGAGTGCGGTGGTCGATCCGATCGCGCAGGCCAGGAACGACGCGGCGATCCCGAGGTCGGCGACGACCCCCCATCCGCCGAGGCCGTACGCGTCCGCGAGTGTGTTCACCGGAGAGCTCGCGTGGGCGAAGTCGCGCCCGAGCGCGGCGAAGCCGGCGACCTGTGCCACCGCCGCGAGCAGGTACAGGAGCAGCGAGATCACGACGGTCGCCCGCATCGCCCGCGGGATCGCGCGCAGCGGCGTCCGGGCTTCGACGCCGAGCGTCGCCGCGCTCTCGAACCCTACGTAGGCCGTGAGGGCGATGAGCGCTCCCGCCCCCACGCTCAGCGGCGTGTCCGACCCGGACGGGAGGAACACCGCCGGGTCGACGGGGCCGATCCGGGTCAGCAGCACGAGGAGCAGCGCGACGATGAGCAGCACGGACGCGGATTCCACCACGAGCGCCACACGCGCCGACAGTCGGATGCCGCGCACCAGCACGAGGGTGAGCAGCCCCGCCTCGACGAGCAGCACCGCGCCGATCCCGACGGGGCTCGCGATGCCCGGGAGGATCGGGCGCAGGAGGATCGTCGTGTAGTACGCGCCGCCGAGGAGCGCGAACATCGCCACGGCGCCGTAGCCGACCAGCGCCGCCGCCCCCGTGGCGAGCCCGCCGCGGGTGCCGAACCCGCGGGCCGCGTAGGTGTAGACGGCGCCGGACGCGGCGAGCCGGCGGGCGAACTGTCCGACCGTGCCGGCCACCAGCAGGCTCAGCACCCCCGCGGCGAGCACCGAGAGCACCACCGCGCCCGGGGACACGCCCGCGACGAGCCCCGTCACGGTCGTCGCCGCGGCGGCGGGCGCGACCGCCGACACGGACTGCGCCATGACGTCGACGAACCCGACGCTCCGGCGGTCCAGACCGTGCAGGGGCGACCGGCGCCCGAAGGCGCGCACGGGGGCGGGGCTGCGGATCGCTCGCTCCAGTGCGGTCATCATCCCTCCTCGCCGCCCGATGCTAGGTCGGCGGCGTTGCCGCCGAAGGTCCCCCGTGTTTCCGCGCCGTTTCCCCGAATGGGACGGGTCGCGTCGGTGCTCCCGTTCGGGGTGCCGGAGGTTTTACCCGGCCGAGACGACCGCGTGACGCCGGGGCGCGACGATCGGCGCATCGACACCTCCGACTCGACCCCAGAGAGGTCACCATGACGAAACTCGACTCGCCCGGAGCCGCCGCTCCGGCCGGCGCAGGCCGCCGGACCCTGACCGGCTCGCTCGGAGCCACCGCGATCGTCTTCATGGTCGTGGCGGCCGCCTCGCCGCTCACCGTGATCGGCGGAGCCGCGCCGCTGGGCATCCTGCTCGGCAACGGCGTCGGCTTCCCCGCGCTGTACGCGGTGAGCGCGGTCATCCTGTTGCTGTTCGCGGTCGGCCTGTCCGCGATGTCGCGCCACATCCCGCGGCCGGGGGCGTTCTTCACCTACGTCGGCTACGGCCTCGGACGTTCGACGGGCCTCGCCGCGGCGTGGGCGGCGATGCTCACGTACACGGCCATCCAGGTCTCGGTGTACGGCTACATCGGCTACATCCTCGCCTACACGCTGCAGAGCTACACCGGAGCCGTCGTCCCCTGGTGGCTGTTCGCGCTCGGGATCATCGGACTCGTCGGCATCCTCGGCTACCGGCACATCGACCTGTCGAGCAAGGTGCTGGGCGTCCTGCTGATCGCCGAGGTCGGCATCGTCGCGGTCCTCGTCGCGGTCGTGCTCTTCCGCGCCCCCGAGGGTCTCAGCCTCGCCCCGTTCGCGCCGTCCGAGGTGGTCAGCGGGTCCCCGGGCGTCGGCCTGATGTTCGCGATCGCCGCGTTCATCGGCTTCGAGGCGACCGCCATCTTCCGCGACGAGGCCCGCGACCCCGATCGCACGATCCCGCGCGCGACGTATCTCGCGGTCATCGGGATCGGCGTGTTCTACACGGTCGCCTCGTGGGGCCTCGTCATGGCCTGGGGGCCGAGCGGGGTCGTCGACGCCGCCGCCGAAGACCCCGGCAGCCTCATCCTGCGCACGATGGCGACCTACCTGGGAGCGGCGGGCGAGGCGATCACGAACGTCCTGCTCATCACGTCGATGTTCGCCTGCGTGCTCTCGTTCCACAACGTCGTCACGCGGTACCAGCATTCGATGGCGACCGCGGGCGTACTGCCCGAACGCCTCGCCGGCGTCCACCACCGCCACCTGTCGCCGCACTTCTCCTCGATCGTCCAGACCGCCACCGCGGCGATCCTGGTCGCCGTGTTCGCGGCGTTCGGCCTCGACCCCGTCCTGCAGGTGTTCACCTGGTTCGCCGGCGTGGCGACGCTCGCGATCGCCCTGCTGATGGCGCTGACGTCCGTCGCGGTGATCGTCTACTTCGCCCGCACGCGCGCCGACCGCCGCCCCTGGAACACCGTGATCGCCCCTGCCCTCGGGTTCATCGGGCTCGTGCTGTCCTCGGCGCTCATCGTCGCCTACTTCCCGATCATGGTCGGCGACCTCGACGCGGACGGCGCCCCGGTGTTCGGCGGGCTCAGCTGGTTCCTCATCGGCCTCGTCGCCCTGTTCCCGCTGCTCGGAGCGCTGCAGGCCGCCTGGATCCGCACCCGTCGGCCCCTCGCATACGCGAAGCTCACCGACGCCATCGCCGCCTGACCCGCCCGTCCCACCCCGAAGGAGACCACTCATGACCCTCACCGAGCCCACGACCACGACCGCGACCGTCGCCGCCCCCGCCGCCGCGCCGCACCCCCTCGCCTCGCTGACGGCGGCGGAGATCGACGCGGTGCGCGCCGCCGTGCTCGCCCTCCCCACGACGACCGACCGGGTCCGCTTCGCCTACGTCGGCCTCGAAGAACCGCCCAAGAGCGCCGTGCTCGCGTGGGAGGCCGGGGGAGAGCGCCCCGAACGGCGCGCGCGGGTGCAGCTGCTGGACATGGCCACGACGCGCTCGAGCGACCTCGTGGTCTCGGTGGAGACAGGCGAGGTGTTGCGCGAGAGCGTCCTCGACGGCACCGGGGGGCAGCTGCCGATCCTCGACGCGGAGTTCGAGGAGGTCGGGGTGATCGCCAACGCGGACGCCGGATGGGTCGCCGCTCTCGCCGGCCGCGGGCTGACGGTCGACGACGTCGTGCTCGTGCCGCTGTCGGCGGGGCACTACGGCTACCCGGCCGAGGAGGGGCGGCGCATCCTGCGCACGTTCGCCTTCCGGCAGGACCACCCGAAGGACCACCCCTGGGCGCACCCCGTCGACGGGTTGACCGCCTACATCGACGTGACCGCGCGCCGGGTGATCGAGATCGTGGACACGCCGGGGTTCGCCGTCCCCGAGACGAGCGGCAACTTCGACGACCCCGAGCTGCAGGGCGAGCCCCTCGAGGGCCTGCGGCCCATCGTCATCACCCAGCCCGAGGGAGCGAGCTTCACGGTGCAGGACGAGCACGTCACGTGGGGCGAGTGGGACCTCCGCATCGGCTTCGACACCCGCGAAGGCCTGATCCTGCGTCAGCTGAGCTTCCAGGGGCGCCCGGTGATGTACCGCGGCTCGATCAGCGAGATGGTCGTCCCGTACGCCGATCCCGCGCCGAACCGCTTCTGGCAGAACTACTTCGACACGGGGGAGTACCTCTTCGGCCGGTACACCAACGAGCTCGAGCTCGGGTGCGACTGCGTCGGAGACATCACCTACGTCGACGTCGTCCTCGCGGACGAGCTGGGGTCGCCCCGCACCGTGCGCAACGGCGTGTGCATGCACGAGGAGGACTTCGGCTCGCTGTGGAAGCACACCGACATCTTCACGGGCTCCAGCGAGGTGCGCCGCCAGCGACGGCTCGTGATCTCCTTCTTCACCACGGTCGGCAACTACGACTACGGGTTCTTCTGGTACCTGTACCTCGACGGCACGATCGAGTGCGAGGCGAAGCTCACCGGCATCCTCTTCACGTCCTCCTATCCCGGCGAGGGCTACCCGTTCGCCTCCGAGGTGGCGCCGGGCCTCGGCGCGCCCTACCACCAGCACCTGTTCTCGGCGCGACTCGACATGACCGTCGACGGGCTCGCGAACGTCGTGAACGAGATCGACGCGGTGCGTCTGCCCATCTCAGAGACCAATCCCGCGGGCAACGCGTTCACGAAGAAGGTCACGCCGCTCCTCTCGGAGGCCGTGTCCGGCCGCGTCGCCGACGGCGCGGTGAACCGGGTGTGGCAGATCGCGTCGACGGAGCACACGACCTCGCTCGGTCAGCCGACTTCGTACGTGCTCTTCCCGACCGAGACGCCGGTGCTGCTCGCCGACGACGACTCGTCGATCGCCGCGCGCGCGGCCTTCGCCACGAAGAACCTGTTCGTGACCAGGTACGACCCGGACGAGCGCTACGCGGCGGGCGACTTCGTCAACCAGCATCCGGGCGGTGCCGGGATCCCGGCGTTCATCGCGGGCGACGAGCCGATCGTCGGGGAGGACATCGTGCTGTGGCACACCTTCGGGCTCACGCACTTCCCCCGCAACGAGGACTGGCCCGTCATGCCGATGGACTACGCGAAGTTCACGCTCAAGCCGTACAACTTCTTCGAGCGCAACCCCACGCTGCACGTCCCCGCGCCGCGCGCAGCACACTGCGCGCCCGGTCACGGGCACGGTGCGGAGGGTCATGCGCACGGCGGTCACGAGCACCACTGCTGAGATCGTGACGTTCCACCTGATGGCGCTCGCGCCCGCCGCGATCGGTCTGTGCTGCCTCGCAGCCGATCGACGGCGGGCGCGGATCGGCGAGCTCGCCGCGAGCGTCCTGATGATGCTCGCGATGGTCGACGCGGCCGTCGGGCGCGTCGTGCCGGTCGTGTGGTGGGTCGTCGTGCTCCTGGCCGGCGCCATGGCGCTCGCCGCCGCGCACGGCCGTCCCCGATCCGGGCCCCGGGCCGGATCGGCGGGCGCCGGCGGGACGACGATGGCGGTGCATGCCGCCGGAGGCATGATCGTGATGGCCGTGCTGCTGCTCGCGATGGCGGGCGGGATCGTCTCCGGGGCCGACGCCGGGGCCGGGGGCGGTCACGTGCACGGAGGCGCCGGTGGCGGGGGCGCCGGGATGGGCGTCGCCGCGTTCGGCGCGATCCTGGCCGGTGTGTACGTCGTGGCATCCCTCATCGTCATCGCGCGCGCCCGCTCGCGTCTGGACCGCGGCCAGTACGCAGCGATGGCCGCCTCGGCGGGGCTGATGGCGTGGAGCCTCGTCGCCTGACGGACCCTCCGGCCCCGGCCCCTGCCGCCGCGGCCCGTGCCGCCGCGGGTCCCGCCGGCCCCGGCCCCTGTCACCGCGGCCGGTCACAACTCCGGAGTTCTCGACGCCGACCGGGGGATCAGGGGGCTCCGACGGCTGCCGCGGTCGTTTCTTCCGGAGTCATGGACGCGACGATGGCGCGCACCGCGTCGCGACCCGCGCGGTTGGCGCCCACCGTCGACTGCGAGGGGCCGTAGCCGATCAGGAAGAGCCGCGGCTCATCGAGCGCGCGGCCGTTCGCGACCCGGATCCCGCCGGCGGAGGTGCGCAGCCGGAGCGGGGCGAGATGCCCGATGTCCGCGCGGAACCCGGTCGCCCACAGGATGACGTCGGCCCGCTCGAGGGAACCGTCGGGCATCCGGACGCCGTCCTCCTCGATCGAGGCGAACATCGGATGACGAACCAGGACTCCCCGGGCGCGGGCGGATTCGGACCACGCCGTCCGGTGCTGGCCGGTCACCGAGATGACGCTCCCCGGCGGCTCGCCGCGCCGCACCCGCGCCTCGACGCCGGCGATGGCCGCGATCCGGGCGGCCGTGTCGAACTCTGCCGCATCCCACCGCACCTCGTGCCGGGTCACCCAGAACGTGTCGGCGACGTACGAGATCTCGTCGAGGAGCTGCACCGCCGAGATCCCCGCGCCGACGATCACGACGCGGCGGCCCGTGAACTCGTCGGCGTCGACGTAGTCGTGCACGTGCAGCTGTCGCCCGCGGAAGCGCTCCGCCCCCGCGACGCGCGGCCAGAAGGGTCGGCGCCAGGTCCCCGTCGCGTTGACGACGAAGCGGGCGGCCCAGCTCTCCTCCGCGGTCTCGACGAGGAGTCTGCCCCGTGGGTCGTCGTCGACCCGCCGCACGGCGCGCACGTCCACGGGACGGCGCACCTCGAGGTCGAAGCGGCGCTCGTAGGCGGCGAAGTAGGCCGGCAGCACGTCGCGCGCCGCCTCGGCCGGGTCGGCCGGCGGCACCGCGAACCCCGGAAGCTCGTGGATGCCGTTCACGGTCGCCATCCGGAGCGACTCCCACCGGTGCTGCCACGCGCCCCCGGGCGCGGCGTCCGCGTCGAGCACGATCATGTCGCCCGCGGCGGATCGCGCGGCGTCGCCGGAGCCGAGCGGGACGAACCCGCGGCGACGCAGATGATACGCGGCGGACAGGCCCGCCTGCCCCGCGCCGATCACGGCGACGTCGACGGGTCGGGGCTGCACACCGCGTGCAACCGTGGGCGGCCCCCGGGTGTTCCCTCGCCGGGACCGATGTCGGGCGTACGCCGTAGTCTGTTCTGGTGACCACCGCCCTGTACCGCCGCTACCGGCCCGAGAGTTTCGGGGAGATGATCGGCCAGGCGCAGGTGACCGATCCGCTCATGACGGCGCTGCGCGGCGACCGCGTCGGCCACGCCTACCTCTTCAGCGGTCCCCGGGGCTGCGGCAAGACGACCTCCGCCCGCATCCTCGCACGCTGCCTCAACTGCGCCGAAGGACCGACCGACACGCCCTGCGGCACGTGCGACAGCTGTGTCGAGCTCGGGCGCGGCGGCGGGGGGTCCCTCGACGTCGTGGAGATCGACGCCGCCTCCCACAACGGCGTCGACGATGCGCGCGATCTGCGCGAGCGGGCGATCTTCGCCCCCGCCCGCGACCGGTTCAAGATCTTCATCCTGGACGAGGCGCACATGGTCACGCCGCAGGGGTTCAACGCGCTCCTCAAGCTCGTCGAGGAGCCGCCCGACCACGTCAAGTTCATCTTCGCCACGACGGAGCCCGAGAAGGTCATCGGCACGATCCGCTCGCGCACTCACCACTATCCGTTCCGGCTGGTGGCGCCGGCCGCGATGCTCGCCTACGTCGAGCAGCTGTGCGCCCAGGAGGGCGTGCAGGTCGAGGCCGGCGTCCTGCCGCTCGTCGTGCGGGCGGGGGGCGGGTCTCCCCGAGACACCCTGTCGCTGCTCGACCAGCTGATCGCCGGCTCGGAGGACGGGGGCGTCCGCTACGAGCGTGCCGTCGCTCTGCTCGGCTACACGCACTCCGAACTGCTCGATGAGGTCGTCTCCGCCTTCGGCGCGCACGACGCCGCCGCGGCCTTCGCCGCCGTCGACCGGGTCGTGCAGACGGGGCAGGATCCCCGCCGGTTCGTGGACGACCTCCTCGAGCGGCTGCGCGACCTCATCATCGTCGCCGCGACGGGGGAGGGCGCCTCCGCCGTGCTGCGAGGCATCCCCGTGGACGAACTCGAGCGGATGTCCCGTCAGGCGAGCGCGTTCGGCACCGACCGCCTCTCCCGCATCGCCGATCTGGTCGTGGGCGCGCTCGACGACATGACCGGCGCGACCTCGCCCAAGCTGCAGCTCGAGCTTCTGGTCGCGCGGGTGCTGGCCTTCGCCGCCGCCGGCGCTGCCGCGGCCACTCCCGCTGCCGCAGCTGCCGCGGCCACTCCCGCTGCTGCATCTCCCGCGTCGACGCCCGCAGTCGCGCCGCCTGTTCGCGATGCGACGGCGGTGTCGCCGCCCGCAGCATCACCGGCAATGCAGTCCGTCGCACCCACCCCGACGGCGCCCGCCGCGCCAGCGGCAGCGCAGCCCGTCGCACCCACCTCCGCCGCGCCCGAGCCGGCCGCGTCCCCCGCTGCTGCCCCGGAGTCGGCCGCACCGCAGTCATCCGCTCCCGCTCCGGTGGAGCCGACAGCCCCCACGGCGGCGGAGCCCACCGCCCCCGCCCCTCTCGTCGAGCCCTCCGGCCCGATCACGCTCGCCCGCGTCCGCGAGGCGTGGCCCGAGATCCTCGCCCGCCTCGAGGACGTCAGCCGTACGTCGTGGATGCTCGCGACCTCCGCCACCGCGCTCGCCTACGGCGACGAGGTGCTCACGCTCGGCTTCCCCCACCCGTCGGACGTCGCCGCATTCAAGAAGCTGGCCGCAGGCAAGGGCCCGAGCGAAGACCTGCGCGGCGCGATCGCGGCCGTACTGGGGGTCCGCGTGAAGTACGTCGCTCGCCTCGACACGCCGCCCGGCGGCCACACCGGCCACGGGGATGCCGGTCCCGGTCCGTCCGGCCCCGGTCCGTCCGAGCCCGGCCCGTCCGGTCCCGGACCGTCCTCCGCACCCGCGACCCACCGCCCGTCGAGCGCGGGAGGCCCCGCGGGCGGGGGCGCACCATCCGGACACGGCACCACGCCTGCCCCACCGTCGCGCCCCGCGGGTGCGGCCGCCGCGCCGGTCACCGAATGGGCCGTCGCACCCATCCCGTCCGGCGACGCATCGGCACCCGCCCCGCAGTTCGCGGTCGACGAGGAGCCGGAGGAGGCGGTCGCCGTTCCCGCGCGCACGCTCACCATCCAGCGCGACGGCGACGTCATCCCCGACTCCGACATCCCGCCGGACGAGGACGACGCACCGCCGCCCCCGGACGACGAGGCTCCCGTGCCGCCGCGCGCGCCCGTCGCCGTCGAGCGCCCCGCCGACGCGCGTCCGGACGCGCCGCGCTCCGCGTCCTCCCGCGCGGCGGCCGCACGGACGAACCACATCGAGCGCGTCGGCGAGGCGGTGGTCCGGCAGGTGCTGGGGGCGACGTTCGTCCGCGAGGAGCCGCACATCGCCCCGACGAGGTTCAGCTGACCCATGTACGACGGCATCGTCCAAGACCTCATCGACGAGTTCGGGCGGCTCCCGGGCATCGGCCCGAAGTCCGCCCAGCGCATCGCGTTCCACATCCTGCAGACGCCGACGTTCGACGTCGCCCGGCTCTCGCACCTCCTCGGGGAGCTGCGCGAGCGCGTGCGCTTCTGCGAGATCTGCGGCAACGTCAGCGAGCAGGAGCGGTGCGCGATCTGCCGCGACCCCCGACGCGACGGCACCCTGATCTGCGTTGTCGAGGACGCCAAGGACGTCTCCGCGATCGAGCGCACCCGGGAGTTCCGCGGCCTGTACCACGTGCTCGGGGGCGCGATCAGCCCCATCGCGGGCATCGGCCCCGATGAGCTGCGCATCTCGCAGCTCATGCAGCGGTTGGCCGACGGCACCGTGCAGGAGGTCATCCTCGCCACGAACCCCAACCTCGAGGGGGAGGCGACGGCCACCTACCTCAGCCGTCTGCTCCACACGCTCGAGATCCGCGTCACCCGCCTCGCCTCCGGCCTCCCGGTGGGCGGAGACCTCGAGTACGCCGACGAGGTGACGCTCGGTCGCGCGTTCGAGGGGCGCCGGAGCGTCTGATGGCCGCGGCCGTCTCGGGGCGGGCGTGGGCGCTGTACGCGCTCATGGCGGTCCTGTGGGGCATCCCCTACCTCTTCATCAAGGAAGCGGTGGACTCGATCTCGCCCGCCGCGATCGTCGCCGGCCGGACGCTCCTGGGCGCCGCGATCCTCTTGCCGATCGCGCTGCGCCGCCGCGCGCTGCGGCCCGCGCTGACGGTCTGGCCGTGGGTGCTCGCCTTCGGGGCCATCGAGATGGCGGGGCCGTTCCTGCTCCTCGGTCACGCCGAGCAGACCCTGCCGTCCGGGCTCACGGGCCTGCTCGTGGCCACCGTCCCGCTGTTCGCGGCGGGGATCGCGCTCGTGCGGGGGGATCGGACCGTTCTCTCGCCGGCGCGTGCGACCGGGCTCCTCATCGGCTTCGCGGGCGTCGTCGTCATCGTCGCCGGCCCCGGTCTCGCGGTCGCCGACCCGGGAGCCGCGCTCGTCGCGATCGCGCAGGTGCTCCTCGTCGCCCTGCTGTACGCGACGGCGCCGTTCATCGTCGCGACCAAGCTCGCGCGCGTGCCCGCGCTCGGGACGATCACGCTGTCACTGCTCGCCGTCGGGCTGGCCTACCTCCCCGTCGCGCTGCTGACCCAGCACGAGGTCCCGACGGTGCGCAGCGGCGTATCGCTGCTCGCCCTGGGCGTGCTCTCGACGGCCCTGGCCTTCCTCGGGTTCTTCGCCCTCATCGGCGAGGTCGGCCCCGTGCGGGCGCCGCTGTTCACCTACGTCAACCCGATCGTCGCGATCCTGCTCGGGGTCCTGATCCTCGGCGAGGACCTCTCGGTGGGCCTGCTGGTCGGCTTCCCGCTCGTGATCCTGGGCTGTTGGATGGCCGCGACGGGTGGACGGCTCCGACCGCGTCGGCCGGATGCCGGCGCACTGCCCGCGATGCCCGAGCCGTCTCCTCGGGCGTGAGGCGTCGCCCGTCGACGGCCCCGACGGCGTCCCCGGGCGCGCGCCCCGAGTCGTCCGCGGGGCATCCCTCAGCGGAGCACCTCGACCAGCACGACCCACGACACGAGGAGCGACGCGACGATCGCCACGACCGCCCCCGCCGCGAACAGCGCGTATCCGCCCGGGGCGCCGATCATGAGCAGCACGCCGCCGACCAGATAGGCGACGGGGGCCAGAAGGGCGACGAGGACCTTCGCGGGGCGGGCGCGGTTCGCGGGGTCGTGGTTCTCGTAGACGCGGCGGGCCGCCGAGATCGGGAACGCGAGCGCCCCGAGGGCCGCCACGGCGACGAGAGCGCCGTGCGCTACCGCGTCGATCTGGGGGATGAGCCCCGTCGACGAGACGACCAGGGCGAGCACGAGCCCGCTGATCGCGGCGCCGAGTCGCGACGTGAGAGAGGGGGCCTTCACGATGTAGCCGATGTTGACGCTCGCGGCGACGATCACGAGACCGGCGAGGGCGGCGGTCGCGCCGACCACGGCGACGTTGAAGTCGTGCCAGCTCTCCAGGGCATCCATGTGGGGAGCGTAGCGCGTCGCTTCCCGACGACGCATGACGGGCGCGGCATCCGCCGGTCCCTAAGATGGTGCGGTGGGTCCCGCGGCCCGCACACCCCCTCCACGCCTACACACGCCGGGAGTTCGACACGTGGCGCTGATCGTCCAGAAGTACGGCGGCTCGTCCGTCGCCGATGCCGAGAGCATCAAGCGCGTCGCGAAGCGCATCGTCGATTCGCGCCGCGCCGGTCACGACGTGGTGGTCGCGGTGAGCGCCATGGGCGACACGACCGACGAGCTGCTCGACCTCGCCCACGAGGTCGCCCCCATTGCGAACCCGCGCGAGCTCGACATGCTGCTCAGCTCGGGCGAGCGGATCTCGATGGCGCTGCTGGCGATGGCCATCCACTCCATGGGGTTCGAGGCGCGCTCCTTCACGGGCAGCCAGGCCGGCATGATCACCACCGCCGACCACGGCTCCGCGCGCATCGTGGACGTGACCCCCGTCCGTCTGCGCGAAGCCCTCGATGAGGGGGCGATCGTGATCGTCGCCGGTTTCCAGGGCTTCAACCGCGACACCCGCGACATCACGACCCTCGGCCGCGGCGGGTCGGATACGACCGCGGTCGCCCTGGCCGCGGCCCTCCGCGCCGATGTCTGCGAGATCTACAGCGACGTGGATGGCATCTTCACCGCTGACCCGCGCGTCGTGCCGAAGGCGCGCAAGCTCGACGTCGTCACCTCCGAGGAGATGCTGGAGCTCGCCGCCAACGGCGCCAAGGTCCTCTACATCCGCGCCGTCGAGTACGCGCGCCGCCACGGCGTCATGATCAACGCCCGATCAAGTTTCAGTTCCGGCCAGGGCACGTTCGTCCTCGGTCCCGGGATGACCGCACCCGCCAGCCTCGCTTCCGACAGCGCAGAGGAGTCCGCCATGGAAGAGCCCATCGTCGCCGGAGTCGCCACCGACCTCGGCCAGGCCAAGGTCACCGTCATCGGTGTGCCCGACGTGCCCGGCAAGGCCGCCGAGATCTTCACCGTCGTCGCCAAGAGCGGCGCCAACGTCGACATGATCGTGCAGAACGTGTCCGCGGCGGCCACGGGCCGCACCGACATCTCGTTCACGGTGCCGAAGTCGGACGCCGCGACGGCGCTGCGCGCGCTCGCCGCCGAGCAGCCCGGCATCGGCTTCGAGAGCCTCGTCCACGACGACCAGATCGGCAAGCTCTCGGTCGTGGGCGCCGGCATGCGCACGCATTCGGGCGTCTCCGCGACGCTGTTCGAGGCCCTGTCGACGGCGGGCGTCAACATCGAGATGATCTCGACGTCCGAGATCCGCATCTCGGTGGTCGTGCGCGGCGACGACCTGGCCGAGGCCGCGCGCGTCGTCCACACGGCGTACGGCCTCGACGGCGACGCCGAGGCGGTCGTCCACGCCGGCACCGGCCGCTGAGCCGCATCCACTCTCGCGCGGACATCCGCACTTCTGCGGACATCCGCACTTCTGCGGACATCCTGGCCGGAAGCCTCCGCAGGAGTGCAGATCTCCGCGGATGGACCGCCCGCGACCCCCGATAGAATCGCGGGAACCCCGCACTTACGCAAGGATCCACCATGACCCGTATCTCTGACTCAGGACTGAACGTCGCCGTCGTCGGCGCCACCGGACAGGTGGGGACGGTCATGCGCGAGATCCTCGCGGAGCGCGCCTTCCCGATCCGTGACCTGCGCCTGTTCGCCACGGCCCGCTCGGCCGGCACGGCCGTGGAGTTCGGCGGCCAGACGGTGGTCATCGAGGACGTGGCGACGGCTGATCCGTCGGGCATCGACATCGCCCTCTTCAGCGCCGGTGCGACGGGATCGCGCGCGCACGCGCCGCGCTTCGCCGAGGCGGGTGCCGTGGTCATCGACAACTCCAGCGCCTGGCGCATGGACCCCGACGTGCCGCTCGTCGTCAGCGAGGTCAACCCGCACGCCACGCTGAAGCCGCCCAAGGGTATCATCGCGAACCCGAACTGCACCACGATGGCCGCGATGCCCGTGCTGAAGCCGCTCGATGCGGCCGCGGGTCTCGAGCGCCTCATCGTGAGCACCTACCAGGCCGTCTCCGGCTCGGGGCTCGCCGGCGCGCAGGAGCTCCTCGGCCAGGTGGAGGGCGTCCTCGCGCAGGGGCACACGCTCGACCTCGTCCACGACGGTGGCTCCGTCGACTTCCCGCAGCCGGAGAAGTACGTCGCCCCCATCGCGTTCGACGTGATCCCCTTCGCCGGGAACCTCGTCGACGACGGCGACAACGAGACGGACGAGGAGAAGAAGCTCCGCAACGAGAGTCGCAAGATCCTCGAGCTGCCGGACCTCCGCGTCGCCGGCACGTGCGTGCGGGTCCCCGTCTTCACCGGGCACTCGCTGTCGATCCACGCCGAGTTCCGCGAGGACATCACGCCCGATCAGGCGCGCGAGATCCTGTCGTCCGCGCCGGGTGTCGTCCTCGAGGAGGTCCCGACGCCGCTGCAGGCAGCCGGCAACGACCCGAGCTACGTCGGTCGCATCCGGGCCGACCAGTCCGCTCCCGAGGGCAAGGGCCTGGTGCTGTTCATCAGCAACGACAACCTGCGCAAGGGCGCCGCGCTCAACGCCGTGCAGATCGCGGAAGTGGTCGCCTCGCGTCTGCAGACGGCCGCCGCCGCCCTCTGACCTCCGCCGCCTGCGTGTTGACGCAGGCGCAAGAACAGCGAGAGTTCACGCGCGCGGGATGCCGCGGGGCGCGGGACCGGGGAAAACGCGGCCTAGACTGGGCTATCGTGAGCGAACCCGTCGACGTCGTCCTGATCGGCGGTGGCATCATGAGTGCCACCCTCGGAACCCTGCTGAAGCAGCTGCAGCCGGACTGGAAGATCGTCGTGCTCGAGCGGCTGAGCGAGGTCGCCCAGGAGTCCTCGAACGCCTGGAACAACGCGGGCACCGGCCACGCGGCCCTGTGTGAGCTCAACTACATGCCGGAGGCGGCGAACGGCTCGGTCGACCCGGCGAAGGCGATCTCGATCAACGAGCAGTTCCAGCAGAGCCGACAGCTGTGGGCGAGCTTCGTCGAGCGCGGCATCCTGGACGCTCCGTCGACCTTCATCAACGCGACGCCGCACATGACCTTCGTCCGCGGGGAGAAGGACGTCGCGTACCTCAAGAAGCGCTACGAGGCGCTGCGGACGCAGCCACTGTTCGCGGGGATCGAATACTCCGAGGACTCCCGTGTCATCAACCAGTGGGCGCCGCTGCTCATGCAGCAGCGCCGCCGCACGGACGAGCCGTTCGCGGCGACCCGTGTGCCCGCCGGCACCGACGTCGACTTCGGCGCGCTCACCCGGCAGCTCTTCGCCCACCTCGAGGAGCAGGGGGTCGAGGTGCGCACCAACATCGAGGCGCGCAAGCTCCGGCGGCAGAAGGACGGCACCTGGAAGATCTCCTACCGCCACTCGCTGGGCCGGACTCCGGGATCGATGACCGCGCGCTTCGTGTTCGTGGGCGCCGGTGGCTGGGCGATCAAGCTCCTGCAGTCCTCCGGCATCCCCGAGATCTCCGGCTACGGCGTCTTCCCGATCGGCGGGCAGTGGCTGAAGACCTCGAACCCGGCGATCGTGTCGCAGCACAAGGCGAAGGTCTACTCGCAGGCCTCCGTCGGCGCGCCGCCCATGTCGGTTCCCCACCTCGACACCCGTGTCGTCGACGGCGAGGCGTCGCTGCTGTTCGGGCCGTTCGCCACCTTCAGCCCGAAGTTCCTCAAGCAGGGCCGGGTCACCGACATCGTCGCCCAGGTGCGCCCTGGCAACATCGGGCCGATGCTGAAGGTCGCCGTCGACAACCCCGGCCTCATCAAGTACCTCGTCGGAGAGCTGCTGAAGAACCACAAGCGCAAGGTCGACTCGCTCCGCGACTTCATGCCGGCAGCGAAGGACGAGGACTGGGAGCTGCTGCAGGCGGGTCAGCGCGCGCAGGTCATGAAGAAGGACCCCCAGAAGGGCGGCGTCCTGCAGTTCGGCACCGAGGTCGTGACCTCCGCGGACGGCTCGATCGCGGGACTGCTGGGCGCGTCGCCGGGCGCCTCGACGGCCGCGTCGATCATGCTGGGCCTGCTCAAGACCTGCTTCCCGGATCGCATCGCGGGCTGGGAGCCGGAGCTGACGGACCTCATCCCCAGCTACGGCCAGACCCTCAACGGCCGTCCCGAGGTCGCTGCCGAGTCGCTCGACGAGACGGCCGCGGTGCTCGGCATCAACCGCTGAGTCCACCGGGACCCCCATGGCGAAGCTGTACTTCCGATACGGAGCGATGAACTCCGGCAAGTCGACGGCGCTCCTGCAGGCCGCTTTCAACTACGAGGAGCGCGGACAGCACGTCCTGCTCGCCAAGCCCGAGATCGACACCAAGGGCGCCGACCGCATCTCCAGCAGGCTCGGCGTGGATCGGCCCGTCGACTTCCTCATCGGACCGGACGACGACGTGGCGGCCCTCGTCGCCGCGCACCGGACCTCGCTCGGCGGGGACCTCGCGTGCCTGCTCATCGACGAGGCGCAGTTTCTGACCCCCGCCCAGGTCGACGATCTGCTGCGCCTCGTCGTCGCCGACCGCATCCCGGTGCTCGCCTACGGCATCCGCACCGACTTCCAGACGCGGGCGTTCCCCGGGTCGGCCCGACTGCTCGAGCTCGCGCACAGCCTGGAGGAGCTGAAGACGATCTGCCGGTGCGGACGCAAGGCGCTCTACAACGCGCGCCTGGTGGGCGGACGGTTCGTCTTCGACGGCGACCAGGTCGCGATCGACGAGCTCTCGCACCAGAAGGTCACCTACGAGTCCATGTGCGCCGAGTGCTACCTGCGCGAATCCGGCGGGCGGCTGAGCTGACCGTCACGGGTGTTGGCGCTCGCACGGGCGTGCGTTAACGTGGTCTGACCAACCGGAAGGCGACGATGACCGACACTCCGCCCGCGCGCGCCTGGCGCGTCGTGCTCGACAAGATCGAAGGCGACCTCCTAGAGGGGCGGTTGGGACCCGGGGAACGGCTGCCCCCCGAGCGCGAGCTGGCCTCGACGCTCGGCGTCGGCCGCTCGAGCGTCCGCGAGGCGCTGCGCGTCCTCGAGGTGATGGGCCTCATTCGCACCGGGACCGGGTCGGGACCCACGGCGGGCGCCATCGTGACGGCGACCCCGCACGGGGGTCTGTCGCAGCTGCTGCGGCTGCAGGTGGCGGCGCACGGGTTCCCCATCCCGGACGTGTACGAGACGCGTCTGCTGCTGGAGGAGTGGGCCGTCGCGCACCTGGCCGAGCGGCCCGACGCGGATCTTGCGGACGCGCGCTCCACGCTCGACGCGATGGCCGCCGACGCCCTCTCGATCGACGACTTCCTCGCGCTCGACGCCCAGTTCCACGTGCGGCTCGCGGAGGCGTCGGGGAACGTCGTGGTCTCGGCGACGATGGCGGGCCTGCGCGAGACGATCGAGAGCTACATCCGCGGGGGAGCGGCACGGATCGCCGACTGGGACGCCACAGCGGCCCGCCTGCGCCACGAGCACGCCGAGGTGCTGGCCGCGATCGACGCGGGCGATGCGGAGGCCGCACGCCGAGCCGTGCGGGCGCACATCACCGGGTACTACTCCGACGCGGGCCTTCCGACGCCGGCCTGACCGGCGCTCAGCGCGTGGGGAGCGTCGGGATCAGGTCGTCGAGGAACGCGGCGGTCTCCGGCCATCCCTCGACCGCGTGACAGGCGACGCCCATCGCCAGGACGGGATAGTCGTTGCCGTGCTCGTCGAGCCGGTCGCCGACGAAGAGCATGTCGTCGAGGGGGATCCCCGTCATCTCGGCGAGCCGCGTCATGCCGTACGCCTTGTCGATGCCGCGGTGGGTGATGTCCACCGAGGTCGACCCGCCCGAGCGGACCTCGAGGTCCGGGATGCGCGCGGCCACCGCGTTGCGGAGGGCGTTCTTCTTCTCGCCGGTGGGGTCCCAGGCGACCTTGGCCTCCAGCGGTGCGGACTGCCCGAGCGCGGAGAAGGTGATCTGCGATCCGCGGTCCTCGAGGATCGCGCCCCACGTCTCCGCCTCCCAGAGGCCGAGCCGGCGCGCCTCCTCCTCGACCGCGGCGAGGGCGCGCGACTTCTCGTCGTCGGTCAGCGCGTGGGCGTAGACGGTGCGCACGCCGTCGCCGTCGAGGCGGTAGTACTGGGTGCCGCAGGTCGGCATGAGGTGGAAGTGGTCGAGCACGGATGCGTCGGCGGCGGGGAGGCGGTCGACGACCTGGGACTGGAACTGCTGGAGCTGACCGCCCGAGATGATCGCGACCTCCACGCGCTCGGCGAGGGCGAGCAGGAGTTCGCCGATCCGCGGGTCGATCGCGCTCTTGGACGGAGCGAGGGTGTCATCCAGGTCGAACGCGACGAGGCGGGGAGTGGCGGTCATCGGAGCGTTCCTTGTGGCGGGAGAGGCGGGCGGTACGGCGAGAGGGTCCGCTCGTGGTCTCTCACGAGCGGACCCTCTCCGCTGTCGGGGTGACAGGATTTGAACCTGCGGCCTCGTCGTCCCGAACGACGCGCGCTACCAAGCTGCGCCACACCCCGTGGCAACCCTCCGAGTCTACAGGGTTTGGCCGTTCCTGCCGAATCGAGAGCACGCCGTGTCGATCACGGTCGTGCCTGCAGGGTCAGGACCGAGGCCTCGGGTCTGCATCCGAAGCGCACCGGCGCGTAGATCGAGTGACCGAGGCCCGCGGAGACGTTGAGCGGGACCACCGTGTCGCCGCGCCGCCACGCGCTCAGCCCGCGGGCCTGATCGAGCGGGATGTCGCAGTTGGCGACCAGGGCGGAGCGTGAGAAGGGGACGCGGACCTGTCCGCCGTGGGTGTGGCCGGCCAGGATCGCGTCCGCGCCCAGCTCGACGAAGCGGTCGAGGACGCGCCGGTAGGGAGCATGCGTGACGCCGAGCGTGAGCGCGACCGGCTCTGCGCGCGAGAAGAAGGGGCGGCGGGTCATCCGCGCGATCGCGGCGGGCAGGGCATCCAGGTCGTCCCAGTCCCGATGCGCGTCGCTGACGCCGAACGCGTCCAGACGCAGACCGCCGGCCGTCACGGAGGCGGCGCGATTGTTGAGGTCGGTCCAGCCGAGCTCGTCGGTGAAGTAGGCGTCCATCGCCGGGGTGTCGATCCGCTCGGCGTCCGCGGTGACGGGGGAGGGGCCCGAGAAGTACCGCAGGGGATTGCGTCCGCCGGGGCCGAAGACGTCGTTCGAGCCGTGCACGAACAGGCCCGGGACGCCGCGCAGCGGCGCGAACGCCGCCCGGATGCCGTCGAGACCGTCGGCATGGCCCAGGTTGTCGCCCGTGTTGACGACGAGGTCGGGCTGGACGTCCTCGGCGAGCCGGGCAATCCACGCCTGCTTGCGATGCTGCCAGGGCGCCATGTGCGCGTCGGAGAGGTGGAGCACCGTCACGGACGGTGATCCGGCCGGGAGGACGGCCAGCCGGTGGTGGCGCACGGTGAACAGGAACCGCTCGATGCACGTCCCCCACACCGCGGCGCCGACGGCGGTCGCCCCCACCGCCGCCGCGGCGGTGAGGGCGACCCTGCCTGCGGAGGTCACGGGCGGGCGCCGCAGCTCTTCGCCTGGTACTGCACGCTGATCTGGCTGCCGCGGTCGACGATCGTCCCGGATGCCGGGTCGGTGCCGGTCACGACGCCGTCGGCGGGCGCGCTGTCGGAGACCGTGCACTGCGTGTCGACCTGCCCGAACCCGGCGCTGCGCAGCGTGCTGACGGCGTCGTTGGGCTTGCCGCTGACGGCGGGGACCGAGATTCCCTGTCCGTTGCTCTCGCGAATCGTGACGGTGACGCCGCCCGCGACGCGGCCCGCGCCCGGATCCTGCTGGATGACCGTTCCGCCCGACTCGACACCCGCGACCGGGTCGCCGACGCTGACCGAGAAGCCGGCGTTCTGCAGAGTCTGCGTCGCCTCCGCGACCGACATGCCGATCACCGAGGGCAGATCCGTGAGGATGTTGCGCGTCAGCGCGGAGTCGGGGCTCGGGAAGTCGTCGCCGCCGAACTTGTTGTTCGCGGCCCCCTGCATGGCGGGCCACACCGAGTTGCGGATCCGGGCGAGCTGGTATCCGTTCTCGTAGTACTCGTTCAGGAGCGCGTGGCCCTGGACGTTGCCGACCCAGACGACGGTCGTCGCCTTGGTCGACGAGCCGTCCATCCAGGTGTGCTCGTACTCATGGATACCGGTCTTGCCGAACACCGGGATGCCGTCGCCCACACGGGCGCCCGAACCGGTGCCGGACATGACGCCCTGCAGAGTGTAGGCGGCGGTGGCCGCGACCGCTTCGCTCATCGCCGGCTGGCAGGTGAGCTGGGGAGTGATGTCCGCGCCGTCGTAGTTGAGCGCCTTGTCGATCGCCTTCGGCGGGCACAGCATGCCGCGCGCGGCGATGGCGGCGTACGCCTCCGCCATGTCCAGCGGCGCGACGTTCTTCGATCCGAGGACGTCGTACGGCACGTTGGTGCTGTCCAGCGGCGACCCGTCGCCGAAGGTCACGCCCATCTTGCCGGCGAGCTGGTTCGTCGAGCACACGCTGATCTTCTCCGCCATCGCCATGAACCCGGAGTTCAGCGAGTCGCGGGTGAAGTTGTAGACCGTGCCGTTGTAGCCGCTGTTGGCCTCGAAGTTGCCGATGCCGTCGCCGTTGTTGGACAGGCGCACGTTCTGGACGTCGCCGTCGCACACGAGGACACGCTTCGTGCCGATGCGACCGTTGAGCGTCTCGTTGACCGAGTGACCCTGCTCGAGCCAGTTCAGCAGGCTGAAGACCTTGTATGTCGATCCGGCGGGATGCCCGATGCCGCCGCCGTTGAGCTGGCGGACGTTGTAGTTGACCGAGGTCGTGCCGGGATCCTCGCCCGTGGGGCTGTACGGCCGGTTCTGGACCATCGAGAGGATGCGGCCGGTGCCGGGCTCGACCTGGACGCCGGAGGCACCGAGGTCCATGTAGTCCACCGTGGCGGGCACGACCGAGATGGCCTGCTGCGCGGCCGCCTGCAGGTCGGCGTCGAGGGTCGTGTAGATCTTCATGCCGCCGCGGCGCAGGTTGGCCGCGCGCTGATCGTCGCTGTCGCCGAACGCGGGGTCGGTGAGCAGGACGGAGCGGACGTACTCGCAGAAGAACTCCGCACCGGCGGCCGTCTGGCAGCCCTGCGCACGCATCGTGATGTTCGGCTCGATCGGCGACGCCTTGGCGGTGTCGTACTCCTCCTGGGAGATCTTGCCGTCGTCGAGCATGCGTCCCAGCACGTAGTTGCGCCGCTCCAGCGTCTTCGCATAGCCGTCCGCCGCGCTGTTGACGGGGTTGCCGTCGCGGTCGGTGGTCGACCCCTCCGGCATGTCGATGCGGTAGGTGTTGGGTGCCTGCACCATGCCGGCGATGGTGGCGGCCTGCGCGATGCTGAGGTCGGAGGCGGGAATGCCGAAGTAGTGCTCGGCGGCGGCGCCGACGCCGTAGACCAGGCCGCCGAAGTTGGTGATGTTCAGGTAGCCGAGGAGGATCTCCTCCTTGGAGTTGTGCTTCTCGAGCTGGATCGCGTAGCGCATCTCCTGCAGCTTGCGCTGGTAGCCCTCCGCGCCTTCGTTCACGGTCGTGACCGCGAAGCACGCCTGGACCTCGTCGTCGGACTTCGCCTTGGACTCGCAGTTCTGCTGCAGGACGTTCTTGACGTACTGCTGGGTGATCGAGGAGCCACCGCGGTTGCCGCCGCTGGAGGCGTTGCCGACGAGGGCGCTCAGCGTGCCCACGAGGTCGACGCCGCCGTGGGTGAAGAAGTTCTTGTCCTCGCTGGAGGTGATCGCGTCGAACATGACGGGGTTCACCTGGTCGAAGGTCACCGGGATGCGGTTCTGGTCGTAGAACTCCGCCATCAGCACGTCGTTTCCGGCGCTGTCCTTGCGGAAGATCTCGGTCGGCAGCATGAGCGGGTCGATCTGCAGGAAGCTCGGCATGTTCTCGAACGAGTCGAGCGCACTGGTGGCCGCGTAGCCGGAGACCGCGATCGCGGGGGTCACGGTGGCGGTGACGAGCACGCCCGCGACGGCGCTCAGACCGACCAGTCCGGCGATGCCGCCGAGCACGCCGGTGGCCGTCCTTTTGAGATGAGGCATAGGCTTGATGCTAGGGGAGAACCCTGGGCGAAGCCTTTATGGGCGCGGACGCGCGCGTGGCCGCCACCCGCTCTCCGCCCCGTCCTCGACGTCGACACAGGAGCCTCCATGACCACGTGGGAATACCTCACCACGCCGCTTCTCATCCACAACACCGCCGCCATCCTCAACAACTGGGGCAAGCAGGGCTGGGAGCTCGTCCAGGTGGTGCCCGGCCCCGAAGGCGGGCTCGTCGCGTACTTCAAGCGTCCCGCCGGCGGCGGCGCAGCCAACGCGGGCCTGGGTGCGGCCGCCGTCGCGGCGCAGCAGTTCGACGCCGAGGGGGCCGGCGCGTGAGCGCGGGCGTCGCCGGCCGTCTCGCCGAGCTCGGGATCGAGCTGCCCCCCGTCGTCGCTCCCGTGGCCTCCTACATCCCGGCGACGGTCCACGGCGACCTCGTCTACACGTCGGGCCAGCTGCCGATGGTCGCCGGCGCGCTGCCGGCGACCGGCAAAGTGGGTGCGGCGGTGGATGCCGAGGACGCGCGCTCCTACGCTCGGCAGTGCGCCCTCAACGCGCTCGCCGCGGCCGCAGACGCCGTCGGCGGGGTCGACCGGCTCGTCCGCGTCGTCAAGGTCGTCGGCTTCGTCGCATCCGCGCCCGAGTTCACCGGCCAGCCGGGCGTCATCAACGGCGCCAGCGAGGTGCTCGGGGAGATCTTCGGCGACGCGGGGCGTCACGCCCGATCGGCGGTCGGCGTGGCCGTGCTGCCTCTCGACTCGCCCGTCGAGGTCGAGGTCGTCTTCGCGTTCGCCTGAACGCACGCGAGAGGGGCCCGGGTCGATCGACCCGGGCCCCTCTCGCATGCCCCTACTTGACCTGCGCCGAGATCACGCTCATGACGGCGGTGTCGGCGAGCGTGGTGGTGTCGCCGACCTCGCGCCCCTCGGCGACGTCGCGCAGGAGGCGTCGCATGATCTTGCCCGAGCGGGTCTTGGGCAGCTCCCCGACGATGTACACGTCGCGGGGGCGGGCGATCGGCCCGATCTGCTCGCCGACCCAGCGGCGAAGACCGTCCGCGAGGCCCTCGGGGGAGTGCGCGTCGAGGTAGCTCTGCTTCACGATGACGAACGCGACGACCGCCTGACCCGTGGTCTCGTCGGAGGCGCCGACCACCGCCGCCTCGGCGACGGCCTCGTTGCCGACGAGGGCCGACTCGATCTCGGTGGTGGACAGTCGATGCCCCGACACGTTCATGACGTCGTCGACCCGGCCGAGGAACCAGACGTCGCCGTCCTCGTCGAGACGCGCGCCGTCGCCGGCGAAGTAGTAGCCCTTGTCCTGGAACTTCTCCCAGTAGGTCTCCACGAACCGCTCCGGGTCGCCCCAGATGCCGCGCAGCATCGACGGCCACGGCTTCGTCAGCACGAGCAGGCCGCCGTTCCCGTTGCCGACGTGCTCGCCGCTCTCGTCCACGACGTCCACCCCGATGCCGGGGAAGGGCACCTGGGCGCTGCCCGGCTTGGTCTCGGTGACCCCCGGAAGGGCGGAGATCATGATCGACCCGGTCTCCGTCTGCCACCACGTGTCGACGATCGGAGCGGCGTCCGCGCCGATGATCTCGCGGTACCACATCCACGCCTCGGGGTTGATCGGCTCGCCCACGGAGCCGAGCAGACGGATCGAGGACAGGTCGAACTTCTGCGGGATCTGGCGTCCGAGCTTCATGAAGGAGCGGATCGCCGTCGGTGCCGTGTACAGGATCGTGACGCCGTACTTCTCGACGAGCTCCCACCAGCGGCCGGGGTGGGGCGAATCGGGCGTGCCCTCGTAGAGCACCTGGGTCGCACCGTTGGACAGCGGGCCATAGGTCACGTAGGAGTGCCCCGTGATCCACCCGATGTCGGCGGTGCACCAGAAGACATCCGTCTCGGGATGCAGGTCGTGCACGACCTTGTTCGTGAACGTGGCCTGCGTGAGGTAGCCGCCCGAGGTGTGCAGGATGCCCTTGGGCTTGCCGGTCGTCCCCGACGTGTACAGGATGAACAGCGGGTTCTCCGCGGGGAAGGGCTGTGCGGTGTGATCGGCGGATGCCGCGGGGACGGCATCGTGCCACCAGATGTCGCGGCCCTCGGTCCAGCCGACCTCGTTCTCCGTGCGGCGCACGACGAGCACGTGCTCCACGGTGGACTGCGGGCCGGCGCCGCGGTCGGCCAGAGCCTGGTCGACCGCCGGCTTCAAGGGAGAGACGCGCCCCTTCCGGTAGCCGCCGTCGGACGTGATGACGACCTTCGCGCCGGCGTCGTCGATGCGGGTGCGCAGGCTGTCGGCGGAGAACCCGCCGAAGATGACCGAGTGGATCGCGCCCAGGCGTGCCACGGCGAGCATCGCGGCGATCGCCTCGGGGATCATCGGCATGTAGATCGCGACACGATCGCCCGCCTCGACGCCGAGCCCCGTCAGCACGTTCGCGGCCCGCTTCACCTCGTCGGTGAGTTCGGCGTACGTCACCCGCCGCTCGTCGCCGGGCTCGCCCTCCCACAGGAGCGCGACCCGGTCGCCGTGGCCGGCCTCGACGTGCCGGTCGAGGCAGTTGTACGCGACGTTCAGCTCGCCGTCGGCGAACCACTGCGCGAACGGCGGGTTCGACCAGTCGAGCACCTGGGTGAAGGGCGTGTGCCAGTGCAGGTCGCGCGCCTGCTCGGCCCAGAAGGCCTCGCGGTCGGCATCGGCCTGGGCGTACAGCTCCGCGGTGGCCACCGCATCGGCGACGAACTCGGGTGACGGGGCGAAACGACGCGTTTCGGTCAGCAGGTGATCGATCTGGCTGCTCATCAGGCGCGCTCCTTTGCGGCGATGGGACGAATGAGGACATCTAGCCACACGGTTCGGAGCCATCACCACCGCTGAAAGGGGGTAGGCGGATTCGCCCGTCGGCGCGAAGGTCGACGAGGTCGGCGCCGGAGCGCGGAGGAGATATATCGCTGTGATAGGCGCTCTCCGGCTTGGGTCGTCCGTTCACGGTGCGTATGCTCGTACACGGCCGAACGTCTGATTCTGGCATCGCGGCACCCAACCCCCCCACCGGGTGCCGCGCGGCGGCATCCCATCCCCCAGTGGGATGCCGCCCTCTCTTCTTCCGGGCGACGGCGCTGGCGCCCTCCCCGGCGCGGATGCTCTTCTTCTTCCTCGGAGGCCGCCCTCCTCGGAGCCGTCGGCTCCTCCACAGCGGCAGATGCGCGCGGCCTGTCCCCGAACGCGGGGAACGGCGACCCGTGCGCGCCGACGGCGTCCTACCGTCGGGGCATGTCCGCTCCGTTCGTCGTCCGTCCTCGCACGCGCGGCGGCCTGCCCTCGGGCGCCGCGGGGCCTCTCGCGGGCGGCGGGGACGCCGTGACCGAGGAGCGCGGCGCGACCGGAGGGCCGCCCGAGCCGACGGTCCCGCGGCGGCGGCTCCCCGAGCATCCCGCACTCGACCCGTTGCGCGACGTGCTGTCCGATCCCCGGGTCACCGACGTCTTCGTGAACGGGGCGCATGGCCTGTTCGTCGACCGCGGCCTCGGGGCGGAGCGTGTGCCGGGCTGGTCGGCGAGCGCCGACGAGGTGCGGGCGCTCGCCGTGGCGCTCGTCGGGATCGGCGGACGCCACCTCGACGACGGCGCACCGCTCGTGGACGTGCGGTGGGAGCACGGCGCGCGGGTCCACGCGGTCCTGCCGCCCGTCGCCCCCGCCGGGGCGACGATCTCCATCCGCCTGCCCTCGACGGATCTGCCCGATCTCGACGATCTCGGTCGGCGGGGGATGTTCGACGCCGGCGTCTCGGCGCGGCTGGAGAAGCTCGTCTCCGCCCGGGTCAACCTTCTCGTCACCGGTGCGACCGGGGCGGGCAAGACCACGCTGCTCGCCGCTCTGCTCGGCCGGGTGCCGGTGTCGGAGCGCATCGTGAGCATCGAGGACGTCGCCGAGCTGCGCATCGCCCACCCGCACCACGTGGGGCTGGAGGCGCGCCAGGCCAACCTGGAGGGAGCGGGCGAGGTGTCCCTCGCCCGCCTCGTCCGCGAAGCGCTGCGGATGAGGCCGGACCGGCTCGTGGTGGGGGAGTGTCGGGGCCCCGAGGTGCGCGAGCTGCTCACGGCCCTCAACACGGGCCATGCGGGCGGAGCAGGCACGGTGCACGCCGGCGGCGTCCGGGATCTGCCCGCCCGGCTCGAGGCACTGGGAGCTCTGGCCGGTCTGGACCCGGCAGCCACGGCGCGCCAGGTGGTGAGCGCGATCGGTGTCGTCGTGCACGTCGAGCGGGGCAAGGACGGACGGCGACGCGTCGCCGGGTTCGCCCGCCCGGTCCTCGACGCCGACCGGCTCGGCGTGGAGGCGATCGTATGAGGATCCGCGCGTTCGGACTGCGCCGTGAGCGGTCGGCGCGCGGGGGTGATGCGGATCCCCGCGCCGTGGCCGCCGCGGTCCAGCGGCTGGCCGTGCTGCTCGAGGCGGGGCTGGCACCCCTGCAGGCGTGGCCTCTGTTGGCCGAGACGGGCGAGGCGACCGCGCGTGCGGTCGTCGCCGCGCCGCCCGGCACCGGCACCGGCGAGGTCCTCGCCGCGCAGGGCGGGGCGTGGCGCGACCTGGCCGTCGCCTGGCTCGTCGCCGAGACGGCGGGAGCGCCGACCGCCCCCAGCCTGCGACGGTTCGCCGAGGTGCTGCGCGACGCCCAGGACACGCGCGACGACGTCGCGGTCGCGCTCGCCGATCCCGCGGCGACGGCACAGCTCGTGGGCTGGCTGCCGCTCGTGGCCGTCGTGCTCGGCGTGGCGCTCGGGTTCGACGTGGTCGCCACCCTCGCCGATCCCATCGGCGTCGCCTGCCTCGTCGCCGGCGGGGCTCTCATGCTGGCGGCCCGCGGCTGGAGTGCGAGGCTCGTCTCGGCCGCGCAGCCGGGCGCCGCTCTTCCGGGCGTGCAGGCCGACACGATGGCGCTGGCCCTCTCGGGCGGTGTCTCGGTCGACCGCGCGATCGCGGTGGTGCACGAGTCCGGCGGCGGCGAGCCGGAGGCCGCCGTCCGCGACGTGCTGGAGTTCTCCCGCCGCTCGGGCGCTCCGGCGGTCGAGTTGCTGCGGGCGACCGCCGCCGAGCTGCGTCGGAGCGCCCGCACCGACGGCCGGCTCCGTGCGGCGCGCCTCTCGTCGCGGCTGCTGCTGCCGATGGGCCTGTGCACGCTTCCCGCGTTCCTGCTCCTCGGCGTCGCCCCGATGCTGCTGTCCGTGCTGTCCGGCCCCTCCGTCGTGTTCGCCGCGCCCTGACGCCCGCATCCCCTCCGTCTTCCGATCGTGCCCGCTCACCATCCGCACCCACCGAAGGAGTCCCCATGATCGCCACCACCGGCATCCGTCTCGATGCACGTCCCGCTGCCGCCCTGACGCGCCCGACGCGTCCGCGGAGCGTCGCGCTCCCGGCGCTGACGCGGCACCGAGCCGCCGCTCTGTTCGCCGACGACACCGGCGCCGCCACGGCCGAGTACGCCGTCGCCACGATGGCCGCCGTCGCTTTCGCAGGGCTGCTGGTCCTCATCATGCGCAGCGACGAGGTGCGCGGCATCCTGACCGACCTCGTGCGCCGCGCGCTCACCGTGGCATGATCGGCGCGCCGGATGATCGAGGCTCGGTCACCGCCGAGTTCGCCGTCGTCGTGCCCGCCGTCGTGCTGCTCGTGGCGCTCACGGCGGGCTCGCTCGCGGTGGTCGGCCGGCAGATCCGACTCGAGCACGCGGTGGCACAGGCCGCTCGGCTCGCCGCCCGCGGCGACGCGGAGCGCGCGGGTCGGATCGTCGCCGACATCGCCGGCGGACAGGTCGTGGGCGTCGGCCCCGACGGCGACCTGATCTGCGTCGCCGCCACCGCCTCGCCCGGCCTCGTCCTCCCCCTTCCCGATCTGAGTGCGCGGTCGTGCGCCCTGGACGGCGGGCGCTGACGTGGCCGGTCGGATCGTGCCGCGCGGGGGAGGACGCCGATGGCCGGCGCGGCGGCGGTGATCGGCGTCCTCGCGGTGGCATCCGCGGCCGCGCTCGGCGGGGTCGCCGTGGGGACGGCGTCGATCCACGCCGCGCGAGCCGCGGGGGCCGCGGACGCGGCGGCGCTCGCGGCGGCCGACGCCGCATCGGGCGCGGTCTCCGGAGATCCGTGCGACCGCGCCGCACAGGTCGCGGCCGCGGTCGCGGCGGCGCTCGCGGAGTGCATCGTCGAGGGGGCGGTGGCCACCGTGCACGTGCGGGCGGGCTCCGGCCCGCTCGCCGCCACGGCGCGGGCTCGCGCGGGTCCGCCTCCGGGGGAGGGATGAGGGTCGGCCGAGCGTTCGCCGAGCGTCCGCGGCGCGGCGGGCTCCCAGCGTCTTCCACGTCGGGCGGTGTGTATGGTGTGCATCGGAGAAAGGACGCCACGTGGCAGCTGTCAAGAGTGCTGGGGGCAAGAAGCTCGTCATCGTCGAGTCGCCGACGAAGATGAAGTCGATCCAGGGATACCTGGGCGATGGATACGAGGTGCTCAGCTCGGTCGGTCACATCCGTGACCTCGCGGACAAGAAGGACATCCCCGCCGAGCTCAAGAAGACCTCGGTCGGAAAGTACTCGATCGACATCGAGAACGGCTTCACTCCTCTATATGTGGAGAGCGAGCGGGGCAGGAAGACCGTCGCCGAGCTCAAGCGCGCCCTGAAGAACGCCGACGAACTCCTCCTCGCCACCGATGAGGACCGCGAGGGCGAGGCCATCGCGTGGCATCTGCTGGAGGCGCTGAAGCCGAAGGTCCCCGTCAAGCGCATGGTGTTCCACGAGATCACGAAGGACGCGATCCGTGCCGCCGTGGACAACACGCGCGAGCTCGACCTGGCGCTCGTCGACGCGCAGGAGACCCGCCGCATCCTCGACCGCCTGTACGGCTGGGACGTCTCGGACGTCACGCGCCGCAAGGTCGGCCAGGGCACGTCCGCCGGGCGCGTGCAGTCCGCCGCCACCCGTCTCGTCGTCGATCGCGAACGCGAGCGGATCGCCTTCGTCTCCGCCGACTACTGGGACGTCGAGGCGCTCGCCTCACCCACGGGTCGGGCCTCGGACGACGCCTTCACGACCCGTCTGGCGCGCCTCGACGGCGCTCCGCTGGCCCGCGGCACCGACTTCGACGACGCGGCGCAGCTGAAGAAGGCCGTCGTCGTGCTCACGGAGGTCCAGGCGCGCGAGCTCGTCGCGGCGCTGGAGGCGTCCGGCCGGGCATCCGTCGTCTCGGTCGAGGCGAAGCCCGGCACCCGCAGCCCCAAGCCCCCCTTCACGACCTCGACCCTCCAGCAGGAGGCGGGGCGCAAGCTCTCGATGAGCGCGAAGCACGCCATGGGCGTCGCCCAGCGCCTCTACGAGAAGGGCTTCATCACCTATATGCGCACCGACTCGACGGCGCTGTCGACGCAGGCGGTGTCGGCCGCCCGTACGCAGGCCGTCGCGTTGTACGGCGACCGCGCCGTTCCGCCGAACCCGCGCAGCTACCGCAACAACAGCAAGAACGCCCAGGAGGCGCACGAGGCGATCCGCCCGTCGGGGGACACGTTCCGCACGCCCGCCTCGGTCGCGTCCGAGCTCGACCGCGACGAGCAGCGTCTGTACGACCTCATCTGGAAGCGCACGGTCGCCTCGCAGATGTCGGACGCCAAGTACGAGACGACGACCGTCACCCTGGAGGCCGATGCCGCGGGCCGCGTCGCCGCCTTCACCGCCTCGGGCACCGTGTACACCTTCAAGGGCTTCCTCGAGGCGTACGAGGAGGGCCGGGACGAGAAGCGCGGCGACGAGCACAAGGCCGACGACCAGTCGCTGCCCGCGCTCGCCGTCGGCGACGTCCTGAACCTGCGGGACATCGAGCCCAAGGGACACTCCACGAGTCCGAAGCCGCGGTACACCGAGGCATCCCTCGTCAAGGCGCTCGAAGAGAAGGGGATCGGCCGCCCGTCGACCTTCGCGAGCATCATCGACGTGATCATCAACCGCGAGTACGTCACGAAGCGCGGACAGGCCCTGGTCCCCAGCTGGCTCGCCTTCAGCGTCGTGCGTCTGCTCGAGCAGCACTTCGCCGATCTCGTCGACTACGACTTCACGGCCGCTCTCGAAGACGACCTCGATGCGATCGCGCGCGGAGAGCAGCAGCGCGTCGAGTGGTTGAAGGAGTTCTACTTCGGCTCCGACGACCACGTCGGGCTGCGCAACATCCTCGACAACCTCGGCGAGATCGACGCACGCGAGATCAACGCGACCCGCATCGGCGACGTCGCGACGCTGCGATTCGGGCGGTACGGTCCGTACCTCGACGTCCCGAACGAGGACGGCACGTCGCGCATCGTGAACGTGCCGGGCGACCTCGCCCCCGACGAGCTGACGCCGGAGAAGGCGCGCGAGCTCATCGACGCGCCCATCGCCGGTGACCGCGTGCTCGGGCAGAACCCCGAGACCGGGCGCGACATCGTCGTCAAGGACGGCCGGTTCGGCCCGTACCTCGAAGAGGTGCTGCCCGCCGAGCCCGAGCCGGAGCCCGCCCCCGAGCCGGTCGAGGGCGCGCCGAAGAAGCGCGTCGCCAAGAAGAAGGTCGAAGCCCCCAAGCCGCGTCGCGCGTCGCTGTTCAAGAGCATGTCCCCGGAGACGATCGATCTCGACACCGCGCTGAAGCTCTTCTCGCTGCCGCGCACGGTCGGCATCGAGCCCGAGACGCAGACCCCGATCACGGCGCAGAACGGCCCCTACGGCCCGTACCTGAAGAAGGGCACCGACTCCCGCTCCCTGTCGGGCGAGGAGCAGATCTTCGACATCACGCTCGAGCAGGCCCTCGAGATCTACGCGCAGCCGAAGTACGCCAACCGTGCGGCGAGCTTCCTGAAGGAGTTCGAACCGGACCCCGTCAGCGGCAAGCCGATCCGCATCAAGGACGGACGATTCGGCGCGTACGTGACCGACGGCACGACGAACGTCACGATCCCGCGCGGCCAGACCGCGGACGACATCACGTTCGAGATCGCCGTGCAGATGCTGGCGGACAAGCGTGCGAAGGGCCCGGCGCCCAAGCGCACCACCCGCCGCACGACGACCCGCAAGCCGGCCGCGTCGAAGAAGTGACCCGCGGACTGTGGGTCACCTTCGAGGGTGGCGACGGCACGGGTAAGACGACGCAGGCGAGCCTCCTCGAGCAGTCGCTGCGCGAGGAGGGGCGCGCCGTCGTCCGTACGCGCGAGCCGGGCGGCACGGAGGTCGGCGTGCTCATCCGTGACATCGTCCTCCACCATCGGGGCGAGGTCTCGCCGCGGAGCGAGGCGCTCCTGTACGCCGCGGATCGCGCCCAGCACGTCGAGACGCTCGTCCGTCCCGCGCTCGAACGGGGCGAGGTCGTCATTCAGGACCGCTACCTCGACTCCTCGGTCGCCTACCAGGGCGCGGGTCGCGTGCTCGATCCGGACGAGATCCGGCGGCTGTCGCTCTGGGCCGCCGCCGGTGCGCTTCCCGACGTGACGGTGCTGCTGGATCTCGATCCGGCCGCCGCGCGTGAACGGCTGGACGCCGCCGACAAGCCCTTCGACCGGCTCGAAGCGGAGAAGGACGTGTTCCACGAGCGCGTCCGCGCCGCCTTCCTCGAGCTCGCGGCCGCCGATCCCGCCCGATTCCTCGTGCTGGACGCCTCCCGGCCCCCCGCCGAGCTCGCCGCCGCGATCCGCGCGCGCGTCCTCCCCCTGCTGCCGTGAGCCCGACCGGCACGGCCCGCGACGGTGGGGGAGGTGTCGGTGCGGGCACGTAGGCTGGGGGCATGATGGCGGAAGCGGGGGTCACCGCGGGCGACGGCGCCCGGAACGCCAGGACGCCGCGTGATGACGAGGCCGACCTCGAGCTCCCCTGGGGCGAGGTCTGGGGTCAGGACGATGCCCTCCGCCAGCTACGCGCCGCCGCCGCCGATCCCGGTCAGCTGGCGCACGCGTGGCTCATCACCGGCCCGGCCGGCTCCGGCCGCTCGACGCTGGCCGCCGCGTTCGCCGCGGCCCTCATCGCCGAACCCGGCGACCACGCCGCGATGCGGCAGGTCCTCGCCGGAACACATCCCGACCTCACGGCGCTGCGCACCGAGGGCGTCATCATCACGATCAAGGATGCCCGAGCCCTCGTCGAGCGCTCGTACTTCTCGCCGTCGCTGGGGCGGTACCGCGTGATCGTGATGGAAGACGCCGACCGCATGGTCGAGCGCACCTCGAACGTGCTCCTGAAGGCGCTCGAGGAGCCGCCGGAGCGGACGGTGTGGATCCTCTGCGCGCCCAGCGAGGCCGACCTCCTGCCGACGATCCGGTCGCGCGTGCGGTCGCTCCGGCTGCGCGAGCCCGACGTCGCCGACGTCGCCCGCCTCATCACCCGCCGCACCGGTGTCGACGAGGCGACTGCGGAGCAGTCGGCGAGGCTCGCCCAGCGCCACATCGGCATGGCGGTCCGCCTCGCGACCGACGCCGATGCCCGCGCGCGGAGGGAGGAGACACTCCGAGGCGTCCTGGCCGTGCGGGGGGTCGCCACCGCCGTGGAGACGGCCGCGCGGATCGTGCAGCTGGCCACGGACGACGCCAAGGCGCTCACCGCCGAACGGGACGAGCAGGAACGCGAGGCGCTGCTGCGCACACTCGGCATCGCGCCCGGAACCGCCGTGCCCCCGGCGGTGCGCGGCCAGCTCAGCGCCCTCGAGGACGATCAGAAGCGACGCGCCACCCGGAGCCTGCGCGACGGCATCGATCGGGTCCTCACCGATCTCGAATCCCTGTTCCGCGACACCCTCATGCTGCAGTTCGGCCAGGGCGACGACCTCATCAATCGTGAGCTCTCGTCCGAGATCGCGGCGCTCGCCGCGGCCTGGACGCCGGACCGAACCCTCACCGTGCTCGACCAGATCTCCGCGACCCGCACGAACCTCCACGGCAACGCCGCCCCGGCGCTCGCCCTGGAGAGCATGCTCGTGACGGTCGCGAGTGGAAGGACCCCGTGAACCGTCTTCGCCGCACCCTGCTCGCCGTGGCCACGCTCGCCGTCGCCGCGACGGCTCTCTCCGGATGCCTCTACACCGCCATCCCGCCCGAGTCGGCGTCGTCGCCGGCACCGAGCCGTGCGCCCGAGACCGACGGTGCACCGGCGGGCTTCGAGGAGTTCTACGCCCAGACCCTGGACTGGTCGACCTGTTCGGGAGCGGACTCCGGGAGCTACGACTGCACCACCGTGACCGCTCCGCTGGACTGGACCGACCCGGACACGGGGGCGATCGACCTCGCCGTCATCCGGCGAGCGGCCGGTGACGGCGACGCCATCGGATCCCTGCTGACCAATCCCGGCGGCCCCGGCGCCAGCGGCTACGACCTCATCGCCGATTCGGCCTCGTTCGCCGTCGGCTCCGCACTTCTCGATAGCTACGACGTGATCGGCTTCGACCCGCGGGGTGTCGGCCGCTCCACGGCGGTCCGGTGCCTCGACGGCGACCAGATGGACGCCTATCTCTTCGACATCCCCGCCGACCCCCGGGGCACCGACGGCTGGCGCGCCGAGCTGACCGAGCGCAACGAGGACTTCGCCGCGGCGTGCGAGGACAACTCCGACGGGATCCTCTCCTACATCACGACCGACAACGCCGCACGCGACATGGATCTGCTGCGGGCCGTGCTGGGCGATCGCACCCTCACCTACCTCGGCTACTCGTACGGCACGTTCCTGGGGGCCACCTACGCGAAGCTGTTCCCCGAGCGCGTCGGCCGTCTCGTGCTGGACGGCGCGATCGACCCGTCGGTGTCCGGGCTGGACGTGAGCACCACCCAGGCGATCGGCTTCGAGTCGGCCCTGCGCGCGTACATGACCGCCTGCCTCACGGGCCGGAACTGCCCCTTCACAGGAACGACGGATCAGGGGATGGCAGACCTCGCCACGTTGCTCGCGAGCGTGGACGCGAAGCCGCTCACGGCCTCCGACGGGCGCAAGCTCGGCGCCGACTCGCTCATGACGGCGATCATCGCCGCCCTCTACTCACAGGACAGCTGGACATACCTCTCGCGCGCACTGTCGGATGCGCTGTCCGGCAACGCCGACACCGCCTTCGCGCTCGCGGACTTCTACTACGCACGCGAGGGGGCGGGGGTGTACCGCGACAACTCGACCGAGGCGTTCCGGGCCTACAACTGCATGGACTACCCCGTCGACTCGTCGCAGGCGGACCAGGATGCCTCGAAGGCCCTCATCGCCCAGAAGGCGCCCACCGTCGCGCCGTACTGGGACGGGGCCGACGTGTGCGAGAGTTGGCCGTACCCGCCGACCGGTGTGCGTGAGCGCATCACGGCCGACGGCGCCGCCCCCATCGTCGTGGTCGGCACGACGAACGATCCGGCGACTCCGTACGAGTGGTCCGTGTCGCTTGCCGATCAGCTGTCGTCGGGCGTGCTGGTGACGCGCGAGGGCGAGGGGCACACCGGGTACAACAAGGGCAACGCGTGCGTCGACGACGCCGTCGAGGCCTACTTCCTGGACGGCACGGTGCCGCAGGACGGGCTCACCTGCGCGCAGTGAGAGCCGCGGTCCGCGGGCTCCGTGCTCCTCCGTGGGCCGTGCTCAGCGGCGAAGGATGCGGCGCGCGAGACCGTTGCCGAGGAACTGCACCAGCTGCACGATCACGATGATCACCAGCACCGCCGCCCATGTCACCGTCGGGTTGAACTGCTTGAACCCGTAGTTGATCGCGAACTCGCCCAGGCCGCCGGCGGCGACCGCGCCCGCCATCGCGGTCATGTCGACCAGCGCCACGACGACGAAGGTGTAGCCGAGGACGAGCGGGCCGAGGGATTCGCGCGGGATCAGCCGGAAGAGGATCCGCGATCTGCTGGCTCCCGCGGCGCGGGCGGCCTCGATGACGCCGGGGCGGACGGTGAGGAGGTTCTGCTCCACGATCCGGCTGATCGCGAACAGCGACGCGATCGTGATCGCGAACACGGCGAACGGCAGTCCGATCCCGGGGATGCCGATGCCGCGGGCGAGGGGCTGCACCGCGGCGAGAAGGATGATGAACGGGATCGGCCGGAACGTGTTGACGATGACGTTCAGGACGCCGAAGACGATGCGGTTCGGGAAGAGGCTCCCCGGTCGCGTGGCGTAGAGCGCCATGCCGAGGACGAGACCGCCGAGACCGCCGAGGACGAGGGCCGCCGTGGCGACGTAGAGGGTCTCGAGCGTCGCCTCCCACAGCTGCGGGAGCAGGGTGATGAGCCTATCCACGGGGGTCCTCCTCCGTCAGCGGTGCGAATGCGGACGCGGCGGCGACGGCACGTTCCACGGCATCCGGCTCACCGGTCAGCGCGAGCGTCAGGTGCCCGAAGACGCGCCCGCGGATGTCGTTGATGCCGCCGTGCACGACCTCGAAGCGCACGCCGTGCGCGCTGAGCGCCGCGAAGACGTCGGACTGCGCGGCGCCTTCGCGCACGTCCAGGGTCACGATCCGCCCGGGATGCCGGGCGCGGAGGGTCGCCAGGTCGTCGCCGGTGGGGACGTCTTCGATGATGCTCGCGACGAAGCGCGCCGTGGCGGCGTGACGCGGCGACGAGAGGATGTCGAAGACGGGCCCGCTCTCGATGACGCGGCCGTGCTCCATGACGACGACGCGATCGGCGAGGGTGCGGATGACGTCCATCTCGTGGGTGATGACGAGGATCGTGATGCCGAGCTCGGCGTTGACGCGTCGGAGCAGGGCCAGCACCTCCTGCGTCGTGTCGGGGTCGAGAGCGCTCGTCGCCTCGTCGGCGAGGAGGATGCGCGGGCTCGTGGCGAGCGCCCGGGCGATGCCGACGCGCTGCTTCTGGCCGCCGGAGAGCTGCTCCGGGTAGTTCTTCGCCTTGCCGGTGAGGCCGACGAAGTCCAGCAGTTCGTCGACGCGGGCGCGGATCTCGTCGCGCGAGCGCCCTGCGACCTCGAGCGGGTACGCCACGTTGCCCGCGACGGTGCGGGAGTCGAACAGGTTGAACTGCTGGAAGATCATGCCGATGTCGCCGCGCAGGCGCCGAAGGTCTCGCTCGCCGAACCGGGTGATGTCGGCGCCGTCGATCTCCACCGATCCAGAGGTCGGCGTCTCGAGCGCATTGACCAGCCGCAGCACGGTGGACTTGCCGGCGCCGGAGTATCCGATGATGCCGCAGATCTCGCCCGCGGCGATCTCGAGCGAGACACGGTCGACGGCGACGACGGGCTCGGCGCCCTTGGCGGCGGGCGGGAAGGTCTTGGTCACCTCGGACAGGCGGATGAAGCTCATGCGGCGTGCTCCTTCGTGGACGTGCGGATGCGGCCCGCTCGCGAGAACGGGCCGCATCCGCCGGTGGTCACTGCTGGGCGCGGATCTGGTCCTCGGTCTTCTTCAGCGAGGCGAGCAGGTCGTCGACCGGCGTCGTGACGAGGACGGCGGTGCCGCCGGAGGCCTTCAGGACGCCGTCCTGGACGTCCTTCGTCTCCTGGTAGATCTTGACGAGCTTCTGGTAGGTGGGGTTGTCCGCATCCTCGGCCTTCGCGGCGAAGATGTTGATGTACGGGAACGACGCCGCGTCCGACGGGTCGTCCTGTGCGAGCAGCTGGTCCTTGCCGAGACCGGACTTCTCGACGAAGTCGTTGTTGACGACCGCGCCGGCGAAGTCGGGGAGCGAGGAGGCGGTGAAGTCGGCGGCGACCGCCTCGACCTTCACCTTGGAGCCGGACTCGATGTCGGCGACGGTGGAGAAGATCGACCCGCCGTCCTTGAGCGAGATGAGTCCCGCCGACTGGAGGACGAGCAGCGCGCGCGCCTGGTTGGACTCGTCGTTCGGCACGGCGATCGTCTCGCCGGAGGGGATGTCGGCGACGGCCTTGTACTTGGTGGAGTACAGGCCCAGCGGGTAGATCGCGGTCGCGCCGATCGGCACGAGGTCGTCACCGGCCTTCACGTTGTAGGTGGCGAGGTAGATGATGTGCTGGAACTGGTTGAGGTCCAGCTCGCCGGCCGAGAGGGCGGGGTTGGGCTGGTCGTACGAGTCGAAGTTGACGATCTCGACCGGGATGCCCTCGGCGGCCGCCGCATCCGTGTAGGTCTGCCAGTAGGGGTCGCCCGCGCCGACGACGCCGATGCGGACGGGGCTGTCGGTCGCCGCATCCGTCGAGCCGGGCTGGGTGGAGCCGGATGCGCATGCGCTGACCAGCAGAGCGATGGGGAGGGCGAGCGCGAGTGCTGCCAGGGACTTCTTCACGGACATGGTGGTGCTCCTTGTGGGTCGGGGCGCCGCGCAGCGCGGGAAGGGGTCAGGCGACCCGCGCTCGCCTCATCGCGGTGCCTTCTCGAGGCTAAGCGGCCCGTGCGTCGGTGTCCGAATCGGTGCGTAACACGAGGACGCGCGCCGTCGGACCTCGCGCGGTTCGCGGCGGGCCCGCGGACGATGTAGGATCGTTGATCGTGCATGACGTCCGCGTCGCACGCCGCCCTAGCTCAGTCGGCAGAGCATTTCACTCGTAATGAAAAGGTCAAGGGTTCGATTCCCTTGGGCGGCTCCACAGGCCCCGTCCGTCCGGACGGGGCCTTTCCCGTTCCCGCGGGGTCCGACGGACTCGTCAGCTCCGGGAGCCGGTGTCGTTCACCGTCCCCACGGTCCACGACTCTCCGTCGTAGACCAGAGTCGTGACCGAGCCGTTCTGGATGTCCTCCTCGGTCGAGCCGCCCAGGGCGTCGAGCACGCACAGGATCGTCAGTCCGCTCGAGACGACGAGCACGTCCCTGGGCTCCGTCTCTCTCTTCTCGGCACGCGCGATCCTCGTCAGAGCGTCGACGGCGCGAGTCGCGACCTGCTCGGGCGTCTCCGCCGTGGTCTCCGGCCTCGGGTTCGCCGCCGAGATCTCCGCGGAGAGGGTGAGCTTGTCGATCCGCCCGTCGGGGAAGAGCTGGTCGATGGTGTCGTAACCCCGGTTCCGCAGCACGGCGGAGACCATGTCACCGTTCGGGCCGCCCTCGAACCCGCCGAAGGACATCTCCCGCAGACTGTCGTCCGGCGAGGCGACGAGTGACGAGCCCATGGCGTCGAGGATCAGGCTCGCCGTGTCGCGGTGCCGCGTCATGTCCCCCGCGTACGCGGCATCGAAGACGATCCCCGAGGCCTGGAGACGCTGCCCCAGGGTCGTGGCGCTCTCCCGCCCGGCATCGGTGAGGGGAGAGTCCGACCAGCCCTGCACGCGGTCGAGCAGATTGAACCACGTCTGTCCGTGACGCGTGAGATGGATGGTGACCGCGGTGTCCGCAGCGTCGGCGGAGGCGGGGGCGGCGATCGACGAGCACCCGGCCAGGACGGCCACCATCAGCGTGGTGAGCGTGGCGGCGATGGCCTTCCGATAGGCGCGTGATTCGTTCATGTGCGGGTCTCCCTTTCCGGAGCGTCGGCTGGAAAGGCTCGCGACCGTCGCTGCCGAGAGGCAGAGACAGACTCCGAGCCGAGGAGCTGACGCCCGGGGCCGGGTCTTCTCACGGGGATGAGACGCCGTCGCCGGTGACGCGCAGGCCGACCGTAGCACAGCCGGCACCGAGGTCGACGAGGAGCCCCCACCGCGGGCCGCCTTGCGCCCGTGGCGCGAAGGTGTATGGTGATCACACGACCCACAGGGCGTTACCGATTCATTTCGGGCGGAACCTGAGTTCGTCGTCATGCTTCATCGAAGCGGACGTCGACCTCAGGTTTTTTTGTTGCCCAAAACCGACCAGGAGGTCAACGATGACCGGCTCACCGAGCCCCTCAGCAGCCGCCCGCCGCGACGCCGCGTCGCGGGAGATCCTCGACGCCGTCGGGGGAGCGCAGAACGTGACGCGCGCGTGGCACTGCATCACCCGCCTGCGCTTCGACGTCGTCGATCGCGACAAGGTCGATCTCGACGCCCTCCGTCGCGCCCCGGTCGCGGGTGCGCAGTTCAGCGGCGACCAGCTGCAGGTGATCATCGGCACCGACGTCGCCGCCCAGTTCGCCTCTCTCGAGCCGCTGCTCGGATCCGCCGCAGGCGACGGCAGCGCGACGGGCACCGGCGAGAAGCAGCGCGGCCGGTTCTCGCCGCGTCGCCTGATCAACCTCCTGTTCGAGACGCTCTCGGGCATCTTCACCCCGATCCTTCCGGCGATCGTCGGTGCGGGCCTGCTGAAGGGACTCATCGCCCTCGCGGCGCAGCTCGGCTGGGTCACCGCCGGCTCGGATCTGGATCAGGTGCTCGGGCTGATCGCCGACGCGCCGTTCTACTTCCTGCCCTTCCTCGTCGCAGCCTCGAGTGCGCGGCGCTTCTCGGTGGACATGTCGCTGGCGCTCGCCGTCCCCGCGGCGCTGCTGTACCCGACGATCGTGGCGGGCGCGGCGGCCGTCGCCGACGGCGGCCCGTCCGCCCTGACGTTCCTGGGTCTGCCGATCCCGCTCGTCAGCTACACGAGCTCCGTCGTCCCGGCCATCCTCGGCGTCTACCTCCTCGGGAAGATCGCGGCGCTGCTCGGCCGCGTGATCCCGGCGGCGATCAAGATCGTGGTCGTCCCGGTGCTGACGCTCCTGATCGCCCTCCCCGTCACGCTCATCGCCCTCGCCCCGCTGGGCAGCTACCTCGGCGTCTATCTCAGCGAGGGGGCGAACTGGCTGATGGACAACGGCGGACTGTTCGCCGGCATCGCCCTGGGCGGACTCATGCCGCTCATCGTGATCACGGGCATGCACTACGCGTTCTTCCCGACGACGCTGCAGTCGCTGTCCACCCGCGGCTACGACCTCATCCTGCTGCCCTTCAACCTCGTCGCCAACCTCGCTACGGTCGGTGCGACCCTCGCCGTCGCGATCCGGGTGCGTTCGCTGCGTGCCCTGGCGCTGTCGACCGCCTTCCCCGCGTCCCTCGGGATCACCGAGCCCGCCATCTTCGGCGTGAACCTCCGGCTGAAGCGCCCCTTCTTCTTCACCCTGATCGGAGGGGCCGTCGGGGGCGCGTACGCCGGACTGTTCGCGCTGAAGTCCTACGGGTTCGCGGTGCCGGGCCTCGCCTCGCTCCCGCTCTACGTGCAGGCGGACGATCCCATGAACATCACCCACGCCTTCGTCTCGATCGGCATCTCGTTCACCGTCGCGTTCGTGCTGACCCTGCTCTTCGTCCGCGAGCCCGTCGCGACCGCCGCGGCATCCACGGCGCACGCCGTCCCCGCGACCGGGCGAGACCTCGCGCAGATCGCGAACCCGATCGACGGTGTCGTGGTGCCCCTCGAGAGCGTGCCCGACGACACCTTCGCCAGTGGGCTCCTCGGGCCCGGTATCGCGATCTCCCCGTCCGGGGGGACCGTCTTCGCCCCCGCCTCCGGGGTCGTCGAGGCGCTCACCCCGACGGCGCACGCCGTGGCGATCACCACAGACGGCGGGGTCGAGGTGCTGGTGCACGTCGGCATCGACACCGTGAGGCTGCCGATCGGCACGTTCACCGCCCACGTCTCCCAGGGGGATCGTGTCGACGCGGGCCAGCCGCTCATCAGCTTCGACCGCGACGCGGTCGCGGCGACCGGGGTCAGCATGCTCACCCCGATCGTCATCACCAACGCGGCGCTCGCCGGGGGCGCGGAACCGCTCGCGGCGTTCGACGACGGCATCCTCCCGGCCGGCGCGCCGCTCCTGGCCGTCGGCGCACCCACCCTCACCACCCAGAAGGAGAACTGACATGACCACCACACCGACGTCCTTCCCCGACCACTTCCTGTTCGGCGGCGCGACCGCCGCCAACCAGATCGAAGGCGCGGCGGAAGAGGGAGGCAAGGGACTCTCGACGTCCGACTTCGCCCGCTTCGTCGCCCCGGGCCCCGACGGTGCGATCGCCGACTTCACGTTCGACGCGACCTCGACCCAGGTGGAGGAGTCGCTCGCCGGCCGCGACCCGGAGGGCACCGATTACCCGAAGCGGCGCGGCATCGACTTCTACCACCGCTACCGCGAGGACATCGCCCTGTTCGCCGAGATGGGCTTCCAGCTGTTCCGGATGTCGATCTCGTGGGCGCGCATCTTCCCGACCGGCTTCGAGACGGAGCCCAACGAGGAGGGTCTGGCCTTCTACGACGCCGTCTTCGACGAGCTGCTCGCCCGCGGCATCCAGCCGCTCGTGACGCTCTCGCACTACGAGATGCCGATCGAGATCAGCCGGCGCCTGGACGGATGGCTCAGCCGCGAGACGATCGACCTGTTCGAGCGTTTCGCCCGCACCGTGTTCGAGCGCTACGCGTCGAAGGTGAAGCTGTGGATCACCTTCAACGAGATGAACATGAACCTGACGAGCATCTACACGGGCGCGGGGGTCTTCCCCGACCGCGTCGCCGGCCACGAACTGCAGGCCGCCTACCAGGCGACCCACCACCAGTTCGTCGCCGCCGCGAAGGTCGTGGCGCTCGGGCACGAGCTGATGCCCGACGCGCAGATCGGCTGCATGATCTGCCGCCTGGAGACCTATGCGGCCTCCAGCAAGCCCGAGGACGTCCTGCGCGCCACGCACGAGGACAACCTCAATCTCTTCTACCCCGACGTCCAGGTGCGCGGGGAGTACCCGACCTACATGACGCGCTACCTGCGGGAGAAGGGCGTCCACATCGAGACGGCCCCCGAGGACGCCGAGATCCTCCGCGCCGGCACGGCCGACTTCATCTCGATCAGCTACTACATGACGTACCTCGCCGAGGACCGTCCCGACGCGGACGAGATCTCGGGCAGCCTCGTCAGCAAGCTGAAGAACCCGCACCTCGAGCTCTCCGCGTGGGGATGGCCGGTCGACCCGGTCGGCCTGCGGATCGCGCTGCTCAAGCTGTGGGGGCGCTACGGCAAGCCGCTGTACGTCGTCGAGAACGGCCTCGGCGCGCGCGACGAGGTGGATGCCGACGGCCGCATCCGCGACGACTACCGCATCGACTACCTCCGCAAGCACCTCGAGCAGGTGCGCGAGGCGATCGAGGACGGTGCGGATGTGCGCGGATACACGTGGTGGGGCCCGATCGACCTGGTCAGCTGCTCCACGTCGCAGATGACCAAGCGCTACGGCTTCATCCACGTCGACCAGGACGACGAGGGTCACGGCACGCTCGCGCGGACGAGGAAGGACTCGTTCGAGTGGTACCGTCGCGTCATCGCGTCGCGAGGTGCTTTCCTGAGCGCCATCGACTAGAAGGCCGTCATGCTCTCCGTCCACAAGGTGCTCAACAACAACGTCGTGCTCTGCACCGACGAGGCGGGGGAGGAGTATGTCGCGATCGGCCGCGGCATCGCCTTCCTCGTCCCCGTGGGAGGGGTGGTGGACCCCGAGAAGGTCCACCGCCTCTTCGTCAGCACGGACAGCGAGCGCGCCGACCGCCTCGCCCGGCGGATCGCGGAGCTCCCCCTCGCGCACGTGGACCTCGCGATCACGATCGCGGAGGAGGCCGGCGAGCGGTTCGGCGCGCCGATCGTCGATCGGCTCATCGTCCCGCTCGCCGACCACCTGGACGGGGCGATCGACCGGGTGCGCGCCGGGATCGCGATCGACTACCCGCTGCGGTGGGAGGCTGCGGCCTTCTACCCGGCGGAGGTCGCCTTCGGCCGCGAAGCGGTGGCCACGATCGAGCGGATCGCGGGCGTGCGCCTGCCCGAGGTCGAAGCCGTCCCGATCGGTCTGCACGTCGTGAATGCGGAGCTCGGCACCGAGTCGGTCGCGGCCGCGATGGACATCACGGATGTCATCGGTCGCGCCGTCGCAGTGGTCGAGGACGAGCTCGGCGTGCGCGTCGACGGGGAGGCGCACGCGCACGCCGTGGCGCGGTTCGCGAGCCATCTGCTGCACCTGCTCGCCCGGCGGACGGCCACCGACACCGGGTCCCAGGGGCTCGGCGCCTTCCTCGCGCCGCTTGCGGTCGAGCATGCCGCGGAGCATCGGGCTGCGCAGCGCATGGCGCGGCTCGTGACCGATCGCTTCGGCGGTCCGCTGAGCGAGGAGGAGGTGCTGCTGCTGACGCTCCACATCGTGCGGCTGACGACCCCGGCGCGCGGCGCTTCCGCAACGCCCGGCCCCGCCGGAACACCCGACGCGCCCGAGCCTCGCGATGGCTGAGGCGCGCGCCCGGATCGGGTCGCACCGGGGTCTGCACACGCGGCCCGCGGCGCTCGCGGCCGCCTACGCGGCGTCGCTCGGCGCGCCCGTCCGTCTCGCTCGCGCGGGAGAGGGCGCGCCGGAATGGTGCGACGCGGCCAGCACGATGGAGCTCCTCCTGCTCGACCTCGCGCGGGGCGACGAGGTGCGACTGCGCTGCGACGCCCCGGGAGGCGAGCGGATCGTCGCACGCATGGCGGACTTCCTGTCGCGCGACCACGACGCAGCGTGAGGGGCGCCCCCGGCATCGTGGGATAGCGTGGCGGTGCGCGGCGGAGCATCCGTCGTCGCCCCGTCCTGACCGACCGACCGGAGGCCTCGTCGCGGTGGAGCACGTGATCGACACCCTGCTCGAGGTGTTCGTGTGGGTCGGGTTCGGCGGCGCGGCGGTCCTGGGAGTGGTCGCCGTGATCGTCTGGGCGGCGGACGGCACGTGGCTTCCCGCCGATGCCGTCGTCGACCGCGACGCGGGGGAGACCGTCGTGCGCTGGTTCGACGGCGACGGCGATGCGAACAGTGCGGTGGCGTCCGTCGCCGACGCGGCCGCGCTCGACGGACGCGACACGAGCACGATCTGGTACCGCCACGGCTGGACCGGGCGGATGCGACTCACGCCGCGGTCGCCCGGCCTGCGCATGATCATGCTGTCCGGTGCCGGCCTCCTCGCTCTCGGCGTCCTCTGCGCCGTCGCGGGCTGGGTGCGTTACTTCGCGGGCGGATGAACCGTCCTCAACATATTGCGCGCTTCTCTAGTTGCTAGATAAGCTAGCTATATGTCTTCCCGAGTCGACACCCCCACCCGCTGGCTGCGCATCGGCATCCCGATCGTCCTCGTCCTGATCTGGCTGGTCGGCGGATCGATCGGCGGCCCGTACTTCGGGAAGATCGACGAGGTCGCGACGAACGACCAGTCGAGCTTCCTCCCGTCGTCCGCCGAGGCGACCCAGGTGCAGGAGCGCCTGTCGGAGTTCACCGGCGGTGACACCATCCCCGCCGTCGTCGTGGTCTCCGGCGACGGGGCGCTGAGCGACACGCAGCTCGCCGCCGTGGGTGATCTCTCGGCGGCCATCGGGCGCGTCGACGGCGTCGGGGAGGTGTCGCCGCCGATCCCCTCCGACGACGGCGAGGCCGTTCAGCTGTTCGTGCCGATCGAGACCTCCGGCGATGTCGGCGACACCGTCGCGGAGGTGCGCTCCGTGATCGCCGACGACCTCCCCTCCGGCCTCAGAGGGTGGGTCACGGGGCCGGCCGGCTTCACCGCCGACCTGGTCGCGGGGTTCCTCGGGATCGACGGCCTGCTCCTCGGCGTCGCACTGGGGGCGGTGTTCATCATCCTCGTGATCGTCTATCGCTCACCTCTTCTGCCCGTTCTGGTGCTGCTCACCTCCACCTTCGCGCTGTGCGTCGCCCTGCTCACCGTGTGGTGGCTCGCCAAGGCGGGCGTGTTCGTGCTCAACGGGCAGGTCCAGGGCATCCTGTTCATCCTCGTGATCGGCGCCGCGACCGACTATGCGCTGCTCTACGTCGCGCGCTTCCGTGAGGCGATCGGGCAGGGGCGCCCACGATGGGATGCCACCACGACGGCGTGGCGCGGAGCGTTCGAGCCGATCCTCGCCTCCGGCGGCACCGTCATCGCGGGTCTGCTGTGCCTTCTGCTGAGCGACCTCGCGACCAACCGCGCCCTCGGGCCCATCGCCTCGATCGGCATCGCGTTCGCCGTGCTGTCGGCCCTCAGCTTCCTGCCCGCGCTCCTCGCCCTCTTCGGTCGCGCCGCGTTCTGGCCGTTCATCCCGAAGCCCGGCGCCGCGGGAGACCCCGGGGACGCTGCGGAGAAGCTCGTCGCCGACCCGCACGCGCCGGTGCGCGGGTTCTGGGCCCGTCAGGCGCGCCTCATCGCCCGTCACGCCCGACCCGTGTGGATCGTCACGACGGTCGTCCTCCTCGCCGCGTCCGTCGGTGTGCTCCAGCTGAAGGCGGACGGCGTGCCGCAGAGCGACCTCGTGCTCGGTGCATCCGAGGCGCGCGACGGCCAGGACGTGCTCGCCGCACACTTCGCCGCGGGGTCCGGGAGTCCTGCGTACGTGATCACGCCCGAGGCGGACCTCGTCGCCACCGTCGGGGTGCTCGAGCAGGCATCCGGTGTCGACACCGTCGCCGCCGTCGCGCGGGACTCCGCGTCGGGTCAGGTCGGAGTCGCGCTGCAGGACGGTGCACCCGTGTTCACCGCCGCCGGACCTCCCGGCTCCTCGACGCCGCAGCCGACCGTCGTCGACGGCGATGTCCTGCTCGTCGCGACCCTGAGCGACGAGGCGGACTCCCTCGCCGCCGAGGACACCGTCCGCGACCTGCGCGCCTCCTTCGCGGCGACGCCGGGGGAGGGGAGCGTTCTCGTGGGAGGCCCGACCGCGATCGATCTGGACACCAACGAGACCTCCATCCGCGACCGGTCGGTGATCATCCCGGTGATCCTCGCCGTCATCCTCGTGATCCTCATGCTGCTGCTGCGCGCCGTGGTGGCGCCCGTGCTGCTGATCCTGAGCGTCATCCTCTCGTTCGGCGCCGCGCTGGGCGTCAGCGCGCTGGTGTTCGACAACCTGCTGGACTTCCCCGGGGCCGACCCCGCCGTGCCCCTGTACGGCTTCGTCTTCCTCGTCGCACTCGGGGTCGACTACAACATCTTCCTGATGTCACGCGTGCGCGAGGAGTCGCTCCGGCACGGGACGCGCGCCGGCATCCTGCGCGGACTCGTCGCCACCGGGGGAGTGATCACCTCGGCCGGGCTCGTGCTCGCGGCGACCTTCGCCGCGCTGGGCGTCATCCCGATCCTGTTTCTCGCCCAGCTCGCCTTCATCGTCGCCTTCGGCGTGCTGCTGGACACCTTCGTCGTCCGCTCGCTCCTGGTCCCGGCCCTCGCCTACGACATCGGGCGCGCGATCTGGTGGCCGTCCCGACTCTCCCGCTCGCCGGAGGCCGTCGCTGCGCCGCGGGATCGTCCCCGGCAGCGCGTCCGGAGCTGACCCGGGCCTGGGCGCGCGAGGGACGGCGGCGTACGCTCGAGGTATGAGTAGGGCACTGTTCATCGTCGACGTTCAGAACGATTTCACCGAGGGCGGCGCGCTCGGGGTGGCGGGAGGTGATGCGGTCGCGGCCGGTATCACCGCGCATCTCGCCGCCCATGCGGACGACTACGCGGTCATCGTCGCCTCGCGCGACTGGCACCACGCCGAGTCCGACAACGACGGACACATCGCCCTCGACGGCGCCCCGGACTTCGTCGAGACCTGGCCCGTGCACTGCGTCGCCGAAACGACCGGCGCCGAGTACGACCCCGCCTTCGAGACGGATGCGGTCACCCACCACGTCAAGAAGGGACAGGGCGTCGCGGCGTACTCCCTCTTCGAGGGCACGACCGAGGACGGCGAGCGGGTGTCCGACATCCTCGTCGCGCACGGCGTCACCGAGGTGGATGTCGTCGGCCTCGCCACCGATCACTGCGTGCGTGCCTCCGCATGGGATGCCGTCGAGCACGGCGTCCACGTCCGGATCCTGACGGAACTCGTCGCCGGTGTCGCGCCGGAGACGTCCGAACGCGCGCTCGCCGAGCTGGCCCACGCCGGCGCCGAGCTGGTGGGTGCCGCGTGAGCGCGCCGGCGGGGTGGTACCCCGATCCGCAGAACCCGGCGACTCAGCGCTGGTGGGACGGCACGCAGTGGGCGGCGCCCGCCGCGCCGACCCCCTCCGCGTGGGTTCCGCCGCCCGCGCCCGTCCGCGCCGACACCAACACTGTGTGGGTGTGGCTAGCGGTCGTCGCGTCGGCGCTGCCGTTCGCCGTCGTGTTCCTCATCGACTGGAACGGCTACATGGACTCGATGGTCCGGATGCAGACCGAGCCCGGCTCCGCGGTCGCGGGCATCGTCCAGTGGCAGATGCACATCCTCGGGATCTCGCTGATCAGCTGGGCGGCGATGGGCGCGTACATCGTCATGGCGTGGCTCGATTGGCGCGAACTGCGCAGGCGTGGCGTGCCGACGCCGTTCTCATGGGCGTGGTCGTTCTTCGCGCTCCTGGGCGCCGGTGCTGCCGTCTACATGATCGGTCGCGCCGTCGTGCTGAAGCGCCGGACGGAATCCGGAGGGTGGCCGCCCCTCTGGGCGTGGATCGGTGTCACCGTGGCCGGCTACATCCTCACGTTCGCGTGGACGTTCTCCATGATCGGGACGATGATGACGCGGATGGCCGGTCTCTACTCCTGAGGGGGGAACTCCGCCTCGTGGGGGAGGTGCCGAGCCGCCGTGGCGCCTAGCGTCGAGGCATGGACATCTCCTCGATGATCATGGGTGCCTCGATCGCCTCCGTGGCGTGGATAGCCTTCGTCCCCTGGAAGAAGCTCGCGCGGCTGAAAGAGCTCGACGACCGAGCATCCCGCGGCGAATCGGAGTAGGAGCGGGAGCGTTGCCGGTGCGCCCGAGCGTGCAGACCAGGGATACCGCCGTCCGGTGCACGGTGCGCGCGTCGACCACGGGGGCCCTGTTCGTGTCCCGCTCTGGAGGTTAGTCTCGCTGGATGGGCACGCACAGGATTCGATCAGAACTCGTCGCGTGGGTCTCCGGTGCGGGGCTCGGGGCGATCATCGGCATTCCGCTCGGGATGTGGAGCACGCCGGTGCTGGGTATCGTCGTCGGCGTCATCGTCGGCCTTCTCGTGGCGTTGTCGATCCGTCGGGGACGCGGCACGCGAGGATGGTCGGACACCGATGGCGCGTCGACCCTCGGAGAGGGTGGGTCCTCCGACACGATCCCGCGTCCATTCGTCAAGGGTTCCCCGTCATCCGCGGACCTGCCGGTGACGCCGGGGCTCGGTGGGGGCGGCGGCACGTCGGGCGGCGGTTCCTGATCCATCGGCTCGCCGGGGCATGCCCTCGCTGAGTGCGCTATCCTGGTGGGGATAGGCGGACTTCTCATTCGTCTCGCCCCGGCCGTGTGGTAACGGTCGGGGCTTTCTCTTTGTCGGATGAGGTCGCTCGCCGAAGGGGATACTCAGTCCGCGCGATGCGCGCGCTCCCAGTAGTGGAACGTGACCTCGTCATCGGGCAGGGCTCGACGCACCGCGTCGTAGAGTCGCCCGCCCCACGCTTCGTGCTCGGCCGCGATCCGCGCCGTCGGCCACCCGTGTTCGACGTCGAAATCTTGGTTGAACTGCGCGGCCCAGCGGCGGCACTCGGCGGCGAGCTCCGCCGGAAGGATCGGATCGTCATCCGCACAGAGCCCGATGTCGCGCCCGCCCCAGAACGGCCAACCGGCGGAGTAGTCGTTCATGAGCTTGTAGATCATGCGCCCAGTCTGCCTCGTCCTGTCGGCAGCTCGCGGGGCATGCGCACCGTTGAAACGACGCCCGCGGGATGCGAGCCTGGAGTCATGGCGACCAGATGCGACCAGTGTCGGCAGCGGGTCCGAGGAGACGGACACCGGACCTCCACCCGAACGCTCTGCGACACGTGCTACGCCGGATTCTCCGGTCTCGCGGCCGGCTACCTGGCCGGTGGCACCGTCGAGAACGCGATCAGTACCGCCGGGTGGGCCAAGCGGATCTTCCGGCGCCGCTCGTAGCCGGCGTCCGTTCGATCACGGCGCGGCCGAATAGCGCGATGGTGAAACTCGTGAGGTTCGGACTCAGCCGGGGATTCAGCCTTCGAGTCGCAAGCGCTCCGGCGGCAGACTCTATCTGACTCTTTCCGTCTTCGATGAGGTTTTCGATGTCGTCGTGTACCCGGTATTCGCGCCCGTCACCTTCACAGAGATCCTCTTGCCGGCGTGGCTGGACGTGAGCTTCAGTGTAGAGCCGGTCGCTTTTCGAATCTTCATTGCGTCCGCGTACCACTGGTAAGTGAACTTGGAGCCCGACGTCCACGTACCCGTCTTGGCGATCAGCGTTGCCCCGACTTTCGCCGTTCCTGAAATCGATGGTGAGCCCGCGGACAGCACGCCGGGCGCGACGGTGCTGCTTGGAGCAGATGTTTCGAGGCGGGACGCATACCCCGACTTGGTTCCGGTCACGCGCACGGTGACCGTCGCTCCCACGTCACTCGGCGCGAGCACGTAGGTCGCTTTCGTCGCTCCGACGATCGCCTTCTGCCTGGAGAACCACTGATAGGACAGAGTCGTTCCCGACATCCATGTGCCGGGAACTGCTCTCAGCGTCGCACCGAGCCGTGCGGTGCCGGTGATGGCCGGCCGCGATCCGGAGACTCGCTCGGTGACTGCGAATGTGAGTTTCTTCAGCGGTGGCCCGCCGTTGTAGCGGGTGTCGGTGCTGTTGCCGGCGTCATCTTGAAGAGCTATGAAGTCGACGCGGTAGTCTCCGGCCGGCCACGTCTTCGCATCCACCGTGATCGAAGAGGTTCCCGACAGGGTGGAGCCCGAACGGGTGATCGACGAGCTGTCTTCGCGAGCTCTGAAGATCCGGTCCTGGGGTCCGTACACCCAGAACTCCACGACCGTGAGTGCGCTCGCTTCCTCGACCGTCCATCTGAACTTCACCGTGTCGCCACTGCTCACCGTCGCTGCGCTGGCTCGCGACGCCGCCGTCACAACCGGACGATCCAGATCAACCTTGGTGCCGGTGACTGCGAATGTGAGTTTCTTCAGCGGTGGCCCGCCGTTGTAGCGGGTGTCGGTGCTGTTGCCGGCGTCATCTTGAAGAGCTATGAAGTCGACGCGGTAGTCTCCGGCCGGCCACGTCTTCGCATCCACCGTGATCGAAGAGGTTCCCGACAGGGTGGAGCCCGAACGGGTGATCGACGAGCTGTCTTCGCGAGCTCTGAAGATCCGGTCCTGGGGTCCGTACACCCAGAACTCCACGACCGTGAGTGCGCTCGCTTCCTCGACCGTCCATCTGAACTTCACCGTGTCGCCACTGCTCACCGTCGCTGCGCTGGCTCGCGACGCCGCCGTCACAACCGGACGATCCAGATCCACTCCTGCGTACGCGGGCGAAGCGTAAGCCGTGGCGATGAGGACGCCCCAGACAACCATGCCGGTCAGGGCGGCCAATGCCTTATGCGTGCGCATGTACTCTCCTCGGGTCATCGCACGCGAGATGATGGTGCTGAGACGAATATATCTACATCGGCACACCGCTCCGCGGGGGACCACTGCGGGGACTGAGCAGGGCTGCTGGCCCTGCGCTGACTGGGTGCGACGTCGGAACACCGTCGACTACTGCATCCGGTGATGGAGGCGCGTCCACGATCGCTATCCCCCGTGCGACTCTGCCGGCGCTGACTTCTTCACAACACGGGACGAGAGATCTCGCCCCGTGAAAGCCATCCGTTCGAGCGCACCCTCTCCATTGCGGGGTGCGGTCACTCCACAGGTATGAAAGCAGGTGTTCGGCGATGATCAGCAGGGTGTCGGGAGAGCGCCGTTGCTGGGGGCGGATCGCGACTGGAGATCAACCTCGAACGAGAGCTTGGGGAGGGTGGCGACAGGGGTGGACGCAAGCCCGCCGAGTAGAGAGAGAGCCGGTGGCTTTGGTCCAAGTCCGTCTGGGCTGACCCCGTTCGGTAGGTCCGGTGGTTGTGTGAGTCGTCCTGTTGCCCGGGGGTCCGGGCAGGGAGACTGGTCAGATCATGACGAACAGCAGGAAGCGTCACACTC